>CAJKSP010000003.1 GCA_905202595.1 uncultured Sutterella sp.
CAGGAAATCGCTGAGTGGATAGATGAACATCAATTGAAGCATGCCGATGCTGCCGCGAAGTTGAGCAGTTCGCGCCCGCGTATTTCAGATGTGGTCAATCAGAAAACCAGTAAGTTTACCCTGGATGCGTTAGTCATGATGTTAATGAAGTTAGGTAAACCAGTACGTTTGCAGATTGGATAACGCACACGCCCGGGCCTGCGCCCGGACGTATCACGCTCAGCGCTTGTCGGCTTTTTTGGCGATGGGCTTTCCTGACCAGTACCCGGCCAGCAGCGAACCGGACAGGTTATGCCAGACGGAGAACAGCGCGCCTGGCAGCGCCGCCAGCGGGCCAAAGTAAATTTTACCCAGCGCGGCCGCCAGGCCAGAGTTCTGCATCCCCACCTCGATCGCCAGCGTACGGCAGGTGGATTCATCAAAACCAAACAGACGTCCGCCCCAGTAGCCGCCAAGCAGGCCAATGGTGTTATGCAGGATCACCGCGATAATCACCACCAGGCCGACGGAGGCAATATGGGCGGCGGAACCCGCCACCACCGCGCTGATGATCGCCAGAATGCACACCATCGAGAAGGCGGGCAGGAACGGCTCTACCGCTTTCACCACCTTCGGCAGCAGATGATGGACAATCAGTCCCAGCGCGATGGGGATGACCACAATCTGCAGAATGCTGAGCAAGGGGCTCTCTTAGAGCGGGCTCTCTCCTACCCCGAGCAGTTTGCCGTCGGACTCTCCGACTACATCGGGCTGGGCGACTGGCGGCTTTTCTTTGCCGACCGCGAAAGCGTGAAGGCCGTCGAGCCGAAGGCGGTTGACGCCGCCGCTTCGAAGTACTTTGTGCGCGACAACCGCGTCGTGGGCCTCTATATCCCGACCGACAAGCCGAAGCGCGCAGAAATTGCGCCGGCTCCGACGGTTGACGAGGTGCTCGCGAAGTACACCTTCTCTGCGGAGGGCGATCAGGCCGAAGCCTTCGACGTCTCGCAGGACAACATCGACCGGCGCACGCATATGGCTGAGGCCGGCGGCGTGAAGCTGGCGCTGCTGCCGAAGAAGACCCGCGGCAGCACGGTGGTTGTGAGCCTGCGCTTCAACAACGGCAACAATGCCACGAGCGTCAATGCGGCCATTCCGATGCTGGCTGTTTCGATGCTGACGCGCGGCACGGCCGACATGACCCGCGAACAGATCAGCGATGCCTTCACGAAGCTCAAGATGGACGGCAGCCCCTTCAGTTTTACGACGGACCGCGAGCATGTCGTCGAGGCGGTGAAGCTCGTCGGACATCTCCTGACTGGCTCAACTTTCCCTGAAAAGGAATTTGAAACCCTCAAGCGGCAGATGGCTGAGGGACTGAAGTCCCGTTCGGATGAGCCGGCGACGAAGGCTCGCGATGCGATGACGACGCACTTCAACACCTATCCGGCGGGCGATGCGCGCCATACGGAGACGAGCGAAGAGCTTGCTGCTGAGATCGAAGCCGCAACGCTTGAGCAGGTGAAGGACTACTACCGCAAGGTCTTCGGCCTGGGCGAAGGTGCGGTGGCGGTTGTGGGCGACTTTGACGAGAAGGCGCTTCTCGATGCGCTCAAGGCTGACGTGCTCGGTCAGAAGTCTGCTGAGGTGAAGTTCGAGCGCATCGTGAGCGAGTACCGCCCGGTGAAGGCGGCTCGCGTCGCCATCGACACGCCCGACAAGGAGAACGCGGTTCTCATGGCCCGCGTCGACTTCGCGGCGAATGTTGACGACAAGGATGCGCCGGCGCTTACCGTGGCCGACTGGATCCTCGGCGGCTCGGAGGGCCTCTCGAACCGCATCATGATGCGTCTGCGTCAGAAGGAAGGCCTGAGCTACGGCGCCGGCTCTTCGGTGACGCTGCCGATGTTCGGCAACCGCGCGAAGTGGTCGATCTTTGCGATCGTTGCGCCGCAGAACCTTGCGCAGGCTGAGAAGAGCCTCAAGGACGAGCTCTCGCGCGCCGTGAAGTTGGGCGTGACGGAAGAGGAGCTTGCCGAAGCGAAGCGAGGCCTCATCGAGACGCGCGCAGTGAATCGCGCTCAGGACGGCATCCTGGCGGCCAACTGGGTCAGCTATCTGGAAGTCGGCAAGACCTTCGCCTTCTCGAAGGAGACCGAAGACGCCATCCGCGCGCTCACTGTCGAGGATGTCAATGCGGCGATCCGCCGCATCGCCGATCCGGAAAAGCTCACCTTCATCCTTGCGGGCGATGCCGCAAAGGCGAAGGCGGCCGGAAAGGACTTCATGACGGAGTAGCGGAACGCTCTCTCTCGAACGGGCGCGCGATTGAGGCGCCGCCCTTCGGGAGGGGCAGAGCCAGAAAGCTCAGCGCCGGCGCTTGAATGAGCGGCCGGCGTTTTTTTTCTGCTGAGACTCGGCGATTTGACGGACGGAGGCGTCGATTCGACAATCAAGCGTCGCTGCAGTTTTGCAGCATTCGGTGCGCAGGACGCTCTAGCCAGAGTGCATCCGGACGATGGAGGAAAAAGTAAAAATGAAAGTGAGCATTGAGCACGGCAGCTGGAAGGCGCTAGAGCATGAGTGCCTGCGCGTGCGCCTGATGGTTTTCGTCGCCGAGCAGAAGGTGCCGAAGGAGGAAGAGATCGATGCGGATGATCCGCGCGCTGTGCATTTCGTCGCGCGCGACCCGGGTCGCATGGTGCTTGCGACGGCGCGCCTTCTGTCTGACGGCCGCATCGGACGGCTCGCCGTTCTCAAGCCCTGGCGCGGCCGCGGCATCGGCCGGCAGGTGCTCGATGCCGTCATCGACTATGCGCGCGCTCAGGGCATGCCTGAAGTGACGCTTCATGCGCAGTGCCATGCGCGAGGGTTTTATGAAAAGGCGGGCTTTGCCGCCGAAGGCCCCGAGTTCGACGAGTGCGGCATTCGGCACATTCTCATGAAAAAGCGCCTCGCCGACTGAGGGCGGGGCGCCTGCAGAAGTCCTGCGTGCCCCGCTTTAGAGGCGCGAAATGCGGCTATTTGCGCTTGAAGAGCGTCGGCGCATCCGTCCAGCTTTCGAGGAAGAAGTGCGCAAGCACCTCCAGGCCGCCGTGGCGGATCGACGCCTTGGCGCGCGAGGCGAGGTAGGGCTTCGGATGAAAGCCGACGCCCAGGCCTGCGGCGCTGATCATCTCGGCATCATTGGCGCCGTCGCCGACAGCGATGACCTGCGACAGGTGGATGCCGTTCGTCTGCGCGAGGATCTCCATGGCACGGCGCTTGCCGTCGGCATTGAGGATGCGGCCGCCCGCGGGACCCGTCACGTCTCCCGTGAGCTTGCCGTCGGCCATCACGAGCTCGTTGCAGACGGCTCCGGTCATGCCGAGCTTCTTCACGGCGGCAAGGCACACCTGCGAGAAGCCGCCCGAGATGACATAGGTACAGAGCCCATTGCGGCGGCAGAGCTTCATCAGCATGTCGGCGCCGTGCGTAAGGCGCTCGGCGTTGATGGCGTGATCGAGCACGCTGCTCGGCGCGCCCTTGAGGCAGGCGACGCGGTTGCGCAGGCTCTCGTCAAAGCTCCAGGCGCCTTCCATCGCACGGCGCGTCAGGTCAGAAACCTCGTCGAAGCAGCCGGCGGCAAACGCCATGTCGTCAATGCTTTCGTTGACGATAAGCGTGCTGTCCATGTCGGAGACGAGCATGCGGTACTGCTTGATCGAGAGGCCGCTCGGCAGCTCGATGACGTCGAATTCTTCGCCGGAGGCGACGGTTTGCAGCGCCGAAAGATCGGCGCCGTCTTCAACGCCCTCGGCTCGCATGATGCTTTCGGAGCGGCGGTAGCGAATGCGTTCGGGATTGAGGCGCTGCAGGAGGTCGAGCGCGGCATCGGCGTCAAGATCAACGCCGGCAAGAAGAATGTCCTTCACAGAAAGTCTCCGCAGAATGGATGGCGGTTGAGAACAAACTGCGCGCATTTTAGGCCGCGGCGGCCTGCAGTGCAGGCAGAGGTGGCGAAATCGTTCGCGCAAAAAGAAAATGCGCCCGGCGGGAGAGCCCGTCAGGCGCATGAGGCAGCGCCGAAGCGCTCGGCTTTTTCAGCGCTCGAGGCGGCGGCTCCGGATGCCGGCGCCCGGCTGCTGATCGGCCTCTGCGCTCAAAGCGCTGTGCGTGCAGGATGAATTACTTCTTCTGCGCGTCGAGCTGCTTGGCGAAGATGTAGGCCTGCTGGCCGGCGATGCGGCCGAAGGTCACGATGTCGGCCTGAGCATTGCCGCCGAGGCGGTTGCCGCCATGCACGCCGCCCGTCACTTCGCCTGCTGCGAAGAGGCCCGGGATGACCTTGCCGTCAGTCGAATAGACGTGAGCCTGCGGGTCGATCTTGATGCCGCCCATCGTGTGGTGGACAGCCGGCGTCACCGCGATGGCATAGAACGGGGCCTGGTCAAGATTGCGAGGCATGTCGGCGCGGCCGAAGGCGTCCTTGTTGGCTGCCTTGCCCTTCTTCCAGTCTTCGATCGTGGCCTTGAGCGCAGCGGCATCGCAGCCCATCTTCTGAGCGATTTCATCAAGAGAAGCGCCCGTGAGGCAGTAGGTCTGCTTGATGTAGCCGTTCGTGGCCTTGAGCGACTTCTGCATGTCGCTGTCGAAGAAGAGGTAGGCGATGCCGTCCTTCTGCTTCAGAATGGCGGCGGACACCGCGTCGCGGGTCTCAAGCTCGTTGAAGAAGCGCTTGCCTTCCTTGTTGACGAGGATGGCGCCGTTGCCGCGGACAGCTTCCGTAATCATTTCGCCGACATTGGGCACAACGGTCGGATGCGTCTGAATCTGCTCCATCTGGATCAGCTGCGCGCCGGCCTTTTCAGCCATGACGAGGCCGTCGCCTGTGGCGCCCGGATGGTTCGTCGTGGCAAAGCCCTTCAGACGGGGCACGTAGTGCGCGACCATCGCGTTGTTGGCGCCGAAGCCGCCGGCCGCATCAACAACAGCCTTGGACTTGATCGTGTAAGTGCCGTCCTTGCCCGTGACCTTGATGCCGACAACCTTGCCGGACTTGTCCTTCAGGATCTCTTCGGCCTTGGTGTTTGTGCGGATGTCGATGCTGCGGGCCTTGGCGGCCGTGTAGAGCGTGCGGATGACTTCAGGGCCGACAAGCGCGCCGCCGGTCGGACGATGCGTGCGCGGGAAGGTGGCGCCGGCCATGAGGCCGACGTCGCGGAAGTCGCCGCCGAGGGCGAGCAGCCATTCAACCGAAGAGGCCGCCTTCGTGGCGAGCGTGCGGACGAGCGCCGGGTCGTTGAGCCAGTGGCCGCCCTTCATCGTGTCGAAATACATGATTTCGACGGAGTCCATCGCGGCCTTGCCGCCCTTGGCCTGCTGCAGCGCGGTGCCGGCGGCATTGAGGCCGCCAGCGGCGCGGATCGTATTGCCGCCCACCATCGGCATCTTTTCAACGACGACGACTTTGGCGCCGAGGTCAGTCGCTTCAACAGCGGCCGAAAGGCCGGCGCCGCCGGCGCCGATGATGGCGATGTCCGCCGTAATGTCCTCAGCGGCGAAAGCCGTGCCAAAGCACGCCGTAATGGCCGCAGCTACAAGCATCTTCTTCATGGAAATGTTCACCTTTTTTGATCTTGTTGTTTTGTCTGCTTTCGAACGCCTAGAGCGGCAGACGAAGCAGAATGAAAGCGGCCTTCGGCCGCATGTCGCGAATACTAAAACGGCGACGCTGTAAAGGAGCAGGCTTTTGATGCTTGGAGTCAAACAGAAAGTTTTCAGGAGCGGGAATCGTCTTGAAGAGCTCCTGTCTTCAGGGGCTGTCGGATCCGGCCTGGCTTCGGAGGACGAAGGCTGACGCATTTGCCGATAGGCCTTCTGGAGCGCAGTGACGCTCCCAAAAGATTATCTTTTGTTGACTTGATATTTTTCCCGTAAGGTTCTGCTATGTTCCAAAAGCCAGCAGCCGACGAAATCGATGCCGAGAATCCTTCAGGCGCCGATCCGGATTCGCCTGGATTTCGAGCTTTTCTGGCGCTTGAGCGCCAGGCGTCGCCCGATGCATCTGAGGCGGCGCTAGAACGGGCGCTTCTGCGCGCGCTGCCAAAGGGCGCCAAGCTTGCTCATGCTTCAGAGGAGGCGTATCCGAGCGCGTTCCATGCGCTCGAAGATCCGCCTGAAGCGGTGGCATGGATGGGCGACATGGGACTTGCCGAACGGCAGTCGCTCATAGCCATTGTCGGCTCCCGGGATGCCGCGCCCGAGCGGCGCGCTGCGGCGGCAGCTCTGGCGAGCGAGCTGGCGGCGCGAGGCACCGTCATTGTGTCCGGCATGGCGGCAGGGATTGATCGTGCCGCGCACTGCGGCGCGCTTTCTGCTGCGCTTCGCGGCGACAAAAAGGCTTGCGGACGCACGATTGCCGTGCTCGGCACGCCGCTCGATGTGCCGTATCCGCCCGAAAACCGGGATATTTGGGAGAGAATCCGCTGCACAGGGCTTCTTCTTTCAGAAGCGCCGCAGCTGGCAGGCAGGCGCTTTTCCCCTGAAGAGCGTGCGGCGAGCCTCAGAAGGCGCAACCGCCTCGTGGCCGCGCTCGGCCTCGGGAGTCTCGTCATGGCGGCTCGGCCCGGCTCGAGCACGCTGATTGAGGCGCGCCGCTCGCTGTCGCTCGGCCATCCTGTGCTCATTTGGCACGAAGCGGCGGATGAGGACTGGGCGAAGGCGCTGCTGGCAGAACATCTTCAAGACAGCGAAGGCAGCCCGCTGACGATGGTGGTGTCCAGTGCTGCTGAAGCCGATGAAGCGCTCTCGCCCTGGCGGCGCGTCTGGTGGCTTTGAACAGCGCAAAGAAGCATGGCCGAGCGCGGCGCTCGGCCTGTTTTGCAGAGAAAGAGCTATTTCAAATTCGAGCGGAAGAAGGCTTCGATCTTGTCAAACGGAATCTTGTCCGTCTGGTCATAGAGATCCGTGTGATTGGCGCCCGGAATGATCATCAGCTCTTTATTGGCGCCCTTGAGCAGCTTGAAAGCCCCTTCGCTGAAGTAGCGTGAGTGCGCCTTCTCGCCGTGGATGAGGAGGACGGGTGTCTGAATTTCACCGGCATAGGCTAGAAGCGGCATGTTGAGGAACGATACGGCCGAGGTTTTGTTCCAGCCGCCGTTCGAATTGAGCGAGCGCTTGTGGTAGCCGCGCGGCGTTTTGTAATAGGCCCAGTAGTCCTTCACGAACTGCGGCGCATCCTCAGGAACGCGGTCAGGCACGCCGCCGGCGAGAGCAAAGCGGCCTGTTCGGGCGTCTGCTGTGCGCTGTGCGGAGAGAGCTTGGCGAAGCGCCTGCCTGCCGGCTTCGTCAAGCTGATCAAAGTAGCCTCTGGCAGTGACTCGGCTCATGTCGTACATCGTGGCGGCGACGGTGGCTTTGATTCGGGGATCTACTGCGGCGGCATTCAGAGCCATTCCGCCCCAGCCGCAGATGCCGAGAATGCCGATTCGTTCGGGATCGACGTCGCTGCGAATGCTTAGGCAGTCCACTGCTGCGCAGAAGTCTTCCGTATTGATGTCGGGCGACGCGACGAAGCGCGGCTCGCCGCCGCTTTCACCCGTGTAAGACGGGTCGAATGCAATGGCAAGGAAGCCCATTTCTGCGAGCTTTTGCGCATAGAGTCCCGAGGCCTGCTCTTTTACGGCGCCGAAGGGACCGCTTACGGCAATGGCCGCATAGGGCGCACTGCCGCACTTGGGCTTGTATAGGTCTGCGGCAAGCGTGATGCCGTAGCGGTTGGGAAACGCAATCTTTGAATGTTCGACAAGGCTGCTTTGAGGGAACACCTTGTCCCATTCGCTCGTTAGATGAAGTTGCTGCGTCATGGTCTGCTGCTCCTTCGACTGCAGGGATAAAGATGAGGCGGCCGCTGCTGGCGAGGCAGGAAGCCAGGCGCAGGCGGCAGCGGCGGCAGCTTGTCCGATGAGGCTGCGTCGTGTCATTGCTGCTTGCATGAATCCTCCGCTTGCGGGGCAAGACAAAGAAGCGGACTTCTGGTCCCCTGCGGAGTCACTCAGTCCAACTCTATGCCTTTTAACTATTGTTAAAGCAATGCTATGTTGAAAAAGCATTAAAAACAAATGCTTTTGAAGAGCGAGTCTTCATGCCTTCAAAACATGGAAAGGCTGCAGGCAAAGAAAAGGCGCCCTGCCCGAAAGGAGAGAGAAAAGGCAGGGCGCCGAGGCAAAATCGCAAATGCTGAAGGAGTCAGCAGGAAGACGCGGCCGCAGGGACTGGCGCTTGTGCGGCAGCTTCAGCGCGAAAAAGAGAGAAAAGACCTCGAAGAAGATGAAGATGCTGAAGCGCCGAAAAAAATGGAGCGCAGCAGCGTGACCAAGCAAAAAGTAAAGGTGGAAACTGCAGAGCCTGAGCGGCGTGCCTCAGCCGAGCTACGGGACCTTGAAGCCGAACTGGTGGCACTGATCGCAGTAGTTTTCGCTTTCCTGGTGCAGGAGGTGGCAGTTTGCGCAGTCGAGCTCCTTGCCGTAGTGAGGCGAATTATGCGGATTGGCCGGCTTGACGTCCTTCGTCTTCTCGGCGAGGGCGTCGACAGCGTGGCAGCCCGTGCAGACGGCGGTGTCCGGGATCTTGGGATCCTTCATGTCGGGACCGTGGCAGCTTTCGCATTTCAGGCCGCTCTTCACATGCATGTCGGCGAGCTTTTCGCCGGCAAAGCTAGGCGAGGCGAAGGCGAGCAGAAGCGCAGCGGCAGCCAGCGCGGCGGTGGCTTTGTTCATGGCGGCGGTTCTCTATTCAGTAGGGTGAGAAAAGCATTTTTTTGGAAAAACAAAGGCCATCCGACCCGGCAGGACCGGACGGCCTTTGTCAAAGAGGGCTTTGTCGGACGGCATTCAGAAGGCTTCCAGCCTCAGCGCCGTCCGAGAGTCGATCGCTTAGGAAGCGATTAGAGCTTCGCGATCTGTTCGCCCGCAACCATGCCGAACGTCAGAGCGTCGATCACGGCCACCGTGCCAAGGCGGGAAGCGCCATGCACGCCGCCCGTCACTTCGCCGCCGGCGTAGAGGCCCTTGATCGGCGCGTGCGTCTTGGTGCTGATGACCTGAGCCTTCTCGTTGATCATCACGCCGCCCATGGTGTGGTGAATCTTCGGGCAGCACTCAATGGCGTAGAACGGCGCCTTCGAGACGTCGAGGCCGTTGGAGAACTTGAGGTTGCGGTGGAATTCCGGATCCTCGCCAGCCTTGACATAGCTGTTGAAGCGCTTGACCTGCTCGAGGAACGCGTCCTTCGGCATCTTGTAGAAGTCGGCGAGCTCTTCGAGCGTGTTGAAGATCTTGACCGTCTTCATTTCAAGCGGCAGCTTGACGAAGGCCGGGTTGATCGACTTCACGATGCGGTCGTCGGCAATGGCGATCGGGTAGTTCTCGTCCGTGCCGATCACGGAGAAGAGCGCATCGGACTTGATCTTGCGGCCGGCATGCTCGTCCATGAAGCGCTTGCCGGTCTTACGGTCGACGACGATGCCGAAGTCCATGCAGGCATGGTTCGTGAAGTTCACCGACACGCCGAAGCCCTTTTCGCGCGGGTTGCAGTAGGGCAGGAACTGGAGCCAGCAGAGCTGAACCGGCGCTGCGCCGATGCCGAGAGCATGGAGCAGAACGCCAGCCGTAGCGCCGGGCTGGTTCGTGGAGTCCGTGGTCGGGACGACGCGCGGGTCCTGAACCTGGCGGAACCAAATGTCGCGGGAGAAGCCGCCGGCGGCAAGCATCACGGCCTTCTTGGCGCGGATGTGCTTGACCGTGCCGCCCTTGTTCTCGAGGTCGTCGCTCGCGAGCTTGGCATTGAAGCGATAGTTCTCGCGGCAGACGATGCCCACCACGTCGTCGCCGTCCATGATGAAGTCATCGAACTTGCAGCGCGTGCGCACGGTGATGTTCTTGTTGGCCTGAACCTTCTTGTACATCGGCTTGATGTAGCCGGAGCCGGAGCCCGCCTTGATTTCGTAGGAGCGGGGCACGGAGTGGCCGCCTTCGAAGAGCATCTTGTTGGGAACGAACTCGGCGCCGCATTCCTCGACGAACTTGATCGTGTCGTTGCAGCGGTCGGCGATGACGCCGAGGAGGTTCGTGTAGTTGATGCCGAGGCCGTCCTTCAGGCAGTCCTTGATGAAGAGCTCCTTGCTGTCCTTGATGCCCTGAGCAGCCTGAACGGGGTTGTTCGGGCAGGCGACGTTGCCGCCGCAGATGGCGGAGTTGCCGCCGACGACGGGCATCTTTTCAATCATGAGGATCTTCTTGCCGCCTTCGGCCGCCTTAAGGGCGCAGGCCATGCCGGCAAAGCCCGAGCCGATGATCACGACATCGAACTCTTCGTCATACTTCTTCACGCTCTGAGCGGGGACTCCGCCGTAAGCAGCAGCGCTCGCAACAATGGCAGCGGCGGCGGCAGTGCCGGCCTTAAGCAGATTGCGGCGATTGAAATCAGGCATTTGTTTCCTCTCTTTGCTTTGAGCGCCGCCGTGAAGAAAAAAGTTTGCGGCGCTCTGGACAAACTGTGGTTTCGGCGGCATCTATCTGCCGCTGCCAAGCATTTTGGACGAGGTGTCGAAGCGAGCGTGATAGACCTTGGTGTGGGTCAGCTGGCATACTTTGGAATGTATTGCTTCGCCATGTGCCGCAGGGGAGGCGCAGAATTCAACGCCCTCTGCCGGCCCGGCGGCGAAGGGCTTGCCGTGGAGCGTTCTCCAAGGCGAAAATAACTCTTTTTGCGCTCCTTGCTTTTTTTGCTCCCGCCTCACCTCCTATGAAAGCGCTTCAGGCTTTTCTCTTTGTCTGCGCTGTCTCGCTTTCGCTCCAGACGCCGTCCGCTTTCGGTGCGGATCAGCCGAGCGGGAGGATCGAGGGCGTCGAGCAGCCGAGGCAACGTCCGGATGCGGTGTCGTCCGCGACATTTTCCTCTCTGAAGAGCGTTTACTCGCAGCAGTTTTCCGAGCTCGGCGTTCTCGGCGATTCGCCTCTTCGTTCTGAATATGCCGAGTCAGGACCGCCGCCGGAAGCAGGCGATTTCTGGATCGCGTATGAAGAAACCGGCACGGATTCGGCCTATCTGCAAAGCGTGGGGCCGCTCATCAAGGCGCTTCGCATTGCATTTCCGGACCGCCGCATCATCCTGACTGCCATTCCTTCGACGGATTTTGTGCGCGTAGCTAAAGCGCGGAAGATCCCCTTTGTGATCGCGACAGCAGGCACGATGGCGGCCTTCATGATGGAAGGCGGCGCCGTGCCGCTTGCTTCTCGGGAAGATGCCACGCAGAGCGGCTACCCGGCAGGCGGGCTTCTGATCGCTGATGCGAGGCGGACGGATCTCGACGACCTTAAAAGTCTGGAAGGCCGGCGCATTGCCATTCAGTCGAGCGTTTCTTTCGGACCCTGGCAGCGCCTTCAGGGGCGGCTCCTTGACGAAGGCTTTTCCAAAGATCATTTCTTCAAAGCCGTCATTTGGAGAGCGCACGACGTGCCGGATGTCGTCAATGCCGTGCTGAACGGACATGCCGACGTCGGGCTTCTCACAAGCTGCGTCTACGAATGGCTTCTCAGGCGGCAGCTTCTCGATCCGGCAGCCATCAAGCTCGTGGCGACGCTCCCTCAGGAGCCCGGCGCCTGCAGCTCGAGCACGGCGCGCTATCCTGACTGGACTATCGGCTATACGCCCTACGCGAGCAACGACACGCTGCGGCGCCTTGCGGCAGCTGCCTTCAGCCTGCCGGCGCAGGAAGGCTACCGCTGGGGCATCCGCGTCGACCTCTCCGGCGTGCAGGCGCTGATGGAAAAGCTTCACTACGGGCCTTATCAGTACCTTGACGAAGCTTCTCCCAAGCGTCTTTTCGAGCGCTATAAGACGATCATTTTCGCCGTGCTTGCGCTCATTGCCGTTCTGGCGCTTCATGCGCTGCGCTCCAATCATCTTGTGCGCGTGCGCACGAAGGCGCTCACTGAAGCGCTTGCCGAACGCGACCGCATGGAGCAGGAAGCGAAAGTTTCGCGCGAGCAGCTGACGGCCATTGAGCGCGTGGGCATGCTCTCGCAGATGAGCTCGATGTTTGCGCACGAGCTGAAGCAGCCCCTGGCGTCCATCACCAACTACATTGGGGGACTCCGGCTCTGGAACCAGGCTAGAAAAGCGACAGAGAGCGACAAGGCGCTTGCGGGCGATGCGCTCGAGGCCATGGCGGAAGAGGCCAAGCGCGTCACAGCGATTGTCGAGCGCGTCAGAGGGTATGCCAAGAGCAAGAACGAGCCGCTGACGCCTGTCGATTGGTGCGTGCCCATCCGCAGGGCGGCGGCGATCGTCGAGCGCCACGACACGAAGCGCGTGCCGATTCTCTTTGCGCCGGGCGAATTCCTTGCAGCCGATCCTGCGGACGATCGGCCTGCCATGGTGCTCGGCGATGCGCTTGAGCTGGAGCTTCTTGCGCTCAATCTCATGCGCAACGCCGGACATGCCGCCTACGGCAAGCCTGACGGCTTTGTGAGCGTTTCGCTCTCGAACGAAAGCGGCCATTTTTCGCTTCGCGTTGCCGACAATGGTCCGCGGCTGACGGACCAGCAGTTCGCACGCCTCACCGGCTGGGGTGAAAGCGTGAAGCAGGAGGGGCTCGGCATCGGCCTCTCAATCTGCAGAGGCATCGCAGACCGCCATGGCGGCGCGCTTCGCTTCTATCGGCTCCCGACTGAGGGCATCTGCGCCGAGGTGGAAATCGAGGCGCTCTCGGCCGAGCCGGCGCAGAGCGGCGGCGAGAAGAGCGCCGATGAGCCGAAACGAAAGGAGAAACAATGATGACGACTTCGCATGAAGCGGCTGACGCCGCGCCCGCGCCTCTCGTGCGCATCGTTGATGACGATCGTGAGCTGCTGAGAAGCGCCGCATTTCTGATTCGAATGGCGGGCTTTGACGTCCGCACATATGAATCGGCAGCCCTCTTTCTCTCGGAGGATGACCCGCTGCGGCCGGGCTGCATTCTGCTCGATCAGCGCATGCCCGGCATGACGGGACTCGAGCTGCAGGAGGCGCTTGTCGAGCGCGGCGATTCGGCGCCCATCATTTTTCTTTCTGCGCACGGGGACATTCCGATGGCCATGCAAGCCGTGCACCGAGGAGCCATGGACTTCCTCGTCAAGCCCGCTGATCCGGAGGTGCTCATCGCCGCCGTGAGGAAGGCCGTAGAGAAGAGCCTGGCGGATGCAAAGGCGGCCGGCGAGGAGAGCCGCATCATGGAGCTCACGAAAACGCTGACGGAGCGCGAGCTTCAAGTGGCGCAGCTTGTGGCTCAGGGGCTACTCAACAAGCAGATCGCCGATCGGCTCGGCATTACGCTGCCAACTGTGAAGATGCATCGCGGCAACGTTACGCGAAAGCTCGGCCTCAAGAGCGCCGTCGCCATTGCTAAGGCCCTTGAGCGAGCCGGACTACTGGCTGAAGAGGCGGGAAGATGACTTCGCGCCGAGCGCTTTTGGGATGGGGAGCGGCAGGCCTGGCTTCCTGGGCGGCGCCTGCGGCGGCTTCGACCGCAGCGGCTTTTTCGCCGCAGGCATCTGGTTGGGCGCAGCGCTGGGATGTCATCGTCATCGGTTCTGGCGGCGCCGGATTGGCTGCGGCGATAACTGCGCTTGAGGCCGGCGCCAAGCGCGTTGCGCTCCTTGAAAAGACGTCGCTGGTTGGCGGGCATACGACCGCAAGCTCCGGGTCGCTCAATGCCTATGATCCGATTGGACAGCTGCGGATGGGGCGCGTCGATACGCTTGAGAAGTACTTCGACGACACCTTTAACGGCGGCGGCCGCGCAGCGGATCCGGCGCTCGTTCGCGTGCTCGTTGAAGAGAGCGAGGGCATGCTCTCCTGGATGAAGAGTCTGGGCGTGTCTTTCGACGCGATGCTTTTTGAAGCCTACGGCGGCGCCTTCCCTCGCGCGCACAGCACGATTCTTCATCGCAGCGGCATCACTTACGTTGATCGTCTGCTGGCGCGGGCCCGCGCGCTCGGCGCCGAGCTCTTCTTCCGCATGCGCGCCGAAAAGATCGATATGTCGGAGGGCCGCGCAGCCGGCGTCTGGGCGTCGGATGCGGCGGGCATCATGCACTGCTGGCGCGCAAAGTCGGTGGTGATCGCTACCGGCGGATTCGGCGCGAGCCTAGAGATGCGAAGCCGCTGGGCGCCAGGGCTCGGAAGCTTCTTCGGCACAACTTATTCGGTGGGATTCCCAGATGAGGATCCCGCAACGGGTGACGGCATTCGCATGGCGGAAGCCGTGGGCGCTGCGCTGCGCGAGATGGACGCCGTGGTGGCCATACCTTTTTGGGGCGGCCGCGTGCTCGACTATCCAGGAGCGGAGATCTTTCTCACGAGCGCCGGCGTGCGCTTTACCAATGAAACGCAGAACTGGGAGGGCATTCTGCGCGACTTGACGGCCGTGGGGGAGGCGAGCTTCTGGGTGGTGACGGATTCGCGAAGCCGAAAAGGATCGACCTTTGCGGCCAAGGTGCAGCAGGGAACAGTGAAGAGCGCTGCGACGCTTTCCGATCTGGCGCGGGAAATGAAGGTTTCCGAGCGCGTGCTCAGAAGCACCATGAAGACCTACAACGAGGCGGCTTCATCGGGCGTCGATCCGAGATTCGGGCGCACGCGATTCACGCAGCGCATCGAGACGCCGCCCTTCTACTTTGGGCGCGAGCGTTTTGACGTGCACTACACCTGCGGTGGCATTGCCATCACTACAGAATGCGAAGTGCGTCAGGCTGATGAGGCGGGACGGCCCGCCGAACGCGTCATTCCCGGACTTTTTGCGGCAGGGGAGACGACGGGCGGCGTGCACGGACGCTTTCGCCTCGGCGGCAACGGCCTCACGGACTGCTTCGTCTTCGGGCGGCGGGCCGGAGCGGCGGCGGCCCGCTTTGCCTTAGCGGAGGCGGCGCCGAGCGGCCGCTAAAATGCCAAAGCCGGCGCGTCTCGCTATGTTCAAAGCCAGCGCCGACTTTCCGCTGATTCTTGCTGCTTAGAGCGCTTCATTCTGTTTTTATATGATTCTCGACCGCAAAGCCATCATTTTTGATCTCGACGGCACTCTCATTGACTCTCTCGGCATCTGGAGCCAGGTGGATCAGGCGCTCATCAAGCGACTCTCCCGCGATGCCGTCGACGTAACCGAAGAGCAGGCCTATGCTCTTCGCGCCGCCATGATGAAGCGCTACGGCGAAGGGTCGGAAGCGTACTTCAAGTACTGCGCGGATCTGAAGGCCATGTACGGCATGCCGGGCACGCGGGAGGACATTCACCGGCAGCGCTACGAGATCGCCGCAGAGTTTCTCCGGACGCGCGTGAATTGGCGTCCGGGCGTGCCTGAACTCCTTCATGCGCTCAGAGCTGCGGGGCTTCGGCTCGCCATTGCCACGACGACCCGTCGGCGCAATATCAACGTCTACGCCGATCTCAACGAAGGCATGCGCCGGGCAGCGCCCATGCGCGAGCTTTTCGAGGCCATCATTACGCGCGACGACGTCGAGCGCGTGAAGCCCGATCCCGAAGCTTTTGAAAAGGCGCTGGCGGCGCTGGATCTTTCGGCGAAGGACTGCCTCGTCGTCGATGATGCGCTGCCCGGCATTCAAGGCGCCCGCGCCGCCGGAATTGATGCCGCCGTCATGACGGAGGCGCATTCCAATTCGCCGGAGCTCCGCGCGGCGCTGGATGCTGAAGCATCGGTGCGCTTTGAGAGCGCTTGGGACATGCTCGATCTTCTGAAGGCTGAAGCCGCGGATAAGGCTGCGTGAGTCTCATCCGCCTTGCATCGGACATGCGGTAGCGGCCCTCTGCCGCATGGAGCTGGCGGAAGAAACTGCAGCTTCAGACGGGGGCCGGCCGGCGACGCCGCAAAGCAAAAATGCTTGAAAACGACGTCAACGGCTGACTATTCTTCGTCAAAAGAGCTTGAACCGCTATGAAATTGCAAGAAGCAATTTTTAAGCATAAGTCCTTGCATTTTCTGCATTCAACTGAGATTTCTGCTGCATTTGTCTGCGGGCAATCTTTTCCCAAATAAGCCTGAAGCGCTCGAATTCAAGCCGAAGACCTGCCGCTTTCATCGTCGGCAGAGCCTACGATGAAGGCACAGCGGCAGAAAAGCCCTGCGCTTTCATTTCAATGAGCGCCGGACGCCGGCGCAGCCTCCTGGCCCGGCGTCGCCGTGCAGCTCGCGCAGGCGCTTGCCCGCCGCTGCTTCCAGCCCGCCGCCGCTCCATTCTCCGCCTTTGATTCCGCGAGCGGCTGCGGGTTCTTTTTGCGCCTTAAAAGCTTGAGGCCGCTTCGACGAGCGCGCGGGCCTGCGGCGTCTTGACGCTGCCCAAGCGCTTGGCGTCGGCCGATTCCACGATGCGGCCTTCCGAGAGGAAGAGCACGCGCGAGCAAAGCGAAGCGACGGCGCGCAGATCATGTGAAATGAAGAGCCATGCCGCTTTGGTCTTCGGCATGCGCTGCAACAGCTCGATGATTTCTCCCTGCACGGAAGCGTCGAGAGAGCTGAGCGCCTCATCGAAGACGATTAGCTGCGGAGAGGCGGCGAGCGCTCTGGCAATGCAGACGCGCTGCAGCTCGCCGCCGGAGAGCTCATGCGGGCGGCGCGCCAGCATGGCTTCAGGAAGGCCGACGGCCGCAAGCGCAGCAGCGAGCGACTGGCGCGTGAGCCTTTGTGCGAGCGTAGCGCGCTCCCGAGGCGACGCGGCGGCATGCTTCATCGCAAGCCGGATCGGCTCTGCCACGATTTCGTCGACCGTCCATGCGGGATCGGCCGACTGCGCGTAATTCTGCGAGATGAGGCTCATCGCGCCGGGATGAGCCTCGCGCCAGCGCAGGAGGGGCTCCCCATCCATGAGAATGGAGCCGGAATCGGGCGCTTCGAGTCCGAGAAGCAGACGGGCAAGCGTGCTTTTCCCTGCGCCTGACGGGCCGACAAGGCCCACCGCTTCGCCGCGTGCAAGCGTGAGCTGGGCGCCTTCAAGAACAGTGCTGAAACGCTTCGCTTCGAAAAGGCGCCGGCGCGGTGCGGCGTAGCGCTTGACGAGCCCTTGAGCGGCGAGAAGCGGCGGGACGGGCTTGTCATTGTCTGCTGCCGCTGATGCGGCATCAGACGCGTTGGGCTCGAGCGACTGCTTAAGCGCTTCATCCATGCGGCGGCGCATGCTGCAGAGGTGCTGCACGTAGGGCGTCTTCGGGTTCGACAGCACGTCTGCGCCGCCGGCTTCAACGATCTCTCCTGCCTTCATGACGATGAAGCGGTCGGCAAGCGACTGCGCAAAGCCGAGATCGTGCGTCACGATCACAAGCGAAGCGGCCGTTTCCTTTCGGATGCGCAGAAGCGAGCGGCGGATTTCGCTGATGGAGAGCACGTCGAGCGCGCTCGTCGGTTCGTCGGCGACGACGATTTCGGGGCGAAGCAGCAGCGCGGCGGCGGTCATCGCCCGCTGCAGCATGCCGCCCGAAAGCTCGCAGGGATAGCGCTCGAGCGCTGCCTCAGGGTCGGCAAAGCGCAGCGCGGCAAGCGCTTCGGAAATGCAGGCCCGAGCTTCCCGGCGCGACAGCTCCGGCCGCTGAACGAGCAGCGTCTCTTCGAGCTGCCGTCCGAGGCGCATCAGCGGGTCGAAGGCCGTCATCGGCTGCTGGCTCAGATAAAGGAGCCGGCGGCCGCGGTCGCGGCGGCGGTAGCCGAGGCGCAGGACTTCTTCTCCGTGGAGCCGCACTTCGCCTTCTGCGCGCAGGCAGGGCGGCAGGAGGCCGCACACGGCTTTGAGTGCAGTGGACTTGCCTGCGCCGGATTCTCCAATGACGGCGAGGCACTCTCCACGTCGAACGTCGAAGTCGATTCCACGCAAAATGAGATGCGACTCCGCTCCGCGGGGCATGACCCGCAGGCCTCGGACTTCAAGAGCGGCGGCTTCGGTCATGGCGTTCTTCCCCGTCCGCGGTTGGCGCGCTGCGGATCAAAGGCATCGGCGAGCGCATCGCCCAGAAAGTGAAGCGAAACGACGGCGCCGAGAATGGCAAGTCCCGGCGGCAGCATCTGCCAGGGATAGAGCGTCATCACGTTCTTGGCATCAGCGAGCATCATGCCCCATTCGGCAGCCGGGGGCGACACGCCGAGGCCGAGGAACGAGAGCGACGAGATCATGAGGAGGAAGCTCCCGGTGTCGATGGTCGCGAGCACAAAGAAGTCGCCTGCCGTGTTCGGGAGCAGATGGCGCCAGAGAATCCAGCCGGCATCGGCGCCGGCGACGCGCGAAAACGAAACGAAGCCTGCGGCGGCCAAGCGCTTGGCGATCGATCGGATCATTCTGGCGTACCAAGGCCATTTGGCGACGAAGCAGCCGAGGATGACATTTTCGAGTCCAGGTCCGAGCATGCCCACGACGGCCAGAATCATCACTTCGCTCGGGAAGGACATCCACAGGTCGCAGAAGCGCATAAGCGCTTCATCGGTCTTCGGTCCGGCGGCGGCGCAGATCCCGCCGTAGAGCGCACCGAAAAGCGCTGTGGCTGCAGCGGCGGCAAGCGAGGCGAAGAGGCTCGTGCGGACGCCCCAGACGATGCGGGAAAGGAGATCGCGTCCCAGGACGTCGGTGCCGAGCCAGTGTTCGGCCGACGGGGAAGCAAACTTGTGGGCCAGATCGGCGGCTGCCGGATCTGCGAGCGGAAGAATCGGCGCAAGGACGCCGGCCAAAAGGGCGATCAGCAGAAAGCCCGCCGAAAGCCGTGCGGCGCGCGTACGAAAGAGGTGCTTCAGAAAGCAGCCTGCGCCGCGGTGCGGATGCGCTTGACCTTTCATCAGACAGTTCCCCGCCGTTCGCGCGGATCCATCAGCATAACGGCGATGTCGCTTGCGAGATTGAAGACGACGAAGAGCGTTCCCATCAGCAGGACGTAGGCCTGCACGATGGGAAGGTCCCGGTTGAAGACGGCCTCGACGCAGAGCCGTCCGATGCCCGGCCAGGCGAAGATCGTTTCAACGACAAAAGCGCCGGCCATGAGCTTTGGGATAGACATGCCGAGCGCCGCTGCGGCGCCGCGAAGCGAGTTGCGGATGAGATGCAGCGTGATCCGGGCTTCGGAGAGCCCGCGGCCTCTCGCGAAGAGCACCCAGTCTTCGTGGGCGGCGCGGAGCATTTCGCTTCGTATGAGGCGCATGTAGGTGCCGATGTAGGCGAGGGACAGCGTTGCCGCGGGCAGGACAATCGAGGCAGGCGAATCCATGCCGCTCGTCGGCACCAGGTTGAGTTTCACGGCAAAGGCCCAGATGAGAAGGAGCGCCGCCCAGAAGCTCGGCATGGAGGAGGCAAGGAAGATGAATCCGCGGATGGCGGCGTCCAGGTGCGAATTTTCCGCACGAGCGCTCGCCGTGCCGGCCGCCAGGCTGAGCGCGAGAATCGCGGCGAGCGCGGCAAGCGCCAGCGCGGCCGTTGCCGGGAGCGCATCGGCGAGAAGGCTGAGGACGGATTCGCCCGTTACCCAGCTTTTGCCAAGGCTGCCGGAAAGTGCATCCAAAAGCCAGTGCCCGTAGCGCTCGAGAAAGGGTGCATCAAGCCCGAGCTCATGGCGCGTGAGCGCGACGAGTTCGGGGGTGGGCACCATGGCATTGATGCGGATGGCTGCGACGGCCGGGTCGGTGGGCGAGAGCGCAGAGAGTGCAAACGAAACGAACGAGATCCCGAGCAGAATCGGGATCAGGAGCGCAAGCCGTCGAAGAATGAAGCCAGGCATGCCGCGTCAGCGTCCTGCGGCGTTGCCTGCAGGCGCATTCGGCGAGCTGAATTGCATCGCTTCAAAGGGAATTTCGTACTGCGAGACGGCAAAGCCGACGTTTTGCAGCGCCATCGAATGTACAGCCTTCGTGCGCGAGTAGGAGAGCGGGAAATAGACCGCTGCGCGGTGGACCGTCTGCAGGATGTCGGCTGCAAGCGCCTGCCGCTTTGCTTCGTCGGGCTCGACAAGGAAGCGCCCGATTTCCTCGTCGATGCGCGCCTTCTCGGAGAGGCCGGACTGCGCCTGGAAGTCGCCGTGCGCCGGCGTGCGCCACGAAGAGAAGTAGCTCTGCGGGTCATAGGGCGCGCCCCAGGAAAGGGCGTACTGGAGGTCAAAGTTGCCCGAACGCTGCCGGTCTAGAAAAGTCTGCTTTTCTTCACCCTGCAGCGCGACAGCGATGCCGATGCGGGCGAGATCGGCCTGAATGGCTTCGGCGATAGTGCGCTCCTGCGCATTCTGCGAATTGAAGGAGAACACAGCCTCGCATCGCACGCCGTTCTTCACGCGCACGCCGTTGGAGCCGAGCGTCCAGCCGGCTTCGTCCAGAAGCTTCGAGGCTGCTGTCGGATCGTAGGGACGGGACGGCAGATCGACGCCGCAGTAGGGCACGTTCTTTGCAAAGAGCGTGTCAGCCGGGATCTCGATGTTGTTCAGAATGCCCTTCACAATGGCGTCGCGGTTGATGGCGCGCTGAATGGCTTCTCGAACGGCCGGATCGCCGGTGACGGGACGGGCTGTGTTGAGGAGCACGGCACGGCTCGCAATCGGGCTGCTCAGCTCGACGGCGAGGCGCTTTTCCTCCTGAAGCTTCGAAATGGCGTCGGTCGTGAGCTGGTCGCCGTCTGCGCCGAAGACGAGATCGATTTCTCCCTTTTCAAGCGCCATCAGCATCGTCTGCGGGTCAGGCATCACGCGCCAGCGCACCCGTTCAAGCTTCGGGCGCTCGCCCCAGTATCCGGAGTTGGCTTCAAAGACCGCATACTGATTGCGCTTGTGCTCAGCAAGGCGCCAGGGGCCCGTGCCGGCGAGGCACGTCACGCCGTCCTTCGTATGGCCGTCCTTCATGCACTTGGGCGAGATGAAGCGGAAAGGCCGAGTGACGCCAAGCTCGATCAGCGTCGGGAAGTAGGGCTGCTTCAGCACGAGGCGCCAGGTATGTTCGTCCACCGCCTCATTCGATTCAATCTGATTGACGAGCTCGATCCATGCATGGCGGACGCGATTCTCCAGGATGGCGTCGATGTTGGCTTTGACGCTTGCGGCGGTGAAGGGCTCGCCGTCGCTGTAGCGCACGTCTTTGCGGAGATGAAAGGTATAGGTGCGGCCGTCGGGCGAAATGTCCCAGCGTTCAGCGAGCAGGGGCTTCACGCCTTCAGGCGTGTTGGCGACGAGCGGCTCGAAAACCATGGCCTGCGCGGCCATTTCCCCAAGGTAGAGATGCGGGTTGATGTCGCGGATATCCTTCATGCTCGCATATTCGAGCGTCGTTCGAGGACCGGAGGCGGCGTCGGACGAGCCGCTCTCGGAGCAGCCGGCAAGCAGGAGCGCTGCGGCAAGCGCAGCGGCGGCAGCGGCGAAGCGGCGGGAATGCAGGGTGCGGGAGAATCGTCGGGCAGGCTGGAGCATCTTGTGGCAAAGGGCTGGCGCGGGCAAGAGGCGCCTGAAGAATCGTAAGTCGCTGTCGGCGCCTGTGCTCGAGGCTGCAGGCAAGCGGCGACGTCCGCCGCTTTTCCTGCGCTCGCGCAGGAGGCGCCTATTCTGCGCTTCGGCAGTCCTGCTGCCAAGTGCGCGGGGAAATCATACGAAATTAATTTTCTTCATACAAGCGCGGATTCTCTCTCGGGGCTCCGATCACGAGAGGAAATCATGGCCGCTCGTCTGCCGTGCCTCTTCGGTCAGGGCGCGCATGCGCGCCCTGACGCGTGTTCTTCTTATTTCCAGTCGAAAAATGCCTTCACGGTCTGCCAGGCAATGCCTCGCAGAAAAGCTGCCGTTTCTTCCGGAAGCGGCTTTTCGCATTCGCCGAGATAGCGGATCGGCTCGGGCGAGCGGTGAAAGAGCGTCGCATAGAGCACCGCCCCGTAGAGATAGGAGCCTGCTGCCGAAGGGTGGCTCTTGTCGGGCATGTACATTTCGAGCTCCGGACGTGCCTTGATGGCCTCCATGAAGGCGAGGCCTACGGGCACGACGCGCATTTTGGCTTCATTGCCGATGCGCACCGTCTCGTCGGCGATCTGCCGAATGTCGTTCGGCTTGTCCTTCTTTGGCCACGTCATGATGAGGAGCGGCGTGCTGCCCGCCTGGCGGATCGTTTCAGCGTGAGCAAGCGCATACTTTTCGAAGTAGGGAAGGCGCTTTTTTGAGGTGGCTGCGGCTGAATTGTCTTGTAGTAGCACGATGTCGAACATCGGATGTAAGAGCTTGCCGTCCTTCACCTCGGCGTACGGATCCTGTTCATGGGGATTCAGATAAAAGCCAACATCATGATAAGAAAGCGCGCCGGAACTGATTGTGAGGAGCCGCGTCTTCATGCTTTCCTTCGGCGTGCCGGCTTTCATGAAGCCTCGAAGGTACGTGTGCACGCCGCAGTTGTAGAAGCTGTAGCTGTTGCCGATGAGAAGCGCGACATGCGGGGTCTTTTCAAGCGGCGCCGTCACTTCGGGGCGCACGCTCCCTTCAAGCGCGGCTGCCGGGCCGGCAGCGGCAAAGGCGGCCAGGGCCGCCGCAGCGGCGGCAGCCAGAGTTGCACGGAGGGTCATAGTTTTCTTCCTTTGACGAAGAGGCAGGTGCAGAAGATGGCATTCTGCATTCAGCGTGTTTTCGAATCGCATGCCGCATTGAAAAGCGGCATGCGTGATCAATGTCTGCCGATCAGAAGCGATGCCGCATGCCGAAGATCACGCCGCGGCGATGGGCGGTTTCGCTCGATTCGGCTTCGTCCGCGGGCGTAGCGTCGTTCTTCATGTGGACGTAGGCGGCGCCGGCATAGAGGTCGGTGCGCTTGGAGAGCGGGTAGAGATAGCCTACGGCAAACTGGTAGCCGTCGGCTTCAAGGCGGCCGGTCTTCGAAGGCTTGCCCTTCTCTTCGACGATGTAGTCGCCCTCGCCGGTGGCATAGCCCGTAGCGAGCTTGAGCGTGCCGCCCCAGAGGTCAATGTTGGCGCCGAGCAGGACGGCGTTCGTGTCAAAGCCCATCGGCTTCACGGTCTGTTTCTCCAGTTCGAGGCTCTCAAGATCGTCGATTTTGCCGACGGCCTTGACGCCGTCGCCGAACTGGTAGGCTGCAAAGAGCTTCACAGGGCCGAAGTCGTACGTGCCGCCGAGGCTGTACGTGGAGTAGTCGTCGAGATTGTAGGAGGTGGAGCTGCCGTTCTTCGTGAACATCCGGTCGGCCAGCGCCACGATCATCAGCGGCCCCTGCTTGTAGACGGCGCCGAGTGCGGCATAGCGGTCCTTCTGCGAGCTCGCGACGCCGTCGTCGCCGGAGATGCCGTTCGAAGCCTGCGCGTAAATGCGCCAGCCGGCAAGATCCGGAGATTCATAGCGAATCTGATTGTCGAGGCGCGTGCTGGTTGCGCCGGAAAGAATCTGGCTGCTCTGCGCTTCCTGCCACGTAATGCCGAAGGGAGACACTTTGCCCGCAAAGATGCCGCCCGTCACGCCGGCGGCGAGTGCGCCCGTGCGGCCGAGCTCGAATGTGCCGATCTTGGTTTTGAGGCCGAGAACGGCATTGCGGTTGAAGAGGCGGGTATCGTCTGCCAGTTCGCCTGTATCGGCGTCGAAGCCGTTTTCGAGATTGATGTAGACGGAGAGGTCGGAAGAAATCTCTTCTTCTGCGCGAAGACCGAAGCGCGAACCGGCGATCTGGCCGCTCTGCATGGCAAACGTGCTGTCCGAACCGGTTTCTCTGGCGAATTTGCCGCCGATGTCGACGAGTCCGTACATTTCAACATCTGCTGCGCTCGATGCGCCGGCAGCGGCAAAAAGGGCGCATGCTGCAGCGGCCCAGGCGGTTTTTTGGGTCATGAATGATTCTCCTTTTGAATGCAGCGCCGCAGGCGTGCACTTCGGGCGCTTGCGGCTGGTCGGCTGAGAACGCATTCACGATAGAAAGCATGCGGAAGTATGAAAACACAGGCCTTCGCAAAGCTTGTTTGCGCAAACTGCATTTGAAGGCGGGAGCGCTTCAAGTACGAAAGATCTTTGCGCGGTCGATGCGACCCTCGTCAGGTGGCAGGCCGACGATGCGCGAAGCCGCTTCCTCCCAGCCGGCAAACAGCGCTTGAAGCTCGCGCGAATACCATTCGAAGAAGAGCCGCACGCGCTTCATGTGCCACGCGGCGCGCGTGGTGACGTTGAAGCACTCGATGGGCGGCCGGAACCAGCCGGGAAGAATCGGCACGAGCCGCCCTGCGGCGAGATCCTCGCAGATCTGCACGAGCGGCAGGTCGACGGCGATGCCCATGCCGTCAAGCACCGCCTGGCGCACGGCGAGTACGTCCGTCGATCGGATGGCCGTTCCGTAGACGACGGGCTCCGTGCGGCCGCAGCGCACGAGCGCTTTCGTTTCGGGGCGGACAGGTCCCGTGTAGACGTAGCCCGTATGCGCACGAAGCTGCTCGGGCAGCACGGGCATGCCGTGGCGCCGGATGTAGTCGGGGCTTGCGACGGGGAGGTACACGTTGCGGCCTCGGCTCATGTAGACGAGGCCCGGCATGGTTGGCTCTCCGGTGAGCGTTGCAATGTCGCAGAGGCCCTTGACGACGTCGGCTTCCTGCAGGCCGCCGAGAATTTCCACGGTGATGCCTGGATGCGCGTCTCGAAACTTCTGCAGGATCGGCGTGAGGCGCCGCGAGGCGAAGCCTGGCGCTGAAGAGAGGCGGATGTTGCCTTCCAGCGTGCGGTTGTCGTTCATGAGCGAGTCGATGAGCGAATCATGCGCGCGCAGAATGGTCTCCATGCGCTTCAGCGCCGTCTTTCCCGCGGCCGTCAGGCGCAGCGGGCGCACCGAATGCTGTATGAGCTCGCAGCCGAGCGTTTTCTCGAGCGCCTGAATGGCGCGCGAGATGTTCGAGGGCTCGACGTCGAACGACTTCGCCGCGGCGACAAGCGTTCCCGCTTTGGCGAAGGCGACGAAGTAGCGCCAGCTTGTCAGGTCGTCGGTTTTAGGCATGTCTGGACTCCTCTGGCACGGCGAGCGGCAGGGAAGGGCGCCTGCTTTGCCGGGCGCTTCATTTTGCCGGCGTGCGGAAATGTGAGTGAATCCCCCGTGGGAGTAGGGTAAACAAGGATCCCGCCTCAAAAGCCGCTTGGATCGGGCAAATCGGTTCAAATTGCGCAGATTGCAAAAGAGATTTGCGCAGAACACTATTGTGCGTCGCTTTCGGCGCGGCAGACACTGACGGGCGTTCGGATGCGGCCCTTTCTTGCGGCCTGCATCCGCCGATCCCAACAGCAGGTGCGAGGAGCCGTCGAAAGTGAAGCGAGACGAATTCTTTTGGATTTCTGAAATCAACAAGGCGACTGTGGTCGTCAACAGCCGCAGCGGTCTGCTCGACGCCAAAACGGCTCGGCTGGCCGCTCGCGGCATCGCTCAGGTGGAGGCTGAAGCGGCGGCCGATCCTGCCAAGCGGGTGAAGAAGTACATCGCCTACGAGCCGATGCTCATTGCGGCAACGAGCCCCGAGGTGACGCTCATCCATGCGGGCCGCTCGAGCCAGGACATTCTCTCGACGATGCGCATCGCGATGGTGCGCGACGATGCGCTGGCCTTTGCCGATGCCTTCGATGCCGTGATTGAGAAGATCCTCGCGCTCGCCGAGGCTCATCGCGGCACGATGGTGCCCAACTATACGAACGGCGTTGCCGCGCAGCCCAACAGCTATGCGCATTATCTCCTCGGCTTTGCGGCGTCGTTTCTGCGCTGCCGCGAGCGTCTCGATCAGTTCTTCGCGCGGCTTAACGAATGCAGCATGGGCGCCACGGTGCTCAACGGCACCGGCTGGCCGCTCGACCGCAGCGGCATGGCGGAAGCGCTCGGCTTCGACCGGCCCCGCCGCAACGCCTTCGACTGCACGTGCCTCGCGCCCGTGGACATGCCGATCGAGCTCGCGTCCGTCATCGGCGCCGCTGCGCTGCAGGCGGGCTCGCTCATCGACGACATCATGGTGCAGTACGCGCAGCCGCGGCCTTGGATCATTCTGGCCGAGGGCGGCGACAACACGTACGTCTCTTCTGCCATGCCGCAGAAGCGCAACCCCGGTCTCATGAACAACTGCCGCGCCGATGCGTCGGAAGCCATTTCCGAGATGACGGCTGTCTTCCTGCGCGCGCACAACGTCGTGCCCGGCATGGTCGACGGCAAGAGCTCGGCGAAGAACGGCCGCATGGCGGCGGCCGGCCGCTCGCTCATGGAGCGCCTTCTGAAGGTGCTCGG
Source organism: uncultured Sutterella sp. (assembly GCA_905202595.1). Lineage (GTDB taxonomy): Bacteria > Pseudomonadota > Gammaproteobacteria > Burkholderiales > Burkholderiaceae_F > Sutterella. The sequence goes on from CAJKSP010000003.1 coordinate 26,237, forward strand.
CGCGCTTCGCATCAATCCCGAGCGCGCGCTCGAAGAGCTCAACAGCGACTGGACGGCCTCGCAGGAAATCGCCGACCGCCTCATGCGCGACCACGGCATTCCGTTCCGCATCGGCCATCACATGGCGAGCCGCATGGTGTCCTGGGCCCGTGCGAACGGCGTGCTGCCCCTCGACTTCCCGTATTCGGAGATGCAGCGCATCTACCGCGAGGAGATTGAGGAGGAGTTCCCCGAGGCATCGCCCGAGCTGCCGATGTCGGAAGCTGAATTCCGCGATGCGCTCGATCCGAAGAAGATCGTCGAGTCTCGCCGCACGGCCGGCAGCGCCGCGCCTGCCGAGGTCGACGCCATGATCCGCGAAGACCGCGAGGCGCTTTCGGTCTTCAGAGGCCGTTCGCAGGCGCTTCGCGTACAAATCGACGATTCGCTCGCAGCGCTTGAAAAAGACTTTTCGGCGTGGCTGGAAGCCTGACGCCTGACGCTGCCGTCAGGACAGGCGGGGCGCCGGCATGCCGAAGCCCTGCGCTCGTCCGGCGGCAGGCTGCTCTCTATTTTTCATCTCCCTAAAGGAGGCATGTTTCATGTCTGCACTGCTACCTTGGATTGCCGTCGTCGTGACGGTGGCCGCGGGCTGGGCGCTCATCAAGCGGTACTCGACCCACATGGTCCTTTTCTTCGCCGGTCTGGTGCTGCTCGTCTGCGCGGCGCTCTTGAGCGACGCGAGCTTTCTGCCTAAAGGCGTGAAGACGTCGGGCTTCTGGCTCTTCGACATCTTCTCAACCCTGAAGAGCATTGCGACGAAGCAGTCGAGCGGCATCGGCTTCATCATCATGACGGCCGGCGGCTTCGCAGCCTATATGGATCGCATCGGTGCGGCGCGCGCGCTCGTGAACGTCGCGGTGAAGCCGCTTTCGATGCTGCATGCGCCTTATCTCGTCCTCGTCGGCGGCTACATCATCGGACAGGTGCTCGTCACCGTCATTCCTTCTGCGGGCGGCCTCGCAATGCTGCTCCTCGTGGCGCTCTACCCGATTCTTACGGGCGTGGGCGTTTCTCCTGCAGCCGCCGCGGCTGTCATCGGCACGTCGGCCGGCATGACTTTTGCACCGACGGCCGGCACGGCCAACCTCGCGGCCAAAGTCGCCGGGATCGACCCGATCATCTATCTCGTGCAGTATCAGCTGCCGCTTGCCGTTCCGACGCTCATCGCCGCCGGCATCGCCCACTACTTCGTGCAGCGCCACTACGACCGCAAGGCCGACGACGTCTACGCAGAAGCCGCTCAGGTCAAGGCGTCCGATGCGCCTGAGGTGCCCAAGTGGTATGCCGTCTTCCCGGTGCTCCCGATTGCGCTCCTCATCATCTTCTCCAAGCTCGTCGTTTCGTCGATCAAGCTCGACACGGTGGCAGCTCTCTTCCTCGTCTGGGCGCTTGTGGTCATCATCGAGCTCATCCGCTACCGCGACGTGAAGAAGGTCTTCAAGGACGCCATGGCGATCTTCCAAAGCATGGGCAAGATGTTCGCCGGCATCGTGGCGCTCATCATCTGCGCGGAGTTCTTCGCCACCGGCCTCAAGACGAGCGGCCTCATCGATCTCCTCATCAATTCGGCTCAGGGCGTCGGCGCCGGCATGGGCATCATGACCGTGGTGCTGACGGCGATCGTCTCGCTTGTGACTTTCCTCACGGGCTCCGGCGTGGGCGCCTACTCGTCCTTCGCCGCGCTTGCGCCTGACGTGGCCTCGAGCCTCGGCGCGTCGGTCGAAGCGCTTGTGACGCCGATGCAGTTTGCATCCGGCATGCTTCGCGCCATGAGCCCGGTCGCCGGCGTCATCATTGCCGTGGCTGGCGCTGCCGGCGTTTCGCCGATGGCGATCGTGCGCCGCACGTGGCTGCCGATGATCGTGGGCCTCGTCGTGACGCTTGTCTGCAACCAGATCTTCTTCGGCTAGCAGGCTGATCCGAGATCTCCGGCCTGCGAAGATCCGCAGGCCGGCAGGTCAAGATCCAGGGCGCCTTTGACCTGCCGTCTTGCGGCAGCGCCGAAGGCGCCTTTTTCTTTCTTTTTTTTCCTTGTCTGCCGCGGCGTCCGTAAAATAAGAGTGCGCCGGCGCTCAGCCGTCCGATCGGCCTGCCGCCGGCATCGTTTTGCTCATCAAGCCCGCTATCCTTGTCATGAAAAGAATCACTATTTCGCTCCCTGACGACGTGGCGCAGGATCTCGATGCGCTTCTGAAGAAGCGGGGCGGGAGCAACCGCTCTGAAGCGGTCCGGGATCTCATCCGTCAGGAAAAGGCGGCTGCGGCGGCGGTTGAAGGCGAGGGCGAGGCCGTGGCAGTTGTGAGCTACACCTTCAGCCATCATGAGCGGCAGCTTTCAGCGCGGATGACGACCCATCAGCACGAGCACGCAGGACTCGTCGTTTCCGTCATGCATGTTCATATCGATGAAGAGGATTGCCTCGAGGCCGTGTTCCTGCGCGGCGCGATGAAGGACGTGCTGCGCTTTGCCGAAGCGGTCATTGCCGAGCCCGGCGTGCGCCACGGAAAATTCAACCTTATTCCGCTTGACGCAGATCCGAAGCTGCACAGTCATCTGCACGGCGAAGCCGTGTAGACAGGCAGAGAGAGGCCGGCGCGCTATGATGCAGAGCCGGCCTCTTCTCTTAGACCGTCCGCATGGCGGAACGGCCGGAGCGAGGGGCTCTGTCTTCATGTTTTTTGGGAGCCTCCCCTTCATGTGCACCACCGTCATAGTCGGCAAGCTTTGCTCAACTACGGGCCGCGTCATCGTCGGCCACAACGAGGATTCGGGCGGCCGCGTGCTGCACCAGCAGTTCTTTTGTCCCGGCGGCCGGCATGCACCGGACGAATTTGTTGAGGGCGAACCCGGCCGCGCCCGCGTGCCTCAGGCGCCCGAGACGCTGGGCGTCTACTGGTCGAATCTGCTTCAGCCTGCGCCCGGCTCGTCATTCGACCAGGCCTACCTCAACGAGGCGGGCCTCGTCGTGTGCTCCAACAGCGGCGGTTCGTCCTTTACAGGGGATCTGTCGGATGAAGAGGCAGATCTGCGCGACGGCGGCATCGGCTTTCTGCTCCGCCGCCTCGTGGCGGAGCGCGCTCATACGGCCCGCGAAGCCGTGCTGATCGCCAAGTCGCTGATCGAGAACTACGGCTACTGGAGCCCGGCGCGCAACTACACCGTCGCCGACAAGAACGAGGCGTGGTGCATCAACGTCGTCAAAGGCCGCCGCATGGTGGCCAAGCGCGTGCCGGACGACCGCGTGATGCTCATCTCGAACATGCTTGCCATCCGCTCGGTCGACTTTTCGGACAAGGAGAACGTCATCGCCTCCGACGATCTCGTCGACTATGCCATTCGAACGGGGCGCTACATTCCGAAGATTCCCGGCGACTGCAGCGACTTCGACTTCGCCCGCGCCTATCAGGACGATGAGAACCGCCGCGATCCCGCGAAGAGCTGCCGCATGCGCATCGGCTGGATGGAGATTGCGGGCGTCTACTGCGCCGACGAGCTGCACTATCCGGAGCTGATGGCCCCGAAGCACAAGATGGGCGTTGAAGACGTCAAGCGCGTGCTGCGACTTACGAACCCCAAGACCTATGCCGAGCGCGGCGACGGCCGCGCCGATGCCTTCCACGTGTCGGCCGAAGACATTTCCCGCTCCCACACGCGCGAGTCCTGGGTGGCGGAAATCGCGGACGATCCGCTCTTCACGGTGCTTTGGCGCTGCGCGAGCTATCAGGACACCGGCGTCTACGCGCCGTGGTTCCCCATGGCGGGCGCGATTCCGGCGGGCTGCCAGTGGATGGATGTCGAGACGGCGCACCGCGAGCAGTTCTGCGAGCGCCCTGAAAACCTCTCGCTCGACTTCAGCCGCCAGCACTGGGTCTATGCGGTGCTTGGCGAGCTTGTGAACTTCAATCGCGGCCTCTTTGCGGGCGTGCACCGCGAACGCGATGCGCTTGAAGCCTCCTTTGCCGCAGAGGCCGAGGCCGTTCGCAGCCAGGCGGCCGCGCTCGCAGACCGCGAGGCGCAGAAGCGACTCTTGGGCGAATTCACCTGCCGCAAGGTGGAGGAGGCGGCGGAGATCTACCGCCGCATGCTGCGGGATCTGAACGGGGTCGAGGCGTCGATCAGCTCCGCAGAGCTTTCCGTTTCCGACGAGACGGCGCTCGTCTCCATCGCCGTCAAGGCGTCTGCGGATCTGCCGCTCGAGAGCATCGATGCCGACACGATCTGCTGGAGCCTCGGCTTCACGACGTCCAAGCCCGCCGTCAATGCGCCGGCAAAGCCTGTGGAGATTCGGCGCCGAGAGACGCCAGAGGGCGCCGAAGCGATCTTCGTCTTCCGCATGCATGATGCGGCGCAGTTCGCCTTCCCAGGCCTGCGCGCGGATACCTACATCCGCGGCATTGCCGATCATCGGCGCTTCGTTGCGATGATTCCTGCGGACTTTACGGCCTGACGCCAGGCAGCGATACGCCTTCCGCTCCGCTCGACGGCGGCGGGAGGCGCAGAGCAAAAAAAAGCGCCGCAGCGAGGCTTCCCAATGAGGGAGCGCGCTGCGGCGCTTTGTCTGAGCCTCCTTCAGAGCCGCACGCGGCAGGCAGACTGCTCTGAAGGGGCTTCAAGCAGGCTTATTCAGCGGGACGGCCGAACCACTTTTCGTGAATCTTGCTGTAGGTGCCGTCGGCTTTGAGTTCTTTAAGCGCCTTGTTGAGGCTGTCGCGCAGCTCAGGCTTGGACTTTGAAATCACCATGGCCATCGGCGTGCCGTCTGTGAGAATGTCCAGACGCACAACTTTCTTCTTGAGCGCAGGACGCTGCACGAGCATGTAGTCCGTTGCTGGCGCGGCGTTGATGACGGCATCAGCATTGCCGGAGATGAGGTTCAGGATCGCATCGGCGCTGCTTTCAAAGGCAGTGATCTTGGCGCCCTTGATTGTCTTGGCTTTGTCGTGGCTGATCGAGCCGAGCTGCACGGAGACGCGCTTTCCCTCGAGGTCGCTGTAGTCCTTGACGCCATCGGGATTGCCCTTTGGAACGATGATGGTCAGTCCTGACTGATAAAAGGGCTCTGTGAAAAGGACCTTTTGCGCGCGTTCCGGCGTGACGGCAAAGCCTGCGGCGGCAAAGTCGATGGTGCCAGTCATGACGGCAGGAAGAATGGCGTCGAACTTGTAGGGTTCAATGACGGCTTCCTTGCCGAGTTTGGCCGCCATCGCCTTGGCAAGGTCAAGTTCGAACCCGACGAGCTGACCGCTCTTCGAGTCATAGAACTCAAAGGGGGCGAAAGTGCCTTCAGTGGCGACAGTCAGCGTGTCGGCAAGCGCGGAGCCGGCGGCTAGGGCGGCGGCAAAGGCGCAGAAGAGCTGCTTTTTGAAAGGGATGTGCATGGCGAATCTCCTAGAGAAAAACAGGGCAGGGAGCGTGTTTCTGCGCTCGGCGCGTCCTTCTCGGCATGGGGTTTGCCAGCTCTTTTTTCCGGCATTGGGCTGAGGACGTCTTCCGGCAGATTTGCTCGGCAGCGTGGAGTGCAATCTAGCGGACATTGAGCTCGCGGAGCCGTCTCAATCGACCGACTTTTGGCGACAGCAGGCATCATCTGCGGTGAATTCGCTAGTTATTGAATTTCATTGATTTTTTTCGAAATTTCTTCTCAAAAAAGGCCAAATTGGCGACAATAGCCGACTAATTGAATTGCGCGGCCTTCAGCCGGCTGGCGCAGGCGGCTGCATGGATTGATCAAGAGGAAACGGCATGAATGGCGGGGTTTTTCGCGGCGTGCGCTGCGAGAGGCCGGCAGATGGCGGACTGCGGCGGCGGCTTGCGTTCGCAATGTCATTCGCCTAAGGCGAATTGAGGACGTCGCTGCGGTGCGTTTCCGCTAACCTTTGAAGCTGCTTTGCTGGCTTTGAGAGCGCGCTTGGCGCAAGCTTGAAGCCGTTTCTTGCATCACATTTCGAGGATCTCCATCCATGCTCTCCATTGATAAGCTGCCTGTTCCGCCCGAGCTTGAAGCGAACCTTATTCGGTGGCGCCGCCATGTGCATCAGCATCCGGAGCTGAGCGAGCAGGAATTCAAGACTGCCGCCTACGTCGAGGCGGAGCTGCGCGCCATGGGCATTGACGAGGTGGAGTCGCTCTCGCCGACGAGCCGCGTGGCCTGGATCAGAGGCCAGGGCCAGGCCGAGTCCGGCGGGAACCGCGTGATCGCGCTGCGCGCCGACATGGACGCTCTGCCGGTGCCTGAAGCTACCGGGTTTGCGTTCGCTTCCGAGAATCCCGGCGTTTCTCATGCCTGCGGGCATGACGGGCACATTGCCATCCAGCTTGGCGCCGCATCCATTCTCATGCAGTGCCGCAGCAGCTTTTCGGGCAGCGTGAAGCTCATCTTCCAGCCCGCAGAAGAAAAGGCGCCGGGCGGCGCCCGCGAACTGGTGGACCTCGGCGTGATGGATGGAGTCGACGCCATTTCCGGTCTGCACATCATGAACGATCCTGTCGGCATGATCCGCGTCTGTACGGACCGCGCGGCCTCGACGGCTTCGGACAGCTGCTGGATCGACATCGAGGGCTGCGGCTCTCACGGCTCCATGCCGCAGAAGGGCATCGACCCTGTCATGGTCGGCGCGGAAGTGGTGATGGCGCTGCAGACGATCGTGTCGCGCAGCATCAGCCCCGACCGCTTCGCCGTCGTGTCGCCCACGATTTTCCAGGCCGGCGACGTGATCAACGCCATCCCGCAGCGCGCCAAGCTCGGCGTCAACATCCGCACGAAGAATGCCGATGACCGCGTCAAGGTTCGCGAGCGCACGGAAGCGCTTGCCCGCGGCATCGCCGAAGCCAATGGCGCGCATGCCGACATCTCGTGGCACGAAGGCTGCCCCGCGATTGAACAGGACCCGGCGATGATCGAGCGGGCGCTGCGCGTCGCCAAGGCGGTTCAGCCCGAAGGCCTGACGGCGACGGGACACGGCATGTTCGCGTCGGAAGACTTTTCCTTCATGGCCGAAAAGGCGCCGGCCGTCTATGTCATTCTTGGCGGCGGCACGGCGGAAGAGGGCTGCCCGTACGCCAATCACCATCCGGCTTTCCGCTTTGACGAGCGCTGCCTTCTCGCAGGCGCGCGCTACCAGGCGGCGATTGCGCTCGATTATCTGATCAATCCTTGATGCCTCGGCAGAGCCTGCGATGAGCGCGCAGGCGGCCTTGCCGCCGCTCTTTCAGTATTCTGCAGGCTGGCGCTATGTGCGCGGTCGCGCCGCTGTCTTTGCGCTTAGCTGTATACAATGGCAGACTCTTCTGCTTTTCCTTTTTCTACTCCTCCGGCCGTCGGCTTGCGCCGCCAAGATGCGGCAGCGCCGCGCAGCCGGCTTTATCTATGACGACTCCTCGCGTTCTTGCGGTTCACGATCTCTGCTCCTTCGGCCGTTGCTCGCTCACGGCTGCCATTCCGGTGATTTCGGCGATGGGCATTCAGGTCTGCCCCTTCCCGACGGCTTGGTTCTCGAACAATCTCACGTACGGCACGTACCACTTCACCGACTTTACGCCGGGAATGACAGCCTTCATGGACAAGTGGCAGAGCCTCGGCTATTCCTACGATGCGATCTACAGCGGCTTTCTCGCCGATGCCGGCCAGGTGGCCGTCGTCTGCGACGCTGTGCGCCGCTTCGGCCGAGAGGGCTCGCTCATCGTGGTCGATCCTGCCATGGGCGACGACGGCAAGCTCTACCCGGTCTTCAAGCCGGCATTCGTCGAGGAGATGCGAAAGCTCGTCGCCTGCGCGACGGTCATTACGCCGAACTACACGGAAGCGTGCCTGCTCCTTGACGAGCCGCTGCCCGCTGAGGGCGAGCTCGAGGCGCCCGACGAAGCCAAGCTGCGCCGCCTCTTCAAGGGGCTCGCGGCGCTCGGCGCCAAGCAGACGGTGATTACGAGCGTGCCGGCCGGCGAGGGCCTCATCAAGGTGGCGAGCTTCGACGCTGCGTCGGGCGCCTACGTCGAGCGCACGACAAAGCGCATTCCCTTCTCGACATGCGGCACGGGCGACCTCTTCACGAGCGTGATGACGGGAGCGATGCTTCGCGGCCGCAGCCTCGCCGCGTCGGCTGCGCTTGCGATGGACTTTGCGAGCTACGTCATCGACTTCACGTACCGAGCCGGCAGCGACTGGCGCGAAGGCGTGCAGCTCGAGCCCTGCCTCGGCAGGCTGATCGACATGGCGGCGGCGCCCGAAGGGGCCGCCAGCTGAGGCGCCTCTGCGCTTGAGGCGCCGTCGGCAAAAGGGCTTCCTTGAGAGAGGGGAAGCCCTTTTTTTGCGCTGCTTCTTTTTCAGAGTGCTCTGCGGCAGGCATAATAAATTTTCACCCTCAACAGGCCGGAGGGCTCGGCGGCTGCCGTTCTCTCCGCCTTCAGACAGCGGCCAAGCGCATGACGAACAACAACGAGAACAACCTCGCAGGCGGCTCGATTGCCGTCCGCCCGAGCATTGCCGAGCCCGGCGCCCTTTCGGAGCTGCTCAGCTACGCAGCATCCGATCTGCTTGCGAGCGCGAAGGGCGGCGCCGACATTCCGGCCGAAGCGGCCGAGCGAATCATTTTCGGGCTCGCGGGCATCTTCCGCGGGGAGAACGGCATCGTCGACCTGCCGGAGGGCTGGGATCTCGCGAAGGCTGGCGCCAGGCTGCGGCCTGGGCTCGCGCCGTACTTCGAGCAGATGACGCCTGAAGACCGCGGCATCTTCTCTGACGATGCCGAGCTCATCGTGCTCGCTGTGCACTGCTTTCTGGAGGAGGCGCTTGCGCTCGCCGAAGCGGCCGGCGCCTTCCCGGGCAGTCCGGAGAAGCAGCGCGCCTTCCTGGCCGGCGACGAGATGACGGCCGTCTGCGACGCGTGGGCGGACTGGCTGCTCGGCCGCACGGCGGAAAGCCCCCTTGAAGCGCTCGGCGCCCCTGCAGAGGACCATGGAGAGATGACAAAGTGACGACAGACGAAAGGATGCATCCGAATGATGCAGCGGTGGAGGCTGCGCTTGAAGGCGAGGCTGCTGTGCTCGACGCCGCGAGCTTCGAAGGCTTTTTGGCCGGCATTGCCCGGTCGGTGATCCGAAATGTGAGCGAAGTCCGCGCCGGCAAGCTCTCCGCCGAAGATGCGGCGAAGCGTGACGACGCGACGGTGAGAAGCCTCGCGCAGGTGCTGATGGGCGAGCATGCCAGAATCCGCGCTGATCTCCCGGCAACGGGTCCTGCGCTGGTGAAGGAGATGGAGGAGAACATCCCGGCGCTCTTCCGGGAGCTTCCCGAGGGCGCCGACCGCGCCAATCCCCGTGCAATGATGGTGCATGCCTGCCGCATTTTTCTCTCTGAGCTCTATACGATGATCCGCGCCTGCATCGCAGAGGGCGACCGGCTGACGCCGCAGATGCTCAAGGACCGCATCGAAGGCTTTGCCGCCGTCTGGGCAGTCCGCTTCATGGGCGACGCGCCGGGGATTGCCCGCGCCTGACGACGAGGAGGACGCACTTATGTCTGGCTGCAGATCTTGCGGACCGCAGCGCCGCTGCGCAGGCGGCTGCCATGACTTCGGCTCCCGCGCAGACCGGGGCCCCAATCTCGCGGCGATCGACGTGGCGGCGAGCATTTTCCGGCAGGCGATGAGAAATCTCCTGAAGCGCATCGACGCCGCGGCGGCGGGCGACATGACGGAGGATGAGCTTGCCGAGGCCAATCAGAAGCTCGTCGACTGGCTTGCCGTCACCTTTGCAGGCCGAAATCCTCACTTTGAGACGGATCCTGACTGGCATCCGGCAGGGCTCGCCTCGCATTTGATGCAGGCGCTCGGCGCCGGCAGCGGCGCCGAGCGCCTTCACGACGACGAAGCTGTGATCGAGGCGGCGGCCGAAGCGTTTCTGCGCGATGCCGAGCGGCTGGCGCCGCGGCTTCTCCTGCGGGCGGGCAGTCCGGCCGCAGCCGGCGAAAGCCCGGAGGCGGCAGACTTTGCGGAGCGCTGGGCTTATCTTTTCACTGGAGCGCCCCTCGGCGGGCACGCGCAATGACTTGCGGGCATTGGATTAGAGGCAACGATCATGCAGTTTGAAGATCTTCAGCATTTTCTGACGGTGCGCCCTTCGGGGCTGCTCGAAAAGGGCGACGACCGAGTGGCGACGCCATTCCGCCTTCCGGGCGCCGAGACGCCGATTTCCGTGTGGGTGCGCCGCATGGAAGGCGGCCGGTGCTTCGTGCACGACCGCGGAGAAGCAGCCAAGGCCGTGAGAGGCTTTGACGCCATTCTGCAGTCCAAGATCTTCGAGCCCGTTCGCACGTCTTGGATCGACGGCGGCGTGCAGGTCGACGAGGAAGGCAAAATCTTCACGATTGCCAGCGCCGGCGAGCAGCCGCTCTGCGATGCGGTCGCCCGCATCATCGAAGCGCAGATCGTCATCGGCGCGCTCGGCGCTGCCTGGGCGGCGCATGACGGCGCCGGCCGCTGACGGAGGGGCCGTCATGCGCACCGATCAGCTGCCGCAGGAGCTTGACGATGCCGTCATGCAGCGCCTCATGCGAGGCCTCTCGCCCAATGCGCTGCGCGCGCTGCATGCGGCGGCAGAAATGCGACATCGTCCGGCCGAAGATGTGCTTCGAGACGAGATCCGCAGCTACATTGAGGACCGCCTGCCTCCGATCGACATTGAGGGCGTGATTCACGCGATGGGCGACCGCTTCTATCAGTTCGGCTATTTCTGCGGCACAGCCAAGCGTCTGCTGCGCGAATGGAAGACGCGCGGCTGATCGGCTGAGACCGCACCAATCTCGTCCCCGAAAGGCTCTGATGCGCTTTTCGGGGATTTTTTTGCAGAGAAAAGCAAGGCGCTGTTTGTGCGATTGATGGGCGCAAAAGCGGCGTGCTTTGTTCACAAAATTCTGTCAGCGTCAAGCATTGATCGAAAGCCGAAACATTTCGCAAAAGATCTTTACGGTTGTGAGTGCAAATGAGAGAATAGAAGCGAAGGAGGAAGAAGGGGCGAAAGCTCCAGCATCCGAAGGCGCCGCAGATCAGTTGATGCGGCGGCAGATTCGGAGCAAGGTCCTCCGCCTTCGACAAAGGAGGCCGTCATGACATACATGAAGAACGCACAGCAACGCCCCCACCACGAATGGGGCCGGCTCATTCTTTTCGTTCTCTTCCTGATTGTGCTGGCGGCTGTTCTCAAGGGCATGGGCTGGTGCATCGGCGGCGTGTGCGAGATTGGCACCGACATGCTTCTGCCCTAGCGCTTGAGGAGCGCGCTGCCGCTTTCTTTCAGCGTCGGCGCCATGCCTGCAGAGCCCTGCTTTAGATGAGAAGGCGGGGCTTTTTTGCGTCCGCAGCCTCAAAGCGGCAGAATGCCCTGCATCATGAATTCACTTCCTTCCGGCGGCCTCCGGCTTCGCGGACTGCCGCCCGTTGTGCGGCGGGATCCTGCCCCGCGAGTGCTCATTCTCGGCAGCATGCCGAGCGAAGCGTCCCTGGCGGCGGGCGCCTACTATGCGCATCCGCGCAATCGCTTCTGGCCGGTGATGGCGGCGCTTTTAGGCCGCTCTGCGCCGCCCTCGGCCTTTCCTGAGCGCGCCGCCATGCTCGCTGACGCGGGCATCGCGCTCTGGGATGTCATCGGCTCCTGCGTGCGCGAAGGCAGTCTCGACAGCGCCATTGAGGCGCTGGAGCCGAACGACATTGCGGGCTTTCTCGCCGAACGGCCGAGCATCTGCATCGTGTGCCTCAACGGCGGCAAGAGCGCTGAGGTCTGGCGGCGCTGGATTGTCCCGACGCTGACGCCGGCCGCTTTGGCCGGCCTTTCAGTGAGGGCGCTGCCTTCTACTTCGCCCGCCAATGCGCGCTGGCGCTTTGAAGCGCTTCTCGAGGCTTGGCGGCAGGCCGTCGGTCCTGCTGTCCGCCGCTGAGGCTCATCCGGTGCTTCGACGGAAATCCACATCGTGCCTATTTTTTAATCACGGCTTAATTTCCTTGCGGCAGAGGGCTGGGCGAGGTTATCCACAGACCTTTCAACTGAGGATGTGCACAGCGCGCGGTCGGCAGGACTGGCCTTCGGAAGACAAAAAAAGCGCGCCGCAGAAGATGCGGCGCGCGCAGGGCTGAGCCGGATGATGGGCGCTTGAGGCGCCTGCGTCCGGGGTGCGCCTCCAGGCGCTACGGCTTCAGAAGCGGCACGAAGAAGCCCGCGATGATGACGGAGATGCTCGTCACGGTCGCAAAGCCCGAAACCAGGTATTTCGGCATCAGGTGGTCGGAAATGACCTGACGCTCCTCTTCCGTTTCGCCGACGGCCTTCGCAATTTCATTCACGATGAGGTAGGTGGCCGGGAAGCCGAGGAGCTGGCCGGCGGAGACGCCCATGGCGAGATTCCGGGAGCCGAGGATCTTCCAGAGCGGCAGCAGATAGAAGAAGATCCAGAGCACGGCGAAGGTCACGACGAACATCACGACCGTGGCGTAGCCGAGCGTGATGAGGTCGGCCGGCTGAATCTTCGCGAGCGACGGAATGATCGTGGCGAAGACGGCGACATTGAAGATGCCGGCCGAATTGGCATGCTTGAGGATGTTCTTCGGCACCATGCCCGTCGCGCAGACGACCGTGCCGAGAACAAGAGCCCAGATCGAAGCGGAGAGGCCCGTCAGCTTCTGCAGCATGAAGGCGACCCAGGAGAAGAAGGCCGTAATGGCGAGCGAGGTGAAGACGCCGTAGTACTTCTTATGGCGTTCAAAGAAGTTCTGGGGCGCGGCAGCTTGCGCAGCGCCGGCTGAGGCTGAAGCGGCGCTGTTGCCGGCATTTTCTGCGCCCGGACGGCGGCCGGTGCGGCGGAATTCCGCCACGACGGCCTGCGCTTCCTTGATGCCGAAATGCGAGGCGAACGGGGTGCCGAAGAACTTCTGCACGGCGTAGACGATCGTGCCGAGCGCGGCGGCGAGGGTAAGGCCCTGATCCATCGCGGCGTTCGTCATGATCTGGGTAGCCACGATGCCGCCGTTGATGATCGGGATGGAGACGATCGTCTCGTTGTAGCCCACGAGCGGAATCATGACGACAGCCGAGATCATTACGACGATCATCGAGAGGACGGCCGTGAGGACCGTGCGCCACTCAGAGATCATTTCGCGAAGATTGATCGAGGTGCCCATGGAGAAGACAACGGCCACGATGGCAATGCGGCCGAGGTCCGTGAGGCCTGCACGGTGAATGATGTCGGCCGGGATGATCCCCGTCATGAAGCAGACGAGGAAGAGCAGCAGGCTCACAAAGACGGAGGAGACCTTCGCTTTGGTGAGCGTGCCGAGAAAGTCGCCGATGCCGAAGAAGAGCAGGCAGAGAAATAGATAGAAAAAGATGTTGTCGAACATGGTGGAAAGAAGCAGGCCGCGTGCGAATCGCCAGGAAGGCGGCCGTCTTCGCCGAGGCGGGGAAAGCGCTTCAGGAAAGCGGAGAGAGAGACGCAGCGGACAGTTGCGGGGCCGTCGGTAAGCGGCGGGCCTGACGTAGAAGCCTAGCCTCTCTTGTAGACACTCGGCATCAGGCGATCTGCCTAAGCCGGTGAGCTTTCCGGCGGTCGGCAGGGCAGATGGGCTAGAGCGTCAGTTTCAGATGCCATTAAGCGCTTTCGGGCATCATCGTCTCAAAATCCCGGGGTGCGCCCTGGAATTCGTGCCGAGAAGGCCGGCTGGAGCGGGAAGTCCAGAAATGCCGCCGGCTATTGCTCGCTACAAAGGAGACGAAATTGACTCATTCGAGCTTCAGAATGCATGCGCTCGCCGCCGCGGCGCTCGTGTTCTTTACCGCCGCGGCCGCTCAGGCCGCCACCCCCATGCAGCCCGGCGAATACACCGTGCAGACTCGCGGCAACAATGGCCCGCTCGAGGTCACGGTGACCGTGTCGAAGGATGCCATCAAGGACATCAAGATCGGCAAGAACTACGAAACGGACTACATTGCCGGCGAGCCGATGAAGCAGATCGCCAAGCGCGTGATTGAGACGCAGAACCTCTATCTCGACGGCATTTCTGGCGCAACCCGCTCGACCGAAGCGCTTCTCGTCGCCGTGGGCGCCGCCGTCGTCAAGGCTGGCGGCGACGAGCAGGATTTCGTCAAGAAGCCCGTGAAGATCGATCCGGCTTCTCTGCCGGTCGTGGATGTGCCGGCGAGCGACGTCGTCGTGATCGGCGCAGGCGGCACGGGTCTTGCGGCCGCTGCGAGCGCCGCTCAGCACGGCGCCAAGGTGACGGTGCTCGAGAAGATGGGCGTCGTCGGCGGCTCGTCCGCACTTGCCGGCGGCGCCATCGCCGCAGCGGGCACGAAGCTGCAGGCCGCGGCGGGCATCAAGGATTCTCCCGAAGCCTTCACGAAGCAGTGGATGGCCGAGCAGTCGCGCTCTGTGCGCGGCGGCTGGAAGGGCTATCCGGTCGAGAGCCGCGTGCTGGCGCTGCAGAAGCAGTCGGCGGCGACGATCGACTGGCTCTCTGACGAGATCGGCCTCAAGTTTGCCGCGCCTCGTCCCTTCGGCTACGGCGGCCCCTCCCGCGCGCATGCCGCCGCCGAGGCGGGCGTGCCTGCGAGCGGCCGCGGATCGAATGCAGCAGGCGGCCGCTATGTCATTCAGGCTCTCAAGGACTACTGCGATGCAAAAGGCGTGACGGTGCGCACGAATACGACCGCCTACGAGCTCGTCAAGGATGCAAGCGGCCGCATTACGGGCGTCCGCGCGCATGACGGCAAGCATCGCTATGAGTTCAAGGCCGATGCCGTCGTCCTCGCGACCGGCGGCTTTGCCAAGAGCCTTGAGATGGTGACGGCGGAGGTGCCGCGCTGGGCCGTCTTCACCGAGCTCAATGTCGCCGCGCCGGGCGATACGGGCGACGGCAGCGTCATGGCGAAGGCGGCAGGCGCCGCCATGGCCAAGGACAGCTGGATGATCGGCCTCTACCTCGCGCCTCTCTACAAGGCGCTCAATCCGGTCATCCAGGGACCGAACAAGTACAAGGACGTCGTGCTCGTGAACGAAAAGGGCAAGCGCTTTACGCGCGAGGATCTGCCCTACGTGACCGATCCGGTCTCCGAGCAGCTTGAAAGCTGGGTGATTCTCGACTCCTCCGACGACGCCAAGGTGAAGATCGTTAAGGACTATCTCACCTACGGCGTAGCTGTTCACGGCAAGGACTGGCAGGAGCTCGGCCGCCGCATGGGCGCCGACGCCTATCAGCTCGAAGCGACGATGAAGAAGTGGAACGCCGACGTCAAGGCCGGCAAGGACACGGAGTTCGGCAAGGACGCGAAGTACATGCACGCCTTTGAAAAGGCGCCCTTCTACGCTGTCAAGGTTCGTCCGGTTGCGGGCGGCACGATGGGCGGCGTCGAGACCAACGACAAGTTCCAGGTGCTCGACGTCAAGGGCAAGGTCATCCCGGGCCTCTATGCAGGCGGCGAGATGGCAAACCGTCCGTACTACAACCGCGTGTACGTTTCGGGCTCTAGCCTGGAGCTCGCCTATACGTCCGGCCGCCTGATCGGCGCTGAGGCGGCGGCGCAGGCCAAGGCCAAGTAGGCGGCGCGCCTTCAGCAGGGCGGAGGCCTCCCCGTTTGACGGGGCGGGCGTTCCGCCTTTTTTTGCCGTCAGTTTCGTGCGGCGGCCCGATGCATGGGGCGTTTTGCTGCCTGCGGCCGGTCAAAAGACGAAAAAGCCTGCCCAGCGGCGTCAGATCAAGCTAAGATCCGAAGCAGCCCAGCTGCAGAGGCGCGCGTCCAAGAACTGCTTGAGCCGCATTTCGCAGCAACGTTTTCCATCAGCAAAGGAGTGAAAGAAGACATGACGACTCGCGACAAGGTTCCTGCGCTTGACGCCGGCATGCTCAGCCGCGTTGAGAAGATTGCCGCTCTCGAGAAGGTGAAGGCCGCGCTTGACGTCTGCGCTGAAGAGACGGAGCGCGCCATGGCCGAGCAGGTGCGCATCGCCCAGATCGAGTCGCCGACTTTCGCCGAGCGTACGCGCGGCGAGGCGGTGATGGAGCTCCTGCAGGAGTATGGCCTCAAGGATGTTGTAATGGATCCTTCGGGCAATGTTGTCGGCCGCCGCCCCGGCAAGAGCGGCGGTCCGGTGCTTGCCATTGCGGCGCACCTCGACACCGTCTTCCCGCAGGGAACGGATCTGCGCGTGAGAAAGGAAGGGGCGCTTTACTACGGTCCCGGCATCGGGGACAACGCTTCGGGCCTGCGCTCCATGCTGCAGGTGCTGCGCGCACTCAACAAGGCGCAGATTGAAACGGCGGGCGACATTCTCTTCGTCGGCACGGTCGGCGAAGAAGGCAACGGCGACATCCGAGGCGCCAAGGCGCTTTTTGACGGCAGCCGCCGCATCGACGGCTTCATGGCGCTTGACATGGCGGATGTGAATACGGTGCAGAACGGCGCTACGGGCGCGCATCGCTGGCGCATCGCCATCGAAGGCCAGGGCGGTCATTCCTACATCGACTACGGCCGTGCGCCTTCGGCCATTCACGCCATGTGCCGCGCGGGATCGATCATCGCCGACATCGTCACGCCCGAGGATCCGCGCACGACGTTCACGATCGGCACCATCAAGGGCGGCACGACGGTCAATACGATCGCCGCACGCTGCGAAGTCGATGTGGACATGCGTAGCACGGGGCTTGAAGAGCTTGACCGCCTCGAAAAGCAGATTCTCGGCGCGTTCGAAAAGGGCGTTGAGCTCGAGAATGCCCGCTGGCCGCAGGCCGACCCCGATCATCAGCTCAAGCTCACGAAGACCCAGATCGGCAATCGTCCGGCCGGCATGCAGCCGGATAACTCGCCAGCCGTGCAGGCGGCGCTCTGCGCGATGAAGCACATGGCAATCGAAGTGCAGCAGTGCCGGCCGTCCTCGACCGATGCGAACAAGCCCATCTCGATCGGCGTGCCGTCAGTCTGCATCGGCACCGGCGGCGTTACGCACAACGAGCACAGCCTCAAGGAGTTCTTCGACTCTACGGACATGGAGCTGGGGCCGCAGCTTGCGATTCTTACGGCGCTTGCGCTCGTGGGCGCTGAAGGCGTTGAGCCGGGGCTGTCGCCGCTGGCCGGCTGAGGCGCATCATCGGTCTGAAGTCGCTATGGAAGGCGATCTTCAGCAATCAAATGCATTTTGAAGAAGAGCCCGCTTTGCAGAGGCGAAGCTGGGCTCTTTTTCTGCTTGGAATAGCTCTGGACAAGCAACCGTTGTTTTTGGACTTGGCTAGGCTGAGGCTAGGCTTTCACAGTGCGGAGCGTATGACGTTTTTTTTCTGCGCTTCATCTGTCAGATTTTTTATATAGATTTCATTAACTTTCGACGAATTGATTCAGTCCTTTTGTCGACGATTAACGACAATTAGGCTGTTTGCCTAAACCGCTTTGGCTCAGGCTGCAAGCATGCAGTTTTTCTCTTCAGGGAAGGGAATGCGAGCATCGCATCCAACGAAAGAAAGTCGTCACAATGGTCCGCTCGCGCAGGACAAAGATTGAACCTGCCTTCTTCAGACGAGCAGCGCCTGAAAGCTTTGTCGGCGCAGAATGTTCCATGGAAAGATGAAGAAATGACTCTGCTTCAGCATGCTGCCATGCTGTCGTAACGCCTGTCCGCGAGGCTCAGCCAGTTGGCAGAGCCTCGCGGACAGGCTATTCAGAATCAGACAATTTGCTTACGAAGCGCCTATAACTCTTCAGCAGTTTTCATTCTTTCAGCCGTGCCCTCTTTGGAGGGCGTTTTCGATGGAAGAAGCCAACATGACAGAACAGCAATCAAAGTCAGCAGATGCAGAACTCAAGAGCGCCGTCCTTGCGCGCTTTGTCGTGAATACGCCAGAGGATGCGATTCCTCCGGCCATGTATGAAAAAGCTGCCCGCCATACCCTCGACACCATTGGTGCAGGTGTTGCAGGTGCCATTTCAAAAGAAGCACAGACGCTGCTCAAAACGCTTCGCGAGAATGGTGAAGGCTCCGGCATTGCCTCGCTTTGGGGTGTCGGCGAATCAATGACGCCTCTCAATGCGGCGCTTGTCAACGGCACAGCAGCGCACGCTTTCGAGCTTGACGATACGGGGGGTTGCGACCATTCCGGCGCTGTGGTGATTCCGGCTGCGGTAGCCGCGGTTGAAATTGCCAAAAAAGCTGGCTGCGCTATTTCTGGTCAAACTTTTCTTGCGGCTGTCATTCTCGGCTACGACGTTGCTCGCCGTGCGTTAGAAGCCTGCGGAGCGTACGAAGCTCACAACGGCGCCGGCTTCCATTCCACAGGCACTTGCGGTCCCTTCGGAGCTGCAGCAGCAGCAGCTCGCCTACTCGGCTGCAGCGTGCATGAAACGCAGATGGCGCTCGGCCTGGCGGCATCGTTTTCGGGCGGCCTCTGGGCATGTGTTCATGATGGAGCACAGAGCAAGCGCTTACATGCTGGCCATGCCGCGATGGGCGGCCTCTTTGCTGTCCTTCTGGCCAAGCAGGGCTTCACGGGGCCCTCTCAGATTTTCGAGCAGGTTTGGGGCGGCTTTGACAAGAGCTTTGCGCCGCAGTCCGATGTGCCCGAAGCTTGGCTGGCTGATCTGGGGAAGGTTTGGAAGCTCGCCCGTGTCTCCATCAAGCCGCATGCGTCTTGTCGTTCAACGCACGCCGCCATTGATGCCGTAGACATTCTTCGCAAGAAGGCCGGCTTCGGTCCCAACGATGTGAAGGAGATCGAAGTCGTCATCAATCCATTCGTCTATGGCATGTGCGGCGGCACCAAGCTGCACCCGATGACTTCGGCCCAGCTTTCTATCCCCTACAGCCTTGCGGCTGATCTCGTATTCGGCAATGCCTCCCTCGCTTCCTACGCCAGAAGCCGCCGCGACGATCCGCGCATTGCGTCGCTCATGAAACGCATTCGCTTTACGGTCGACAAATCGCAAGCAGACGATGAAGAGCCCACCGTTATCGTGCGGCTTCAAGATGGGAGAGAACTCAAGGAACATGTTCCCATGCCTCTCGGCGCGCCGACGAATCCTGTAACAGACGAAGCGCTCCTTGCCAAATTTCATGCCGTTGTCGGCATGGTCTACGACGAGGATGATGCGAACGAACTGGCTCGCCGCCTGATGACGATTCAATGCGCCAAGGACGTCTATGACGACGCGCTTGTGCTTCTGTCCAAGAAGCCGGTCACGCGGCGACTGTTTGACGTCTAATCGGCTTTCATCCGCTTTGCGATCCTTTTTCTATACCACCAATTTTCCCTCACTCTCTCAACTGTAAAGGTCTTCCTATGGATCTCATGTTCTGGCTGGAGCTCGCCATCGTGCTCCTTTGCGTCGGCTTCGGCGGCCGTTTGGGTGGCCTTGGTCTCGGTGCAGCCGGCGGTCTCGGCGTCTGTCTCATGGTGCTTGTTCTCGGCGTGCCGCCGGGTGCGCCTCCGGTTTCCGTACTCCTCATCATCACGGCTGTCATTGCCTGCACATCGATTCTGCAGGGCTCCGGCGGCCTTGATCTCCTTGTCCGTCTCGCAGAGCGCCTGCTTCGCAAATGGCCGAAAGCCATTACATTTGTGGGTCCGCTCGTCTGCTCGATTTTCGTGATCTTTGTCGGCACGGCCTATGTTGCCTTTGCGGTCTATCCGGTGGTCGCCGAAGTGGCCGCTTCCGCCAAGGTTCGCCCGGAGCGCGCCATCTCGGCTTCGGTCATTTCTGCCGGCATCGGCGTCATGGCTTCGCCGATGTCGGCGGCCATGGCGGCCATGGTGGGCATCATGAGTACGCAGGGCATTGCCTTCTGGCAGATTCTGGCCGTTACGGTTCCCACTTTCTTCCTCGCAACGATCTGCGCTTCGCTCTCCGTCTTCTGGCGCGGGCCGGAGCTTGAAGACGATCCCGAATTCAAGCGCCGTCTTCAGACGGGCGAATACAAGTGGCTTTCCGGAACGACCAATCAGTCTGCTGGCGCTCAGCTTCTTGACCCGAAGTTCCCTTATGCCAAGACCGCCGTCGCGATCTTTCTCGTCGGCATTCTGACCTCTATTCTCATCGGCTCCGTGCCTGGCTGGCGTCCCTCCTGGACGGATGCCGCAGGCAAGACCACGACGCTGGCTATTCCTCAGCTCATCCAGATGGTGATGCTCGCTACAGCCTTCGTCATCATCATGGTCTGCCGCGTCAAGCCTGAGAAGTTCGCCAGCGGCTCCGTTTTCCGCTCTGGTCTCATTGGCGTCGTCGCCGTGTTCGGCATCGCCTGGTGCACCGGCACGTTCTTTGATCAGCACACGCAGCTCCTTTCAGACGTCTTCTCCGGTCTTGCGTCGACGGCTCCCTTCCTGTTCTGCATTGCAGCCTTCTGCGTCTCGTCAGTGATTTTCTCGCCCACGGTTTCGACGACGATCATGATGCCGCTCGGTCTGAAGTTTGGCCTTCCCCCGGAGTTCCTCATCGGCGTTTGGGCTAGCTGCTTCGGCGATTTTGTCATTCCGGGCGGTGCTCAGATCGGCTGCACGGCCTTCGACCGTACGGGTACAACTCGCCTCGGCACCTTCGTTGTCAACCATTCCTACATGCGCCCGGGTCTTGCCTTTGTCGTTTCCGGCACGATCATCGGCTGGTGCATGTCGAAGATCGTTTTCTGACGAACGGCATCCATTTTCTGTTGTACTTGCCGTTTCCTCGTCCGCTAAGGAGGCTTTGACAGGGAATCGGCGAGAGTTTTCATCTAATGAACACCAAAATGACTGAAAACGCTGATCATTCCAATTCCAGCGATCCTCTGCACGCGAAGAAGAAGGCCTGGTCGGGCCGCTTCTCCGAACCTGTCGATGCGTTCGTGCTTCGCTACACGGCAAGCGTCGGCTTCGACAAGCGCATGGCCCTGCAGGACATCGAAGGCTCGCTCGCTCATGCGGCCATGCTCACGAAGGTGGGCGTCCTCACGCAGAAGGACCTTGACGACATTCGCCACGGCATGGCGGAAATCAAGAGCGAAATCGAAGCCGGCACCTTCGAGTGGCAGCTTGAGCTCGAAGACGTGCATCTCAACATTGAGGCGCGCCTCACGGCGCTCATCGGCGACGCCGGCAAGCGCCTCCACACGGGCCGCTCCCGCAACGACCAGGTCGCAACGGACATTCGCCTCTATCTGCGCGGCGAAGTCGATGAGATCGTCCGCCGCATCGAGCACCTTCAGGAAGTGCTCGTCGCGCAGGCTGAGCGCCACTACGCGACGATCATGCCGGGCTTTACTCACATGCAGGTGGCGCAGCCCGTCACGTTTGGCCACCACATGCTCGCCTATGCCGAAATGCTCGAGCGCGACCGCTCCCGCTTCCTCGATCTGCGCCATCGCGTGAACAGCTCGCCGCTCGGCGCCGCTGCGCTCGCCGGCACGACCTATCCGATCGACCGCGAATACTCGGCGAAGCTCCTCGGCTTCGAGTCCGTGGCGCAGAACTCGCTCGATGCCGTGTCCGACCGCGACTTTGCCATCGAATTCTGCAGCGCCGCCTCGATGCTCATGATGCACATCTCGCGCCTCTCCGAAGAGCTCGTGATCTGGATGAGCCAGCGCTTCAGCTTCATCAAGCTGCCGGACCGCTTCACGACCGGCTCCTCGATCATGCCGCAGAAGAAGAATCCGGACGTGCCGGAAACCGCCCGCGGCAAGACGGGGCGCGTCTACGGCGACCTGATGGCGCTTTTGACGGTGCTCAAGGGCACGCCGCTCGCCTACAACAAGGACTTCCAGGAAGACAAGGAGCCGCTCTTTGATGCCGTCGACACCGTCAAGGACACGCTTCGCGCGTTCTGCGACATGATGGCCGGCGTCGAGCCGCAACCGGAGAACATGCACCGCGCTGCGCAGATGGGCTTCCCCACCGCGACGGACCTTGCTGACTATCTGGTGCGCCACGGCGTGCCCTTCCGCACGGCGCACGACATCGTCGGCCGCGTGGTCCGCCATGCCGCCGAACGCGGCTGCGGTCTTGAAGAGCTGCCGCTCGACGACCTCAAGAGCTTTGCGCCCGAAATTGAAGCCGACGTCTATGACGTTCTCCGCCTCGAAGGCTCCGTCAAGGCGCGCAACCATCTCGGCGGCACGGCTCCCGAGCAGGTGCTGAAGCAGGTGAAGCGCTGGGAAGCTGTTTTTGCTGAGCGAGCAGCCAAGCAAATGAAGGGTCATGTAGCGTAATTTTTTCTTGCATCAGCAGAAAAGCCGCCGGCAATTCTGCCGGCGGCTTTTTCTTTTTTTGAGGAACACTGAGAAGCTTGCAGGGATGACGCAGATCATCTGAATGTAACTGCGATTTTTTTGCGTAAGTCGAAAAAAATTGTCTTAACGGAAGAAGAAGGGCTGTCTCCAAGTACAATGACAAAAGGCGGGGATTTTTCTTCGCTTTGTCTTTCTTTGCGGCAGTAGGGACTTAATTTTTTGAGCAGCATGAAGAGAGGAGCATTCTCCGCAGCGGCACCGGCCGATGATGCGGTGCAGCCTGCGCAGGCGCAGACCAGCCGTTCAAGCGAACCCAGAAAGGACCGAAAGGCGGACGGCATCGAGAAGGCGCCGATAACGGAAAAGCCTCAAAAGACGGAGAAGGCCGTCAAGGCGGCGAAAGGCGCTCAAGCCGCTCAGAAGGCCGAGCAGGAAGCGAAGGCGCCGCCCGTGCGGCTGCGCCGGCGCCGTCAGCGCACGAGTGCCGTCAATGCGCAGGCGCTCATCCGGGCCCGGCAGGCTGAGGCTCGAGACGATGCGCAGAGCCGCGAGCTTGCGGCGGACTTCAACGAAGCGTTTCCGCTGCCGACAGCGTCTGATCCGAATGCGCCCCGCACGGCGCCGGCGCATCTGCCGGACCTCCCCATGATCGAAGCGGCCGAGGCCAAGCTCGCCGCAGAGCGCGACCTGCAGAAGCGGGCGAAGCGCCATGCGCCGAAGCGGCCGGCTTCTGCCGCCGCGCGGCTGCAGGGGCTTGTGCGCTCAGCTCTTGAAGATGCGGCCGACCATCTGCTCGGCCGCAGCAGTCCTGAGTTTGCTCTCATTCCGCTCAACCCGCTGCGCGTGATCGTCGCATTCTCCGGCGGTCGGGACTCGACGGCGCTTCTGCATGCAGCGGCGTCGCTGCTGCGCGACAAGCAGCAGTCGCTCGTCGAGCAGCTGACGGCTGTCTACATCAATCACGGCCTCAGCCCGCATGCTGATGAATGGGCGGCGCACTGCCGCGCAGAGTGCGAAAAGCGGCGCGTTCCCTTTGTCGAGATCAAAGTGAAAGTCCGCCCGCAGGGCGACGGCATTGAAGCGGCGGCGCGCGATGCACGCTACAAGGCGCTTGCAGCCTACGCCAAGGGGCAGGGCTTCGACATTGTCATGACGGCGCATCACGAGGACGACCGCCTCGAAACCTTTCTCATCCAATGGATGCGGGGAGCGGGACCGGAAGGGCTGGCCGCTTTTCCCAAGTCGCGCGAGCTCGCGGCGCCGGCGGCCGTTGAAGCGGACGAGCGGCGCATCGCGCTCATGGCCGCTGCGCAGGGCGAGGGCCGCTCGAGCGAAGCGCCCGTGCTTCTCGTGCGGCCTTGGATGTCGGTGCTTCGCCGCGATATCGAGCGCTATGCGAAGCAGAAGCGCCTGTCTTGGATTGAGGATGAGTCAAATGACGATCCGAGGTTTCTCAGAAACCGCATCCGCCACGAGGTGCTCCCGCTTCTTGACGAGATCCGTCCGGGCTTTCGCACTGCCGCGGCGCGAAGCATCGGCCTCGTCGCCGAAGCGGCCGACGTGCTCCGCTCGGTCGCCAAGAGCGACCTCGAGGCGTGCCGCTCGACGGAAAATCCCCGGGCGCTCTCGATTTTCAAGCTCCTGCAGCTGATTCCTGCCCGGCAGGCCTGGTGCCTGCGCGCTTGGATGAGCGAGGAGGGGATGGCGTTTCCGAGCAAGGCGCGCATCGATGATGCGCTGCGTCAGGTGCGGGAAACGCACTCCGACACGAGTCTGTCCATCCGCGTCTACGGCAAGGAAATCCGCCGCTGGGGCGCGGATCTCGTGGTGCTCGATGCGCCGAAGAAGCGCGCCTCGGACGACCGGGGCGGACCGATCCCCTGGACATGGGGGAGCGAGCTGCCGGAGCGCATTCCGCTGCCGGATTGGCAGGGCTCGATCGAGGTGCGCCGCTGCCGCGACGATGAGCCGGGCATCGCGCTTGCGCGGCTCTCAGATCCGAATGCGCTCCTTGAAGCGCGCTCCCGCGCAGGCATCGCCCGCTTCAAGCTTTGGACGCTGCGTCCCGCCAAGCCTCTGAAGGACCTCTATGCGCTTGCCGGCATTCCGGCCTTTGAGCGCTCGGAGCTTCCGATTCTTCTCCTGAACGGCGAGCCGGTCTTTGCGGCGGGCCTCGGCATGGACGTGCGCGCGCTCGATGCGCCTGAAGCCGCCGCTGAGCGCGTGCGCTTCGTGTGGCGCCCCGAGGGGACGCTTTGGAATTCAAAGCCCATTCCCAATTTCGGCGATCTTCCCGAGAAGGAGCGGCGGGAGCGCGAAGCGCGCCTCAAGGCCGCGGCGGCGCTCGAGCGCGAGGCTGAAAAGGCGCGCCGCTCCGAACGCAGCCGCAAAAGCCGCCGCTCAAGCGTCTGAGGTTCTCCGGCATGGCGCGCCTTCACGAACCGGCTGCGGGCTCGGCAGGGAGAGGCGCCGCGGCTCGGCGCGGACCCCTCTCGCGCGAAGCGGCGCTTGAAGTGCTTGGCTTTTGGGCCGAGACAGAGCTCTTTGCGCCGGCAGACTATCGGCCGTCGAATTCGGAGTTCGTCGCGCATCACCGCTGGACGGCCGGCCGCAAGACCCCGTCCGAAGCCAAGGCAATAGAGAGCTGGCGCGCAGCGCTCTGGCAGGGGCCGCGCCGCTTTGCGGCCGAAGAGCTCCGCGCTGCGCCGGGAGAAGATCTCCCTCATGTGCTGCCCTTCTTCACGGTCTATGTCGGGATTCTTCCCAAAGCGCGGCTTTTCGCCGCTGCGCTTCAGGCGCTCGATGCGGCGGGCGGCATTCACGACATCCGGGAGAGCCCGCTATCCCGCGAACGCATCTTTTCGCCGGACTTCATGCCGCAGCCCGGGAGCTCGGGGCTGCGTGGCGACTGCTGCCTCGCGGTCTTCGAGCTGACGCCGTGGGGCACGCTCGTCGACGGCTCCTTTTCGGCTGCGCCGATGACGGGAGCGCTTCATGCGATGGCCGTTGCTGAACGGCAGCTCGAGAAGCTCGTGCGGGACGGGGCGGACTTTGAGGCCGTCAAGCCGCTTTTGAACGGGCGAAGCTTTACTGCGGCACAGGCGCTCGGCCTCACGCAGAAGCTGGAGGCGTCCTTCTGGCAGCACGCCGCGCAAGCGCTTCGCTGGGAGCCGGCGGATGATCCGAAGCATCGGCTGATGATGCGGGAGCGCATCGGAACCGAGCTTGTCCTCTCCGATCCGCACGGCGGATCGCTTCCTGTCGATGCGGCCTTTATTGAGCACATCACGGCGCGCGTCGCCCGCTACGCGGACATTCCGGGCGAGCTCGCCTCAGCGGTGCGCGTGAGCCTGCATCGTCCCGACTACGAGCCGAGAACAGAAGACATTCCCGGGCTCGGCAGCTTCTATTTGGAAGAGCTTCTGGCCGTGCAGGCCTCGCTGCAGCAGGCGGGCGCAGCGTCCTGCGCTGCGCCGGCCGCTGAGGCGCTGCTCGGCGCGGGGGACGGCGCTTCTGATGCTGAAGCAGCGAGGCCTGATGACGGCTGGGCGGCGCCGGCAGAGCCCTCTGCGGATGCCGCTGCCGGCGCGTCAGGACCGACGCCGCCTCTGGCGAAGCCGATCGGCGCGCCGTTGGCGCAGCTCTTGCGGCACGGCCTCGACGAGACGCTGCCCCGCGTCGATCTGCTCCGGCAGCCGGCGGCGCTTGCCAAGCTTTTGGATCCGGCGAAGCTGCCTTCGGGGCGCTGGCCGAGCAGCGCTTCTCACCATCTCTACGCGGCGCAGCAGGCAGCCGTTGCCGCCATTCTGCAGGCTGGCGCCGGCGGCTTCGGTCCGCTCATTTCCGTCAATGGCCCGCCGGGCACGGGCAAGAGCTGGCTATTAAGAGACGTCGTGGCAGAAATCGTCGTGCGCCGCGCGGCCAAAATCGCAGCAAAGCCTGCTTCAGCCGCAGTCTGGGAGCCGGATGCCAAGACAGCCTTTGATGTCGGCACGAACCAATCTTTCGAATTTGTGCCGATTGCGGCCGACATTGCGGCCGAAGGCTTCATCGTCGTTGCGTCGAACAACAATGCGGCAATTGAAAACATCACGGACGAGCTGCCGCGCAGCTTTTCGCTCGAGCTCGATCCGGGCGAAAGCCGCTTCAGCTACTGGCGCGAGAGTGCGCTGGAGCTTGCGCGCCGGCAGCGCCGGCGCCGCGGCGCTTCCCGCGCAGAAGATGAGCGGGACGCCGTTGCGAGACGCGATCTGTCGGATGTCTGGGGACTGGTCTCTGCGACATTCGGGCGGCTCTCCAACCGGGTGCGCTTTGCTGATGCTGTGCTTACGCCAGCGAAGCGGGGCGAGGACCGCTCGATTCTGCGGCAGATCGACGATGCCGTGAGCGCGGCGAAGAAGAAGGGCGAGCTCCCGGAAGAGCGCTGGCTGCGGGCGCGCGAGCGCTTCCTTGCGCTCTCGAGAGAAGTCGAGGCACGCCGCGAGCGCATGTCCGCGCTGCTGGCGCAGTCGGCCTTTTCGCCTTCGCTTTTTTCGACGCCGCTCGCGCAGGCGCCCGGCCAGCACAAGACTTCGCTCTGGGTGGATGAAGCGTTTGAGCGGCTTCGCTCGAAGCTCTTTCTCTCGGCGCTCGAGCTGCATGCGGCCACTGTCGCCGCGCAGGCAGACTTCTTCAAGAAAGGTCTTCGCGCGGCGGGCGCCTTTCTGCGGCGCTCAGCGCCGCGCTTCCGAAGCGGCCGCGCGATTCAGGTCTACGAGCTCCTCTCCTTCATCGTCCCCGTGTGCTCGACGACGCTCGCGAGCGCGCCGCGGATGTTTGCCCAGACCGCTTCGGGCGAGATTCCGTGGCTCTTCATCGACGAGGCCTCGCAGGCGACGCCCATGTCGGCGGCAGGCCTTCTCTCCCGCGCCAAGCGGGCCATCGTGCTGGGCGATCCGCGTCAGCTCATGCCCGTCGTGACGCTGCCGCAGCGGCTCTGCGAGTACCTGCGCAGACGCTGGCCGCTCGTTGACGAAGGGTGGTCGCCGCATGCATCCTCGCTGCAGACGCTCGCGGACGGCGCCATGACGGCGGGCGCCGCGATTCGGGACGCCGTCACCGGACGGGACGTCTGGACCGGCCTGCCGCTGCGAACGCACCGCCGTTGCGGCAGCCCCATGTTCGAGATCGCCAATGCCGTCTCCTATGCGGGACAGATGGTGCAGATGACGCCTCGCCGCGACGACGGCCGCCCGGCGCTTTCGGCCTGGAAGGACATCGCCGGGCATTCATGGCATCCGATAGATTCCCAGGGACGGCACCATGCGGCCGATCCCAAAATCGTCTGGGAGGAGATGGCGTATCTGCGGCATGCCATCGAGGCCCTGCAGCGCTCGCGCGCCTGCTGGGGCGCATCGGTTTTTGTCGTAAGCCCCTTCCGGTCGGTTGCAAACCTCGCCGCCCGGATCATTCGCGAGGTCAAGCCCGTGCGGCTTTCGATCCGCGCCGATACCGTTCACGCGTTCCAGGGGCAGGAAGCCGACATTGTGCTGCTGGTTCTCGGCTCTGCGCCGGGCAAAGCCGGGCGGCTGCAGCGGCGCTGGGCGGCCGATCCGGCCAATCTCGTCAATGTGGCGGTGACGCGCGCGCGGCGCGATCTGATCGTCATCGGCAATCGCAGCGAGTGGACGGCGGAGGCTTCCTTCCGGATCATGGCCGAACATCTGCCCGCGGAGCGCGTCGAAGTCCCCCAGAGCTGGCCGGTCCTGCGCGGCTGGACGCAGGCAGAGCCGCCGGCGGGCTCGTCGACGAGCGCTTCCGAGCCGGCGGACGCAGAGCAGGATGCGCCGATCTTCGGAGAGGCGCGGCCTCCGCTGCCTGAAGCGCGCCTTTCATCCGGCGACTTCGATACTGCGGCGCTGGAGTCGCTTTTCCCGCTGGGCGGGGCGGCGGCAGATGCGCCGGAAGAGGCTGCAGAAGAGGGCGGCGCCGATGAAGCGGACGGCGGACCTGACGATGCGGCAGGCGGATCGGATCCCGTTTGGCCTTGGCCTGTCGGTTCAGCCTAGACGTTGCGCCTGAGGATGGCTCTCAAAGCTTGCCTAAAAAAAACAGGCAAAGAAAAGCCCGCGCATGAGCGACCAAGCAGCATTGCGCGGGCTTCGGCGGACAGCTTCCTTGCAAAAGACGGGAAGCGCCGAGTTGTCTTCGGCCTCAGCCGAAGATCTTCATGTAAAGCCAAGCAGGGACCCCAAAGATCACAAGCCAGACGATGATCATGGCAGCGAGCTGCCAGACGTGGCTCTTCGAAATAGCCAGCACCACGGGTCCGATGCTGTCCCAGACCTTGAAGAGGAGGATGAGGGAAGCAATTGCCCAAATGACGGCTAGAACGAAGGAAATGAACGTAAACATCGCTGAAACCTGTGCCCGAAAGGAGCGGGAGGACGGCGGTTCAGCCGCTCCTCCTGCATCGTTAAGAAAAAGCGTAGTCCCGGCCCCTTAAAAAGATCTTACGACGCCGATAGACGCCATAATTCTCTTCAGGCCGGAAGGCCGGCCGGCAGCCGAGAGGCGGCTGCCGTGCATGAAGGACTGGGAGCTTTCAAGATGCCGCGCTTTGACTTGATTCTGCCCGAAGGGCGCCTCATTCTTCGCAACCCGGAAACGGGCGAAATGCTTTCGCTTTCTGCAGAGAACGGTCCGGTGACGCTGGGGAGCGTCGAGCTCGCATTCGGTCCAGCCGCCGGGAGCGGCGCTTCAGCGACGCAGGCGTTCGGCGGGGCGCTTCGCGAAGCGCCGACGGCGGAGACTGCGCCGGCTTCGTCCGCCGAGAGCGGCGCATCACCGGATGCCGCGCCGCTGCCGGCTTCGTCTGATCCCAACATGCCGCTTGCGCTCGATCCGCTGGAATTTGAGCGCCGGCTTGCCGAGCGGGAGGGCTTTGTTCCTGCCGGGCCGGAAGCCGTCGATCCGGCGGCGCTCGAGCGCTCGGCGCCTGATGCTGCCGAATCGGCTGGGACCGCGCCCAAGAAGGAGGAGGACGAGCTTCCCAAGGGGCGCGTTTTTGAAGCGCCCTTTGATGCGCTCACGGCTGAAGATTTCGAGCGCACGCTTGAAGCCATCTCGCACGATCGCGACAACCTTTCGCGCGAGCTGGAATTCCTGGATGAGATCGAGGGCGACCCGCAGGACATTGCCGATCTGCGCAAGGCCGATCAGGCGCTCGAGCGCG
Organism: uncultured Sutterella sp.; assembly: GCA_905202595.1. GTDB lineage: Bacteria > Pseudomonadota > Gammaproteobacteria > Burkholderiales > Burkholderiaceae_F > Sutterella. The sequence goes on from CAJKSP010000003.1 coordinate 55,717, forward strand.
CTTATGCGCTCGCGGTCAAGCGCTTTGAAGCCTGGAAGGCCAACGAAAAGCGCCGCGACGAGGCGTAGCGGCGCTCAAGAAAGCATCGCGCCCGAACGCCGCAGACTGCATTCGGGCGCGACAAGCCGCACATGCCGCGGCATTTTTTAAGGCTCCAGTCACTCGAGCGCCGTGAGAATCATCATCCACACCGGGAGCGACACCACCGAAAGGAGCGTCGTCGAAGCGACGGCCATGGTCGAGAACTTTACGTCCGCATGGTGGAAGCGTGCGAGGACGGCGATCTGCGTGATGCAGGGCAGCGCCGCCTGAATGACGTAGACCTTCGCAAAGAGGGGCGAGAGCGGCAGCACGGCCGTGAAGGCGAGGCACACGGTCGGGCAGATCACAAAGCGGCCGAGAAGCACGAGCGCCAAGTCCTTCGTGATTCGAATGTTTCGAATCCCGATGTTGTAGATCATGATGCCGATGAAGATGAGTGCGAGGGGCGAGGTGATGCCGCCCATGTAGCGCGCCGCTTCCATGACGGGTTCGGGGAGCCGCATGTCAAGCAGAATGAGGATGATGGCGGCGAGGAAGCCGCAGAGCGGCGGCGAGAATACGCGCTTCACCGTGGCAAGCGAGAAGGCCTTCGGCGCCTTCTGCTTCGTCGCGGCAATGCCGTCCATCGCTTCAAGATAGTTGCCCATCGTCCAGAAGAACGTGGTGTTGGCGAAGAAGTAGAGCAGCGTCGGAATGATGGCCTCTTCGCCGAAGAGCGCGAGCGAGACCGGCACGCCGATGAACATGTTGTTCGTTGCGGAAAAGGCCGATGAGAAGACGCCCGAGTGCACGGAGCTAACTTTGAAGACGCGCACGATGATGCGGCTCACGAAGAAGCAGAGCCAGATGGAGGCGAAGGGCGTGATCATCGAGCCGGCAAGTGCGAGAAGCTCGTCGTGATTGAGCTTCGACATCACGCTTGAAAAGAGGTAGCAGGGCAGCGACAGGAATGTGACGAGCCGCGCGACGAGCGCCGTAGCGTTCTGGTCGTACCAGCCCTTGTGCGCGGTCCAGTAGCCGGCGCCCGCCAGCAGAATCAGGATGAGAACGCAGTTGATGGAATGGAGGAAGGCTTCCCACATGGGCAGAGGCTCCGCCGGCTTCTGTGGCCCGGCTTTGAGAATCAATTGAAGGCTGCGGCCGCTCGGCCGCTCCGGAGGGTGCGTGGCCGTCTGCGGCATGCAGAGCAATGTGCGATTGTAGGCCTGTCAGCGCTTTGCGCCCAAATCCGGCTCCTCAAGCGAGCGTGAAGCGCAGCTTGAGGCGCAGGTCCGGAGGGTCAAGCCTGTCAGGATTCGGAGCGGCTCTGCGCGCCCGATAGATCGAGCTCGGCGCCGGCTTCGCGCACGGCGGGCGCTGGCGCGTAGCGGAAGCGCTTCATGACGATCGAGAGGATGACGAGCGCGGCGCCCGAGACGAGGAATATCGCGGGCGTTGCCACTTCCGGCGCGGCCGCTGTCGTGAGCGGCGCCACCAGGCCGCCGCCTCCGAAGCCGACGGCGCCGAGAATGGCGGCGGCGAGTCCCGAGCGGGTGCGATGACGCGAGAGTGCGAGCGTCATGGCGGCGGGCAGCGTCAGGCCGAGTGCGATGAGAAGGAGCACGTAAAGCGGAATCGTGGCCCAGAGGCTCAGCCCGAAGGCAAACGAGAGCGCGACGAGGGCGGCCGCGCCGAGCATGCCCCAGGCGCCGGCATCCATCGCCGGTCCCGGCTGGAATCGCGAGCTTGCCGTTGCGCCCACCGAGATGCCGATGGCCATCAGGCCGAAGAGCAGGCCGTACAGCTCGCTCGGCAGCCCGAAGTGGCCGCGGAAGATGAAGGGCGAGGAGCTGATGTGCGCGAAGAGGATTGCGGAGGCGAAGATCTGCTGAATGACGATGCCGACGAAGATCGGATCCTTGAAGAGGATGGCGAAGCTCTCGCGAAGCGTTTCGCGCGGCGCGCCTGCGGCGCTGTCCTGTTCTGCGGTGCGGCGCGCTTTCTTGACGGGATGCGTCTCGGCGAGCACGAAGATCGTCACGATCAGCAGCACGACGCCGATCGCGAAGAGCAGCTCAAAAATGCCCCGCCAGCCGACGGCGGCGGCGACAAGCGAGCCGAGCAGCGGCGCTGAAATGGGCGCGATGCCCTGTATGGCGCCCATGATGCTCATGAAGCTGCCGAGCGCCTTGCCGGTGTAGCGGTCTGCGGCGATGGAGCGCGACATGACGATGCCGCCGGAGGCGCCGAGTCCCTCCAGAAAGCGCATGACGAGAAAGACTTCAATCGTCTGCGCGGCGAAGGCGCCGAAGGTCGAGGCGGCAAAAAGCGCGAGGCTCCAGGCCAGAGGCTTGCGCCGGCCGGTGCGGTCGGAGAGGGGGCCGACGAAGAGCTGTCCGGCGGCGAGCCCCCACATCGTGGCCGAGAGCCCGAGCTGCACGAGAGAGGGCGTGGCCTTGAAGTCTGCTGCCTGCTCAGGGAGCGTCGGCAGATAGAAGTCCGTCACAAAGGGGCCGAAGGCGGCCAGCGACGCGAGAAAGAAAAGAAGGAAGAGGCGGGAGTTTTCCTTGGTTGTTCGAGCTGACATGGGTCGAAAAAAGATCCGGGGCTTGGACGAGCAGCCGCCGGATGGGTGAATGAAAGGCTCTCTGCCGGCACAGCCGGCCGAGAGAGGCGAAGTGTACGACACGAATATGAAGCGAATGCATGCGGCTGGATTGCCGCAGCGCTTCTGCAGCTTCTTTGCCGGCGTCCGGTTCGGCTCCGGGGACTTCCCTAAGGGCGCGCGCGCCGTCTGGACGGAAAGCCGCCTAGCATGAATGGAGACTGGCAGAGGGGGCACGCCGGCAGCGGCTCGCCGCCTTTTGCAGACAGGAAAAAAAGGAGAAGGAAGTCATGACCGAAGAACAGCCGAGCGCGCATCTCTACATCAAGCTTTCGGGCTCGCCCAGGGAGCGCGGCAGGACCTACGGCGAAGCGGCTCGCGAGCGCATTTTGAAGGTGGTTGAGGAGTACAAAGTGCTCTTCGACAAGGAGGCGCACATGGCCTGGGGCGATGCGCTTCGCATGGCGGCGGCCTATGAAGAGCCGATCAGAGCCTACCGGCCCGATCTCCTTGAGGAGATGCAGGGCATTGCCGAGGGAGCGGGCCTCGACTTCGGAACGGTGCTTCTTCTCAACTGCCGTACGGAAGTGATGTTTGCGCAGTTTGAAGACGACTGCTCCGTCATCGGCGTGCCGCCCGAGGCATCGGCCGACGGGAAGACCTACCTTGCGCAGACTTGGGACTGGTGGTCGATCGGCCAGGGCACGACGGTGATTCTCGAAGTCGAGCAGCCGCCGTACGAAAAGGCGCTCATCGTGACGGAAGCGGGCCTTGTCGGTGGCAAGGGCCTCAATGCCAGCGGCATCGGCCTCACGCTCAATGCCTTGAGCGTCGCCCGCGGGCAGCGGGGCGTGCCGGTTCACGTTCTCATGCGCGGCGCGCTTTCGCAGCCGACGCTGCCCAAAGCGATCGACGCCGTGGCAAAGCCCGTGCGGGCAGGCGCCGGCTGCATCGGGCTTGCGAGCGCCGACGGCCTCGTCGTGGCGCTCGAGACGGCGCCGAAGAATCTCGACATTCTGCTCTGCGACGGCCATCCCCTCTGCCACACGAATCACTGGCTCTCGCCCGTGATGCTGCAGGGCGATGAAGCGACGCGCTATTCCTTTACGTCCACGTATACGCGTCTCGACCGCATCCGCCGCCTGACGCGTCCGCTCGAAGGCCGGCTCACGCCCGAGCTGCTCTTGGGCGTTCTCTCCGACCATGCCGGCCGGCCCGACAGCGTCTGCCGCCATGACGATCCGTCGCTGCCGGTCTACCATCGGCACACGTCGCTCTGGGCCATGGTGCTCGATCTGAACGATCGCGTGCTCTGGCTGACGGAAGGCAGCCCCTGCTGCACGAAGGCCCGCCGCTATCCGCTCTAAAGCGGACGGCGCGCCGCCGGGAGAATCGGCAAAAAGAAGCCGCCGGGCGCTTCGGGCGCCCCGGCGGCTTGTCGTCTTGGGGGCGGGGCGGCGCCAAGGCGCCTGCCCCGCTCGCCGCTTCAGGCTTTTTATTCGAGAACGGCGCCGGACATGCCGGAGGTGACGAGCTTGGCATAGCGGGCAAGGTAGCCCGTGTTGATGCGCGGCTCGCGCGGCTGCCACGCGGCGCGGCGGCGGGCCAGCTCTTCATCCGAGAGCGCGACCGAGATCGTGTTCTCCGGAATGTTGATGGTGATGAGGTCGCCTTCTTCGATAAGCGCAATCGGGCCGCCCACTGCCGCTTCAGGCGAGACGTGGCCGATGGCCGCGCCGCGGGTGGCGCCCGAGAAGCGGCCGTCCGTGATGAGCGCGACGCTGTCGCCCAAGCCCGAGCCGACGATGGCGGAGGTGGGGTTGAGCATTTCGCGCATGCCCGGACCGCCCTTCGGGCCTTCGTAGCGGATGACGACGACGTCGCCCGGGACGATCTTGCCGCCGAAGATGGCCTGAATGGCGTCTTCTTCAGAATCGAACACGCGGGCGGGGCCGGTATGCACAAACATGGCCGGATCGACGGCCGAGCGCTTCACAACGCAGCCGTCGGGCGCGAGGTTGCCCTTGAGGACGGCGATGCCGCCTTCCTTGCCGAAGGGGTTCGACGTCGGACGGATGACGTCCGGATCGAGCACGCGGGCCTCAGCGATGTTCTCGCCCACGGTCTTGCCCGTCACCGTGATCGGATCGGTGTGGATGGCGCCGATTTCGCTCAGCTCCTTCATGACGGCGGGGATGCCGCCGGCGCGGTCGAGGTCTTCAATGAACTTGTCGCCCGCGGGTGCAAGGTGGCAGATGTTGGGCGTGCGCTTCGAGATCTCATTGGCAACCGAGAGGTCGAGCTTGATGCCGCACTCATGCGCAATGGCGGGCAGATGGAGCATGGAGTTCGTCGAGCAGCCGAGCGCCATGTCGACGGCGAGCGCGTTTTCGAACGCTTCGCGCGTCATGATGTCGCGCGGCTTCAGATCCTTGCGCACGAGATCCATGATGGTCATGCCCGCTTCCTTGGCGAGGCGGTAGCGCGCCGACATGACGGCGGGAATCGTGCCGTTGCCGGGAAGCGCCATGCCGAGCACTTCCGAGAGGCAGTTCATGGAGTTCGCGGTGAACATGCCCGAGCAGGAGCCGCAGGTCGGGCAGGCCTTGTTCTCGATTTCGATGAAGGTGGGCTTGTCGATCTTCTTGGCGTTGAAGGCGCCGACGGCTTCGGCGATGTCGGTGTAGGAGAGGCGGCGGCCGCAGGTCATGCGTCCGGCGAGCATGGCGCCCGCGGAGATCACGATCGAGGGGATGTTGAGGCGGCCGGCAGCCATCAGGAGGCCCGGCACGTTCTTGTCGCAGGCTGCGACGAGGACGAGGCCGTCGAACGGGTGCGCCGTCGCCATCGCTTCAACGCTGTCGGCGATGAGCTCGCGGCTCACGAGCGAATACTTCATGCCCGCATGGCCCATGGCGATGCCGTCGCAGACGGCGATCGCGGGGAAGACGATCGGCGTGCCGCCGCCCATCGCCACGCCGATCTTCACCGCCTCGGTCACCTTGTCGAGGAACATGTGGCCTGGGACGATTTCGTTCTGGGAGTTGACGATGCCGATGAGCGGGCGTTCGATTTCAGCGTCGGAGAGGCCGAGCGCCTTCAGCAGAGAGCGCTGCGGGGCCGCACGGTCGCCTTTTTTGATTCGATCGCTGCGCATGATGTGAATGACTCCTCAATATGTTCTGTTTAGGGGCTGCCCTTCAGGCGCTTCTTGGGGCGCTTTCAAAGGGCGTTTGTCGAGTGTAGGGGGCGGGGGCGCTTCGCTGATAAGCAAAAGCGCTCATGCCGCTTGCGGGCGTCGAAGCTTTGCAGTAGGCGGCAAGGCGCAGATGGAAAATTTTGCAAAAACTTGTTTTTTGCAATGCGATGGCTCCTCAGATCCCATTGAATTCAAAAAAGTCTATACGAAATGCGCTTGCAAAAGCAGATGTTTGACGGTTCGCTTCCCGTGCAATTTTCTTGGTTTTGCTGGCAATGAGCTGTTTTGCTTAGGTGGCATGCCCTAAGAAGCGTGCTTCTTGTCAGCCTAGCAGAAGAAAAGACAGGCGCATGAACGGCGGGGAGCGCCGAATTGAAGCGGGAAGTACGTAGATTGATAGAACGCACCGCGCTATTTCAGGGCGCGCCAAGACAGACCGCCGCAGGCAGCGGCGGCTCCAAAAACCAACGAGGCCCCCTTTCCATCATGAAAACTCTCGCTAAGATCAGTCAGTTCTTCAATAAGACATTTGCCCTTTGGGTGCTCGTGTTCGGCATCCTGGGCTATGCGTTCCCGAGCACGTTCAAGCCGCTGGGCAGCTGGATTACGATCCTGCTCGGCATCGTGATGTTCGGCATGGGCCTGACGCTCACGATGGACGACTTCCGCGAAGTGTTCCGCCGGCCGCGCGATGTGCTGATCGGCGTGCTGGCGCAGTTCATCATCATGCCGCTCGTGGCGTATGCGCTCTGCATCGTCTTCAATCTGCCGCCCGACCTGGCGGTGGGCGTGATGCTCGTCGGCTGCTGCCCGGGCGGCACGGCCTCGAACGTGATGACGTTCCTGGCGCGCGGCGACGTGGCGCTCTCCGTGACGATCACCTCCTGCTCGACGATCCTCGCGCCGGTGGTCACCCCCTGCCTGATGTACCTCTTCGCGAGCCAGTGGCTTGCCATTGATCCGATGGGCATGTTCCTCTCGATCGTTGAAATCGTCGTGGTGCCGATCGCAGGCGGCGTCATCGTGCACAAGCTCGTCGGCGAAAAGATCGAAACGGCCGTGACGGCGCTGCCTCTCGTTTCCGTGACGGCGATTGTGCTCATCGTGGCGGCTGTGGTGGCGGCTTCCGCCGATCAGATCCTCAAGGCCGGCGCTCTGGTGTTTGCGGTCGTGGTTCTGCACAACGGCTTCGGCATGCTGCTCGGCTACCTTCTCGCCAAGGCGACGGGCATGAATCTTGCCAAGCGCAAGTGCCTCGCGATCGAAGTCGGCATGCAGAATTCAGGCCTCGGCGTCGCGCTCGCTACGGTTCACTTTGCTGCGAATCCGCTCTCGGCGCTGCCGTCCGCCATCTTCTCCTTCTGGCACAACATTTCCGGCCCTGTGATGGCGACGATCTTCCACGGCTGGCATGAAGCCGGAGAAGAAATGAGCATGATCGACAAGATCGCTGCTCGTGCGGCGAGCGAGCAGAAGGCTGCGCATTAAGCGAAGGCCTGCTCGTTAAAGCCTCCTAGCTGTCAAAAGGCCCAGCGCGCTTCGCGGCGCGCCGGGCCTTTTTCGCATGGCGTTGCGGCTTAAAGCGGCTCAAGCGCCTGCCGAACGGCGGCGAGAAACGCGTCGGTGAGCGTTCTTTTCGGCGCATTCTGCGGCCAGGCCAGGAAGACCTCGCTCGTGAAGGCGGGCTTAAGCGGCAGGAACATGACTTCCTCATCGGGCTTCACGATGCCCTCGAGGCAGAGCGCATGTGCGCCGGCGCGCACGAGGAAGGAGGCGTTGTAGAGCAGGTTGTACGTGCCGACGATTTGAAGCCGCTCAAAGGGAAAGCCCAGCCAGCCGGCAAGCCGGCCGTCGATGAGGCGCTGCCGCGAGGCCAGGAGCGGCTTGCCGATCAAATCCTGCGGCTCAATGAACGCTTTGCCTGCAAAGGGGCCGTCGCGGCGCGTGAGCACGCCCCAGACGTTGCGCACAGGCAGGCTGATGCTCTCGAGCCCGTCAAGATCGGCCGGCATGCTGAAGAGGCCGACATTTGAAAGCCCCGTTCTGATGCTGAGCAGCGCGTCCTGCGCATTCGAGCTGTAGATGTGGCAGCGCACGTTCGGATGCGCTTCGCGAAACTTTTCCAGCACGTCCGCAATGATGGCCATGGCGGGCGTTTCCGCGGCCGAGATCGTGAGGTCGCCGGCAAGCTCCTGCGTCGACATGGCTTCGCGCTTGGTCTTCTCGACGAGCTCGAGAATGGACTGCGCCTGCTTGAAGAGAAAGATGCCTTTTTCGGTGAGCTCGATGCGCCTTGTGGTGCGCTCGAAGAGCTTTTGTCCGAGCTCTTCCTCCAAATCGGCGATTTGGCGGGAAAGCGTCGGCTGCGTGACGAAGAGCTTTTGTGCGGCAGTCGTGAAGCTCTTTTGACGGGCAATTTCTACGAAGTAGCGAAGCGATTTCAAATCCATGGCGAAGATGGGCTGACGAGCGTTGGGCGGACAGTGCTCCGCCGGGCAGACGTCCTGAATATATTCGTTAGGCAAATGAAAAGACAATCAGAATGCCATGGGTGAATGCGAATGCGCGCCTGCCGGCAGCTGCCGGCTCTGCTTCCCCTTTTCTCGTCTTGGCGGCGGAAGCCGAAATGGCGGCAGTCAATGACGCAGGCAGGGGGATGCCTCAAAGAAGCAAGAGAAAAAGAAAATCGGGCGGGAGCTCTGGTGCGCCAGGATTAGGATGACGCTCCTGAAGGACGGCGGATTTCCGCCGTTTCCCCGAGAACTTTTCATTTTGTTTGCAATGCTATGAAAGTCATCTGCCACATGATTTCTTCGGTCGACGGGCGCCTGCTGCCGGACCGCTGGACTTCGCCGGAGAAGCCCTTGGACGTGACGTCCGTGTACGAAAGCGCAGCTGCTCGATTCCCTGCCGACGGCTGGATGATCGGCCGCGTTTCTATGGGGCAGTACGACGCTTCCGTAACGGATGGCGAGCCTGCCGGGCTCAGAGCGGCAGGCTCGCCGCTGCCTGAGCCCTTCGTGGGTGAGCGTGGCGGACGGATGCTCGCGCTTGCCTTCGATCCCAAAGGCAAGCTCAAGTACTCGAAGCCTTATCTCGCAACGGGCGAGCACTTCGTTGCGGTGCTTTCTCCGCAAGTGGACGATGCCTATCTGGCGTCGCTTCGGCGCGTCGGCGTGTCGTACATCTTTGAGGGAGAAGGCGAGGATCGCCTGTCCAAGGCGCTGCGAACGGCGGAATCCCTCTTCGGGGCCAAGATGCTTCTTCTAGAGGGCGGCGGCGTCATCAACGGCGCCTTTTTAGCGGCCGGGCTGATTGACGAGCTGTCGATCCTCATCTATCCCGGCATTGACGGACTCTGCGGCGTGCCGTCGATTTTCAGCGCGCAGGGCGAGCCGACGAGTCTTCCTGCCCAAGGCCAGCGGCTTGAGCTGCTCGAAACGCAGACAGAGGCGAACGGCATGGTGTGGCTCCATTACGCCGTCCGCCGATGAGGAAGACGCGCGCCCCGGGTCCGAGCTGAAAGAGAAGCGGATTTGCCTGCGCCTGCAGCAGCAGGATGCTGCAGGGTGTGGCAGTCCCAATATATTCATTAAATGAATAAAAATCCAAAAATATTAAATATTTGAATTATTTGGAGGGTGTTCATAACATCAAGACCGTGCTGCGGAGGCCGGCGGCGAGAACCGCCGTCTTCAAAATGCCGCTCGCCTCGAGGCGAGGGCGATTCCTTCAGGACGCTTGAAGCAGGCGAAGGAAGAAGGCAGTGCCAGAGAGAGAGCTGAGCGAATGGCCGGCTCCGGCGGCGTTCGGCGTCTTGGAGGCGTCCGGACGAAGCGTCCATCTGTCCATGGCTTTCAACGGAGGATTCATGCCGTGAAGAGAAGAACGTTGTTGACGAATGCACTTTTGGGCGCGCCGGCAGTCCAGACGGCGCTCCTGACGAGCGCTGCCCGAGCGGCGCAGACTGCGCCGGCCGAAGAGCTTTCTGCGGATGTGCTGGTGCTTGGCGCAGGCTTTGCCGGACTTGCCAGCGCCATTGCCGCCGCGCGAGCCGGCGCGCGCGTGGCTGTGCTTGAAAAGCGGGGATACGCAGGCGGCGACGGCATTCTCTCCGCGGGCATTCTGGCCGCGGCAGGCACGCCGCTGCATGAGGCGCAAGGCATTCCCGGCGATTGGAGCGTAGAAGCCTATTGGCAGCGCATTCTCGACGGCAAGGAGGATGAGCCTTTGTCAAAGGTTCGGGACAACATGCCGCTCTCGCCCATCTACTCCGGCGTGGCGAAGCATAATCCCGAGGTGCTTCGCCGCAGCGCCTTCCGCTCGCCGGATGTGGCGGCGTTTGTGCAGAGCTTCGGCATTGAGTTCCTGCCGATCAATCCCCATCAGCCTTTTCTGCTTCCGTCGAAGCCCGGCTCGATGCCTCGGCTGGCCAAGGCCATGCTCGGCGAGCTGGAGCGTCTCGGCGCTGCCGTTCTGCTCAATGTGCAGGCGGAGTCGCTGCAGCTCGAAAACGGGCGCATGGCAGGCGCGCTGGCCCGCCGGCTTGCCGGTCCGTACAAAGGCGGCGCGCTGCGCATTGAGGCGCCTGCCGTCATTGCTGCAACGGGAGGCTTTTCCGACAATGAGGCGCTCATGAAGCGCTACAAGCGCGTTTGGGCGGACATTCCGATTGGCTTCACGGCTGTGGGAGAGGGCGTTCCGCCCGGGCATGACGGCGACGGCATTCAGATGGGCAGGCGCATTGGGGCGGGGGTTGAAGATATGGAGTCGATGCCTAAGCTCTACGCGGCGCCGCGCAAAGGCATGCGTTCGCCTTCATGGATCCTTTTCGATACGGACTCGGCTTATCTGGTGGATCGCGGCGGCAAGCGCTTTGTCAACGAACACGAGGCGCGCTACGCCGGCTGTGCCGTCGAGGCCTTTCGGCGTCATATTGACGGAGCCTACATGGTGTTTGACGAGGAGACCTTCCGCGGTCCGAACAGCGAACGCTGGCAGCTCGCGAAGATTTTTGCCGCAGGAGGACTCTTCAAAGGCTGGACGCCGGAGGAGGCGGCTGCAGCCGCCGGCGTTGATCCGCAGGGGCTTCGAGAAACGGTTGAGCGCATCAATGCCGATGCGGCCCGAGGCGCGGACAGCGAATACGGCCGGCGTGACCGGCTGTTTCGCGCGCTCTCAGGACCTTTTTATGTGTCGGCGCCTTCTTGGCCTGTGCGCTTCAAGACCGAGGGCGGTCTGGAGGTCAATCCAGACTTTGTCGTCATTCGAGCGTCGGATGAGTCGCCTATTGAGGGGTTCTATGCGGCCGGCGCTACATGCGGTTCGATTTCCTCGCGTCTTTGCGATGTGCTCGCGAGCGCCCTCATCGCAGGAGAAAATGCCGCTAAAAGTGCGAAGGCGCAGCGGACTCTCTCTTGAGCGCCTCTGCAGGAGGCTGCGCCATCAGCGGCGCTCTGCGAGCGGCAGCTCTGTCCTTTTCGCCCGCATTCTGCCGAAAGCTGCCGAATGCGGGCGCTTCCTCCCGGACGCCGCCGGAAGCGTCCGTTTGCGCTAATCTTACGTTCCGCGTCCCGGCATCAGCGAGCGCCGCTTCAGGCGGCTGGAGGCCGGGAGGCGTCCCAAGACGCTCAACCCGAAGAACAGTAAGAAGAAGATGACAGAAGCAGACATGCGATTCAGCGAGGCGTCGGCCGATGCCATGGCCTCCTCCGCCGCACCGACGATCCGCGTTCCGCGTCCCCGCCGCGGCAAGCACAACCGCCGCATGGAGATCCTCCAGACGCTTGCGGCGCTTCTTGAAGATCCGCGCTGCGACCGCATCACCACTGCCCAGATTGCCAAGAAGCTCAATCTGAGCGAAGCGGCGCTCTATCGCAACTTCTCATCGAAGGCTCAGATGTTCGATGCGCTCATCTCCTTCATTGAGACTTCGCTCATGGGGCTCTTTGCGCAGATTCGCGAAGACGAGCATCTCACGCATTTGGCGCGCGTGCAGGAGATGATCCGCGTCATGCTCCTCTTCGCTGAAAAGAATCGCGGCTTGGTGCGCCTCATGACGGGGCAGGCCCTCATGAAGGAGAACCCGGCGCTGACCGAGCGCATGAGCCACATCATCGACAAGCTCGAATCTGGGCTGAAGCAGGCGCTGCGCGAAGCCGTCCTCGCGCAGGAGCTTCCGGCTGACTTCAATGCTTCCGGGCGCGCGAGCCTCATCATGAACTGGGTGGCAGGCCGCTGGCTGCGCTTTGTGCTCACGGGCTTCAAGACGACGCCGGGCGATGTGTCTGCGATTGCCATGTCGCCGTTCTTCGCCAAGTAGCGTCGGGACGCTTCAGCGCTCCGCCGGCGGCTGTGCGGCTTTGAAGGAGAAGACGAGGTGGATCCCTCGTCTTCTTTTGCTATTGGCGGGCGGCGCCGAGCCGATTTCCTTTTCCCATCTCTAACTCAATGACAAGAGGCAAGCCTTATGCCGCTCTCCGTGTGGTTCGCGTTTGCTGGAGCCAGTCTCCTTCTTTCGATTGCGCCCGGTCCGGATAATCTTTTCGTGCTCACTCAGTCCGCAGTCTTCGGCGTTCGGGCGGGGCTGCTGGTTGTCGCGGGCCTCTGCTGCGGTCTTGTCATTCAAACGATCTGCGCGGCGCTGGGTCTCGCGGCTCTGGTAGCCGCTGTGCCGGCGCTCTTCTGGGCCATCAAGATTCTGGGCGCCGCCTATCTGCTCTATCTGGCCGTCATGGCCTGGCGGCATTCGGTGTCGGGCTCGGGCGACACGAAGGGCGTTGCGCTGTCGAACGCTGCGCTGTGGCGGCGCGGCGTGATCATGAATGTGACGAATCCGAAGGTGCAGATTTTCTTCCTCGCCTTCTTCCCGCAGTTCGTGCAGCCCGGGACGACCGGCTGGGCGCTCGTCATCCAGATGATCATTCAGGGCCTCACCTTCATTGCGGCGACGGCGATCGTCTTCGGCATCATCGCCTGGTGCGCGGGCACGCTCGCCGACAAGCTCCGCAGTCCGCGCTTTCAGATGATTCTGAACCGCGTGAGCGCCGTCATTTTCGTCGGCCTGGCGGTCTTTACGCTCATGAGCTGAGCGCTTTCCTGCGCCTCGGGCCACTTCCGTCAAGCGCCCGCTCCTGCCTGCGAAGGAGCGGGCGCTTCTGCCTGGCGCTTATTGATGCGGCAAGCAAATAAATTTAGATATTGATTTGATATTGGAATTTTCCGGGGCGAATCGCTAAAAAGGCGCTATGAGCTTTTCTTTGCGGAGGATCATCAGATGACTGCTCGTTTCAACCGTGCCGCTGCAGCGGCCGCCTGCACGCTTGTAGCGGCCGGTTCGGCCTGGACGGCCGCTGCGGCCGAAGCGCCTTCAGCAGCTGAGCTTGAGCGCTATGCGCCGAATCTTGTGCGGCTTTCCCGCATTTCGGTCGATCCTGCGCAGCTCGAGCAGTACAAGGCCATTCTCGCCGAAGAAGCCCGCGCCTCCATGGCTGCGGAGCCGGGCGTGCGCATTCTCTATGCGGTGTCGGAAAAGAAAGATCCGACCAAGTTCACCATTCTGGAGATCTATGCGAGCCAGGAAGCCTACCAGTCGCATCTGAAGACGCCGCATTTCCTCAAGTACAAGAACGGCACGCTCGACATGGTGAAGTCGCTCGAGCTGATCGACTGCGATCCGCTCGTGCCCGAGGCGCTGATGAAGCCGTAGCCGCGCCCCGGCAAAACAAAAGCCGCATCGCTTCTGCGCTGCGGCTTTTTTGGGGGCGTGCGCCTCGGCGCGCGCTAGACCTTCGAACGCTTTTCGAGGCCGAGCTCCGACATGATCGTCGCCGAAATCTCTTCAATCGACTTCGTCGTGGAATTGAGCCAGCGGATGCCTTCGCGATGCATGAGCGCCTCGGCGTCGCTCGTTTCCTTGCGGCAGTTTTCGAGGCTGGCATAGCGGCTGCCGGGCCGGCGCTCGTTGCGGATTTCGGAGAGGCGCTCGGCGCTGATCGAGAGGCCGAAGAGCTTGCCGCGCAGCGGAATGAGCGCTTCAGGAAGCGAGCCGCGCTCGAAGTCTTCGGGGATGAGGGGGTAGTTGGCGACTTTGATGCCGAACTGCATGGCGAGGAAGAGCGACGTCGGCGTCTTGCCTGAGCGCGAGACGCCCACGAGGATTACGTCCGCCTCGTCGAGGCCGCGGTTCGTCTGGCCGTCGTCGTGCTGCAGCGTGTAGTCGATGGCGGCAATGCGGCGGTTGTACTTTTCGTCGTCGCGGATTTTGTGCGTCTGGCCGATCGAATGGGCGCTCTTCATGCCGAGCTCGGTTTCGAGCGGGCCGACGAACTTGCGGAAGAGGTCGATGATGTGTCCGCTCACGAGCTCGTTGAAGCTGCGCATGATGTCAGGATCGACGAACGTCGTGAAGATGATCGGGCGCGTGCCTTCCTCCTTCTGCACGGCATTGATGCGGCGCGCGGTGTCGACGGCCTTCTCGACGGTGTTCACGAACGGAATGCGGGTCTGGTGGTAGCGCAGATCCGGAAACTGCGTGAGGATCGAGTGCGCGAGCGTTTCAGCCGTGATGGCGGTGCCGTCGCTCACGATGAAAATCTGGCGGATCTGCGCCTGAGGCTGGGGCTGCTGCGGGGTGGTGGCGGTCATGTTGGGCGAGCGCTGCGGGCGGCTTCTCCGTCTGCGGCGCTTTGGGTGAAAAAGTTCTTGTTCAGAATCCGCATGTTGACATCCTCCCCTGATTGAAATCAGGGGATTCCTGCAGAGCTGCTCAAGCAGCCCTCGGGCGGGTTCTCGCTGCTGGCTTCAAAGCTTCGTGCAAAAGGCGCGGCGGCTTCGAGGCTCGCTTCGCGAGCGATGCGCTTTTTATCGTGTGCGCTCGGGCCTGTCGGGCCCTTCCTCCTCACGTTGATTGCGCCGACAGCATCGGCATGGTCGCCGCAGCCGCACGCGGCACAGCAAAATACCGCCTGCTTGGGGCGGCTCCGCTTGTCTGTGCAGTGGCACTTCGGACAGTCTTGTAGTATAGCGGGCGGCGCAGCCATCACAATCCCGGCGCTGCTGTGAAGCGGTTATCAAAAGGGCCGTAAAACCTCTTCCTTCAGGAAGAGGATATAAGGCCCATCGTGCGAAGCACGATTGAATTTCTTCGAATCGAGTTCAAACGAAAAAGATATGCGAAGATTCAATCACCATGAAGATTGTCTGCAGCTTCAAGTTTGAACTCCTCGCGAACGATGACCAGCGGTCCGCATTGAGCCGGAACGCAGGATGCCGCCGCTTTGTGTTCAACAAAGCGCTTGAGCTGCAGAACGAACGCAAGGCCAAGGGCGAGAAGCTGCTCAGCTATTGTGAAATGGCTGCCGAATTGGTGCGCTGGAAGAAGGCGGACGAGACAGCCTTCCTTAAAGAAGCGATGTCTCAGCCGCTGCAGCAGACGCTGCGTGATCTCGACCGCGCCGTCAGGGACAGTTTCAGGCCTCAGAACGACGCGGCCCGTCGCATTCAAGAACGCGGACGGGTCGCTGACATCCGGCACGGTGAAGCAGATTCACGTCAACAAGGACTGCGGCCGGTGGTTCGTCGTGTTCACGGCGGAATTCGACGTCGTTCGCCCGGAGATGAAAGCGCTTGATGTCGGCATAGACATCGGCGTCGTTCATGCAGTGGCGACAAGCAGCGGAAAGTTCTACGACCTCGATACCGACAAGCTCAAGGAAATCGAGAAGAAGATGGCGAAGCTTCAGCGGAAGCTTTCGCTCAATCTGTCGTCTCGAAAAAGGCTTGCGGAGAAGGGGCTGGCCGAACCGTTCGACAAAACAAAGCCGAGCCGGAAGCGGCGGCGGCTCAAAGAAGGCATCCAGAAGCTCTGCCGAAGAATGCGCTGCATTCGTCAGACCTTCTATCAGACAACCGCACGTGCGCTCGCGCAGGAGTACGGCTGCGTATATGCGGAAGATCTGAAGACGAAGAACATGACGAAGAGCGCCAAGGGAACGGTTGAGAATCCGGGCCAGCGCGTCAAGCAAAAGTCGGGACTCAATCGCGCCATTCTTCGCACGGGCTTTCATGGCCTGAGCCAAGCAGTGGACTGGCAGCTGACGAAAGCAGGCGGCATTCTTGAAAAAGTACCCCCCGCGTACACCAGCTGCACATGCCCGGTCTGCGGCTGCTGCGACAAACGCAGCAGACCCAAACAGGCTGTGTTTCACTGCATAAGCTGTGGCTACACAAATAATGCCGACATTGTCGGTGCTTTGAACGTGCTGAGGAAGGGACGGACTGCCCCGAGCGCGCACGTCAAAAAATGCGCATCGCCTGTGAAGTGAGTCGTGAGGCGCCCGTGCCCTTAGCACGGAACTTCAGGGCCATCAGCAGGAACCATCCCTTTGGGGCGGCGCAAGCCGCTTTAGAGGGAATCACCGCCCTTCAGGACGGTGAGGACGTCAACTTCCAGAAACTCCGAATGTCTGGGAGTCCACGCTGTCGCTTTGCCGCGCGCTGCACGACGGCCTCATACCCCCGCGGCTGAAGCCGAGGGCTTGGCGGCTTTCCATCAAGGAAGCCCTGCGGACTCGGCATTCGGGAAGCTGCTGCTGCCGAAAGGGCGGATCAGGCGAAATCGGGACGTGCAGAAGCCCTTGCGCGAGGCGCCGCCTGCTGCCCGCAATCTGCGGCTTCTGACGCGATCTCCCTGATCCTCGGGCGAACGTCGGCCTCATGCGGCAGCTCTAAGCCGATCGGGTTACAATGCCCACGGTTTTCTTTACTGCCCGCCGCCCTCTCTTTTGGGCGGGAAACACGAGGAACAAAATGGTACAGGGTCGTTATGTCTTTCCTTTCAGCCAGCTTCGCATGACCGACGTTGACCGCGTCGGCGGCAAGAATGCGTCGCTCGGCGAACTGCTCAGCCAGCTCGCCGGCGCAGGCATCCGCGTGCCTGACGGCTTTGCAACGACGGCTGAAGCCTTCCGCCTCTTTCTGAAGGAAGGCGGGCTGGAAGATCGAATCAACGAGCGTCTCGCGAATCTCGACGTTGAGGACGTGAAGGCCCTGGAGGCCGCCGGCGCGGAAATCCGCGGCTGGATTGAAGAAGCGCCTTTCCCCGCCGAGCTCGAGCGCGAAATCCGCGAATTCTACGACTGGCTCAAGGACGGTCAGCAGGAGATCTCCGTGGCGGTCCGCTCTTCGGCGACGGCTGAGGATCTTCCGGACGCTTCCTTCGCCGGCCAGCAGGAGACGGTGCTCAACGTCGTCGGCATCGACGCTGTGCTTGCCCGCATGAAGGAAGTCTTTGCCTCGCTCTACAACGATCGTGCAATTTCCTATCGCGTGCACAAGGGCTTTGCGCACAGCAACGTCGCGCTTTCCGCCGGCGTGCAGCGCATGTGCCGCTCCGACAAGGGCGCTGCGGGCGTGATGTTCACGCTCGACACCGAATCGGGCTTTGATCAGGTCGTCTTCATCACCGCGTCCTACGGCCTCGGCGAGACCGTGGTGCAGGGCGCCGTGAACCCGGACGAGTTCTACGTCTTCAAGCCCACGCTCGATGCGGGCAAGTTCCCGATCATCCGCAAGACGCTCGGCTCCAAGCTCATCAAGATGGAGTTCGAGGACGACCGCTCCACCGGCCGCACGGTGCGCACGATCGACGTGCCCGCCGAGGACCGCCGCCGCTTCGCCATCACCGACGCCGACGTGATCGAGCTCGCGAAGTTCGCCCGCATCATCGAGAAGCACTACGGCCGCCCGATGGACATCGAATGGGGCAAGGACGGCATCGACGGCAAGATCTACATCCTGCAGGCCCGTCCTGAGACGGTGAAGTCGCAGCAGAAGGGCGCCGACGTCCAGATCCGCTACACGCTCGGCAAGAAGGGCCGCCTGCTCGTTCAGGGCCGTGCCATCGGCCAGAAGATCGGCCAGGGCGCCGTGCGCGTCGTGCAGAGCGCGACGGAGATGGACCGCGTTCAGCCGGGCGACGTCCTCGTCACCGACATGACCGATCCCAACTGGGAGCCGGTGATGAAGAAGGCCGCCGCCATCGTGACGAACCGCGGCGGACGCACCTGCCACGCCGCCATCATTGCGCGCGAGCTCGGCATTCCTGCGGTCGTCGGCTGCGGCGACGCGACGGAGCGCCTCGTCGAGGGGCTGCCGGTGACGGTGTCCTGCGCCGAGGGCGACACGGGCAACATCTACGAGGGCATCCTCGACGTGACGACGGAAGAAGTCCGCCGCGGCGCTCTCCCCGAGATCCCCTGCAAGGTCATGATGAACGTGGGCAATCCGCAGCTCGCGTTCGAGTTCCAGTCGATCCCGAACAAGGGCGTCGGCCTCGCCCGCCTCGAGTTCATCATCAACAACAACATCGGCATCCATCCGAAGGTCATCCTCGAGTACCCGAACGTGCGCGGCGAGCTGCGCGACGCGGTCGAGCGCCTGTCGGCGGGCTACGCCTCGCCCAAGGAGTTCTACGAGCGCAAGATCGCTGAAGGCGTCGCGACGATCGCCGCCGCCTTCTACCCGAAGAAGGTGATCGTGCGCCTCTCGGACTTCAAGAGCAACGAGTACCGCAAGCTCATCGGCGGCGCCGACTACGAGCCCTGCGAAGAGAATCCGATGCTCGGCTTCCGCGGCGCTTCGCGCTACATCTCGAACCAGTTCGCCGAGTGCTTCGCCATGGAGTGCCGCGCGATGAAGTTCGTGCGCGATGAAATGGGCCTCACTAACGTTGAGCTCATGATTCCGTTCGTCCGCACGATCGGAGAAGCCCGCCGCGTCACCGAGATCATGGAGCAGCACGGCCTCAAGCGCGGCGTGAACGGCCTGCGTCTCAACATGATGTGCGAGATTCCGAGCAACGCCGTCCTGGCTGATCAGTTCCTCGACTACTTCGACGGCTTCTCGATCGGCTCGAACGACATGACGCAGCTCGCGCTCGGCCTCGACCGCGACTCGGGCCTCGTCGCCGCCGAATTCGACGAGCGCGATGACGCCGTGAAGGCGCTGCTCGCCATGGCGATCAAGGCCTGCCGCGCCCGCGGCAAGTACGTGGGCATCTGCGGCCAGGGCCCGTCCGACCATGCCGACTTCGCCCAGTGGCTGATGGATCAGGGGATTGAATCGATTTCGCTCAATCCCGACACGGTCGTCGAGACCTGGCGCCGCCTCGCCGCTGCGCACTCGGCGAAGTAAGCCTTGCTTCACCAGCGCCCGCACCTCAGTGCGGGCGCTCTGAAGGCGGCAAGAAAGAAAGCCTGCTGCGCCTCCTTGAGGGAGAGCGGCAGGCTTTTTTCATGCGTGCGGGTTATTCCGCTCTTTTCGGCGCACTCTCCTGCGGCGCAAGGGCGCTCTTCGCGTCAGGTTTGCTCCCAGAGGAATCGGTCAGTAAACTCGGTCGCAGTCGGAAGGATCCGTCGAGTCGGGCTGCAGGCTTGTCTTCGCATCCGGTCCTTCGGCCGCATGTTGAACAAAGCCGGCAGGACGGCGCTCAAGCAAAGGAGGCGGACATGCCGGAAGGCTCGTCGCATCTCTCTTACGAGGAAATTCGGCTTCTGAAGCTCCTGATCGAGACGGAAAAGCTCTCTCTGGCAGGTCAGATGCTGGGGCTTTCCGTGTCGACCGTCAGCCGGCAGCTCGCGCATGCGCGCGAAGTGCTCGGCGATCCGCTCTTTGTGCGCTCGAAGACAGGGCTGCTTCCCACGCCCAAGATGGTGCAGATGAGCCGCAAGATTTCGACGCTTCTTGCCGCTTGGGAGTCGCTTTCTGACGATGCGCCCTTTTCGCCGGCGAACATCGAGCAGCCGCTTCGCATCATGACGGCCGACAACGGCTTCAACGCCTATCTGACGGAGGCCATTCCGCGCATTCACAAAGAGGCGCCGCGCGCGCAGATCGTGATTGATCCGCTCTCGGCGGACATCTTCGAGTCGCTGCGACGCGACGAGGCCGACTGCGCCATCTTCCCTGCGGCGGAAGTGCCGGCGGAATGCCGCTCGATGCCCCTGCCTGCCATGCACAACGTGCTTCTCGTGCGGCGGGGACACCCGCTCGAAAAGCGATTCGCCGAAGCGGGCGCTCTGACGCCGGAAGAAATCGGGGCCTGGCCGATGGTGCTCATCGACCCGAGGCTTTCCATGCCTTATCCGCAGCCGTCGATCTATGCATTCAGTCCGGCGTCCGCCATTCTTGTGCTGCCGTACTTCAATTCGGCGCCGCAGGTTCTCGCTCGCAGCGACTACTACATGTGGTGCCCGGCGCCGACGGCCCGCCTCTGGCGCCGCATGACCGACATCGCCGTCATCAATGCCGATGCTGAGGGACGCTACGACTTTACGCCGCGCCTCATTTGGCACGAGCGCACGCATCACGATCTAGTCTGCCAGTGGCTTCGCGGCATGATTGCGAGCTGTGCGAAGCAGCAGGCCGATGAGGCCGGAGAAATGCTCGCCTGACCAAGCGGCTCTGCAGCCTCCTTCGGCCGGAGCCGTGCTAATGTGGCTCTATGGAAGCCCGCTTCGCGGGCGCCGGCGCCTGCGTGCGCATCGGAGGCTCTGCTCATGGTTGTATCTGCCGCCGCTCTTTGGTTCATTGCCGCAATGGCGGCGCTCGCCGCAGAAATGTTTCTCGGCACGTTCTATTTGCTCACCGTCGCGGCCGGATGCGCTGCCGCCGGTGCGGCGGCATGGATGGATCTTTCGAGCGCGTGGCAGCTGGCGCTTTGCGCCGCTGTGACCGTGGCAGGCTGTGCGGCCGTTCGGATCTGGCGGCGCCGCGCTGCCGGCCGGCTTGACGATGCCGCTCGTCTGATGCAGCTGGATGCCGGACGGCTCGTGCGGGTCGATAGGGTGTCTGAAGACGGACTTGCCGTCGTGCAGTACCGCGGCGCCGCATGGACCGCTCGGCCGAGCGCAGCGCCTCTGCAGCCCGGCTTCTGGACGATCGAGCGCATCGACGGCGTCGAGCTTGTGCTCGGAGAGCTCGTCAAAGGCGCCGAGGCGCCTTGAGCCGCCTCAAGGCCTTCTTTTCTTTTTTCACCAAGCGCCATTAAGGGATGATTGCCATGCCCATCGAAGTGAGCGGATTTCTCATTTTCACGGTTGTTCTCGTCATCGTTGCCGTGATTTTTGCCAGCCAGTCGATCAAGGTGGTGCCGCAGCAGACGGCATGGGTCGTCGAGCGCCTCGGCAAGTTTCATGCCGTGCTCAATCCGGGCCTCAACTTCATCATTCCTTTTGTCGACCGCGTGGCCTATCGGCATTCCCTCAAGGAAATTCCGCTCGACACGCCGAGCCAGGTCTGCATTACGCGCGACAACACGCAGCTCACCGTCGACGGCGTTCTCTTCTTTCAGGTGACGGATCCGCAGCGGGCGAGCTACGGCACGTCGAACTACATCATCGCCATCACGCAGCTTGCGCAGACGACGCTGCGCTCGGTGGTGGGCAAGATGGAGCTCGACAAGACCTTTGAAGAGCGGGATCTCATCAACAAGTCGGTCGTTTCTGCCATCGACGAGGCGGCGCTCAACTGGGGCGTGAAGGTGCTGCGCTACGAAATCAAGGACCTGACGCCGCCGGCGGTGATTCTTCAGGCGATGCAGCAGCAGATCACGGCCGAGCGCGAAAAGCGCGCTGTCGTTGCCGCTTCGGAAGGCAAGAAGCTCGAGCAGATCAATCTCGCAACCGGCGCTCGCGAGGCGGCGATTGCACAGTCCGAGGGCGAAAAGCAGGCGGAGATCAACCGAGCGGAAGGTCAGGCGGCCGCGACGGTGGCCATGGCCAATGCAACGGCTGAGGCGCTTCGCCGGATCGCTGCGGCGACGCAGGAGGCCGGCGGCTCGACGGCCGTCAATTTGCAGGTGGCTGAAAAGTACGTGGAGGCCTTCCGCGAGCTCGCGAAGGCGGGTAACACGCTCATCGTTCCGGGGAACATGGGCGACATGGCCGGCATGATCGCGTCGGCCATGAAGATCGTCGACGCGTCGAAGGCCGGGGAGCCGAAGCTGCCCCGCTGAGCGGCGGTTTGATTCAAGAAGAAAGGCGGCGCCGGCATTCCGGCGCCGCCTTTCTTTGACTGCTGCTGCGCGTTTTCAAGCGCGTCTGCTGGGTTCAGGGCAGCCGCCGGACGATGCCTTTGGCGACGCCCGCGATTTCGACGCTGACTTCGCCCTTCGGGTCGGCGGCGCGCTTCGGCTTCAGCTCGGCGCCGTCCTCTCCGAGAAGGGCGAGCTCGCCCTCCGAGCCGGTTGCGAGACGGCAGAGCCGCCAGCGGCCGTCGAGCTTGGCTGCAATGAAGCAGCCCGGCGCAAGTGGCGCCTCGCCGTCCAAAAGGAGCACGTCGCCCGCGGAGACGCCGGCACTCGGGTGCGGCGTCTTCTGCACGATGACGGCGCGCATGCTTTCGCTTCGCATGCCGAGAAGTCGGCTGAGCGCGAGAGGTTCGGACGCTTCGGCGCCGGCAAGGCTCGGCGGGACGGCTTGCGCAGCGGCGGGAGGCTCCATTGGAGACTCGCCCGCAGTCGGTTCAGACGCATCGGCCGCAGCCGCACGCCAGCGCGCCCGCTCGCGCTCGATGAGCGAGCGCACGAAGGCGGATCCGCCGAGGGCTCGGCAGAAGGCCGCCTGCTCCGGCAGCAGCCGGACGGGCATCATGACGGAGAGGCTTTCGGCCTTTCTCGGACGCCCTCGGCGTCCGATGGCCTTGGCGGCTGAGGCGTTTCCTGCAGAGCGGCTGCTCATGACTTGCGGGCCTCCTCTGCGCGCTTCAGCTTCGGGATGCCGAAGGGATGGAGCGGGAAGTCGAACGGGAAGGGCCAGGCGGGGCGCTTGAGCGCCGGGCGCTCGCCGCCGGTCAGAATCGCCTTCATGCGCTTGCCGTGCTCGGCCATGGATTCGGCTGGGTGGAGGGCAAAGTCTGCACCTCGATTTGGCAAGGCGCCGGCTGCTTCGGCGCGCGGGGCCGCCGCGTCCAGCTCCGATTTGGGGAAGGCGCGCGCAATGTCCGCAATGCGGCCCTGAATCGGATCGGGAAGCGGCGCCGGAGCCGCCGAGAAGATGCGCTCGAGGTACGACTTGGCTTCTTCAGGCGTCATGAGCGCATGAAGCATGTAGGCCTCTCCGGAGGCGAGGCAGGCCGCTTCATCAGCGCGCGCCGCAGCCGCCAGGAAGTCTTCCCGTCCGGCGGCAGCCGCCTCAGGCGAGGCAAAGCTCGTCGCCCCCGGCAGCCGGCAGAGCGCAAAGTCGAACCAGCGCGAAAGCGAGAGAAGCGGGTAGGCGGCGCCAGCCGCCTGCCGAATGTCCAGCGGCCGCGGCCACCAGAGATAAGGCTCTCCGCCGGGGCCCGAGCCCGAGATCTGCACCCATGTGCTGAGGAGGCCCTCGATGCGGGCGATGCGCCGTCCGCCCCGGTGCATCTCGAGAAGCGTCCCGCTGCCGGCGGTGTAGCACTGCGGCAGGATGGCGAGCCAGCGCGCGCTTCCGGGCTGAAAGCGCACGAGCGGGCGCTCGTCGGGGAGAAACTCGAAGAGGCTCGAGAGGAGCGCGGCGCTCTCCGCGGCGTCCTCTGTTTCGCAGACGACGGCATAGGTGCGCGTCAAGCGCGTGTCTTCCACGGCAAGCCCCCAGTCGAAGACGGACTGCCGGCCGGTCAGCGGCAGCGTGCGGTCGCTCCAGCGCAGGGCGCCGCGTGCGAGTCCTTCGTCTGCCAGAGGGCCGGCGCCTGCTCGGATGCACCAGCAGCGGCCCGATTCCGCGAGCCCGTCCGCCGGGGGCAGCGACGCGGGGGAGGCGGCTGCGAGCGGGTAGCCGTAAGGGCGTCCCTCTCGGCCGTCAAAGGCGAGGTAGCGTTCGAGCATTTCAGCGGCCGAGGCTGCATCCGGCTCGATTTCCGCCGTGATGCCGGCGCAGCCGGCGCTTGCCGGGAGCATCAGCCGTTCTGGAAAGTCTGATGCTGTGCTTTCAGACGCAAGGCATTCGGGCGGCAGCGCTTCGCCCGCAAGGGGGCGCTCTCCCTGCGGCTTGGCAAATCGGCGGACCGGTTCGTCCGCCGGGACCGCGAGCGCGGGATTTGCCGATGCGGCGGAAGCGGGAGAGGGCGCGCCTTCTTCAGCCGTGCGCGTCGGACTGCCTGCTTCTGCTCGGCCTGCGGAGCTTTCCTCGCGGCGGGCTTCGCTCGATGCTGGGCGCGCAGCCGCCGGCTCGGCGGCCGGCGGACGGGCGCTCCGCTTCGGCGCTGCGCCCGACTCCTCCGCCCGCGCTTCGGCGGCGAGTCCGGAGCGCTTGAGAATCATGTCGACGAGAAAGCCTTCGCGGCTTGCCGAGTATTCGTCGTCAGGAAGCGGCGGCAGCGCTTCTTCCGGAACGGCCGCTTCGCCCGCAAGCGCTTCAGGCACCCGCCGCTTGGCGACGCCGAAGAAGGCCGCATCGGCGGCGATTGCCTCAAGGCCCGGCGCCGCATCGCCTCGGGCTTGGGCGAGAAGCGGCGCTGCAAGCTCGCGGATGCCCTCCCGTTCTTCGGTAGAAAGCCGAGAGAGCAGCTTCACGAAGAGATGCCATTTGCCGTTGACGGCGGCGACGCGCTCGCGCGTGCGAAGCCGAGCCGCCTGCGTGACGACGGCGAGGCCTTCCGCCGGATTGTCGGCGCGCTCAATCAGGAGCCGCGCGTAGCGTCCGGCGGCCGGAATGACGACGGGGCCGCCCGCCGGACGGCTGCCGCGGCCGCCGGCGGCTTTTTCTTCAGTCTGATCGATGGTCATGATGCGTCTCTCCTCGTGCCGCCCTCGTCGGCTTCATCTGGGTGCGGCTCGGCGCGTTCAGCCGCGCCGCTCAGCCCTTCGTCCGCCGCTTCGCTCTCGCGCTCGTCCTCCACGGCTTCAGCCTGCGTGTTCGGATCGGCAGAGAGCGCAAAGAGCTTCGCGAGCTCCTCGGCCGGGAGGTTGCCGATCCAGGATTCGCCCGCCTGCACGGTGAGGTTCGAGAGCTCGCGCTTCTGCTCGAGCATGTCGTTCACGCGCTCTTCGAAGGTGCCGGCCGTGACGAAGCGGAAGACCAGCACGTCGCGTCGCTGTCCGATGCGGTAGGCGCGGTCGGTGGCCTGCTCTTCAACCGCCGGATTCCACCAGAGGTCGTAGTGAATGACGCAGGAGGCGGCGGTGAGGTTGAGGCCCGTGCCGCCGGCGCGAAGCGACACGAGCAGCACGGTCGAGTCGGGCGACTCCTGGAAGCGGTCGACCATGGCGGTGCGCGCCGTGCGGCTGACGCTGCCGCAGAGAAAGTCGGGACGCTCGCCCGTGGCGTGCTCTATCCAGTCCTGAAGCCGCTCGCCCATCTCGACGTACTGCGTGAAGATGAGCGCCTTGCGGCCGGCCTCGCGGCATTCGGCAAGGATTTCAAGAAGCGCCTCGGCCTTGCCGGCGTCGGGGGTCGGCGTTCGCGTGCCGTAGTAGAGCGACGGGGAGTCGCAGATCTGCTTGAGCTTCGTGATGAGCGCGAGCACCTGGCCGCGCCGCCGCGCTTCGACGGCGGCGCCGGCGCTTCTGCCGAGGCGCGATGCAGCGGTGCGCTCGACGTCGAGCGAGGCGATGACGCCGAGGTGCTCCTTCAGCACTTCGGCATAGAGCGCCGCCTGAGGCTTCGTGATCGACGTGAAGCGGTCGATGGCATTCTTCTCCGGCAGGTCGGCGATGACGTGCTTGTCCGTCTTCACGCGCCGGATCATGAAGGGCGAGGTGAGGCGACGGAAGCGCGCAAGCGCTTCGGCGTCGCGATTCGCTTCGATGGGCTTGGCAAAGGAGGCTCGAAAGTCCGCCGCCGTGCCGAGAAGCCCGGGCAGCACGATCGAAAAGATCGACCAGTACTCCATGAGGCGGTTCTCCACCGGCGTGCCCGTCATGGCAATCACGCGGGGCGCGGCCAGGAGCCGCGCCGCTTCGGCCTGGCTCGTCGCCGGATTTTTCACCGCCTGCGCTTCGTCGAGAACGAGGAGTCCGAGGGGCAGCCGCATGAGCTCGTCGAGCTCGCGGCGCAGCATGGCATAGCTTGTGACGATGACGTCGGGAAGGGGCTTGGCCGGCGCGCGGCGCGCCGGCGCAAGCCGCAGGCGCTTCGAAGCGCGCAGTCGCGCGCCGGCGGCCAGCGGCGCTTCGCCCGCCTGCGGCGAGCTGTCCGCGAGGGCGGCGTCCGCTTCCTGCCAGCGGCGAAGCGCGGGCGCGATATCCGGCACGCCGATGTAGTCCACCGTGCGGCCTTCGCCGTGATAGACGCCGACGGCAAGCGAGGGGGCAAAGCGGCGGAGCTCGCGCTCCCAGTTGGTCAGAACGCCCGTCGGCGCAACAATGAGCACGGTCTGTCCTTCGAGCAGGCCTTCAGCCTTCATTTCCAGAATGGCCGCAATCACCTGAATGGTCTTGCCGAGGCCCATGTCGTCGGCGATGAGGCTGCCGAGGCCGAGGCGCATGTTCTTCACGAGCCAGGCGTAGCCGCGCGCCTGATAGGGGCGCAGCGTTCCGCAAAGGCCTGCAGGCGGCGGCACGTCGTCGACCTTCATGAGCTCGTCGATGCGCCGATCCAGTTCGGCCGCCACATCGACTTGGACGCCGAGGTACTCGCCCGAAAGCATCGCCCGCACTTTGTCAATGGCGGAGGGCGGCTTGGCGGCCGTGCGGTTGAGCGCGCGAAGCTCCTCTGGATCGAGGAGCACGAAGTCGTCGTCGACGGGCACGATGCCGCCCTGGGGATTCTGGCGGGCGAGGGCGCGGAGCTCGTCGAGCGAAAGCGTGCGGTCGCCCACTGCCACCTGCCAGTCGAAGCTTGAGAGCGCCGCCGTCGTGAGGAGCGAGGCGCTTTCCGACGCGCCGGCGGCTTCGCCCGCGCGCATTCGGGCGACCAGCCTCGGCTTGGCGAAGCGCCGAAGCTTCGCCGGGAGCGCCAGCGGGATGCCGAGCGCGGCGAAGGCGGGCGCGGTGTCGAGGAGGAACGCTCGAAGCTGAGCGGGCTCGAGCGTCATCGGGCGCTCGGGATGATCGGCCAGAGGCTGCAGGAAGGGCAGAAGCCGCGCCGCATCAAATAGCGCCGCGAGCACGGAAGGAATTTCCGGCGTCCAGGCCGGATCCGAGAGGGCGCGCTCCAGATACACGGGGCCTTGGGCGAGTTCGGCCTCGCGGGCGAGAGCGGCCTCTTCGGCCGAAAGCGCGGGCAGGCCGCCGGCGGCCGATGCGGCTGCCTGCGCCGGCTGATCGGCTTCTTTTTCGAGCGCCGCCTCGCCCTCGTCAGCCTCCTGGCGCTTCGCAGCGCTGCCGGCGATGAGCGCGAAGTGCACGCTGATGCGGCGCTCGGCGCCGCGCTTCACGATGACGGCCGGCCGCCAAGTGCGCTGCAGGCTGAGGAGCAGGCTTCGAAATCCCTTGGAGAGCGCGTGCTGCGCTTCGGCGCCGACGAGGCCGTCGGCGCTGCGAAGGTCTTCTCCGGCAAGCGCTGCTTCAAGGAGGTTCTCGCCCGGCGTGCGCCGGAGAATCCAGTGGGCGATGCCGCTTGCGGCGAGCGTGAGCGCCAGCGCGGCAGCGGCGCCCCAGGGGCCTTCGTCTTCAGGCTTCGGCAGCGCATCGTCCGGATTGTGAAAGCCGAGCGCAGCCAGGGCGGGCGCGCTTGCGGGGGTGAACAGTTCGCAGAGAAGCGGGCGCATCGCCGCGGCAAAGTCCGAGAAGAGCCTGCCGAGGCTCGGATCCGGAAGGGGCGTCCAGAGAATGCGCGGCGCAGGCGAATCAACGCCCGCCGGCACGCAGGGAATCGGCGCGACGGCCCGCGCCCGAAAGAGCGCCAGCGCCGTGCGGAGCACCTGCCGCCAGAGGACGCAGCCGAGCGGCAGCGCCTCAAGGTCGGCGTCGGAGAGCTGCGCGAGGGCTCCGAAGAAGTCCGAGGGGGAGAGCGGGCGCATCGCTTCAGAAAGGTCGAAGCGCGTGCCGCGCGGACGCGGCTGCCAGACAAGTTCGGCGGCGAGATCGGCGTCGGCGAGATTGGGCGCAGCGCGAAGCTCGAGATGGGCTTCGCGCGCGAGCGCGGGCGAGAGGCCGAGCGCGGCGAGGAAATGCGGCCAGCCGGCAGAGGCGGCCGCCTCCGCCTGCCGCCGGGCGCCTGCGGCGCCCTCGGCGCGAAGCGCCTTAAGAAGAGCCTCCCTTCCTTCGTCCGTCGTGAGTCCGCCGTCTTCGTGCGGCGCGCCGTCGGCCGGCTTTCTTTTGCGCGCTCTCGACTTGGCGTCTGCGGCGCCGTCTTCGCCGGCGGCGAGCCGGCCGTCGAGCGCCCCGGCGGCGCGGGGGTCGAGAAAGAGCGCTTCGGCGCCCTTTTCCACCTGCGCGATGAGTGCGGAAAAGCGCTTGCCGAAAGGCGCGACGGCTTCCGGAAGCTTGGCCGAGGGCGATGCCGGCCGGCGCGGCAGCGCGTGGAGCGGCAGCGCTTGCAGCGCTTCGAGCGCCGAAGCCTTCGTCATGAGCTGCGGCTCGCCCGCCTCAGCGGCTGCGGCGGCGATCACCTCTGCGGCGTTCGGCAGCGGCTGCTCGGGCGCAGGGCGGATCCCGCGGGCTTCGAGCTCGGCGCGCGCGTCGACGCCGCGAAGCTTGAAATAGAACGACAAGTCCCGCTCGACTTCCCAGCCGGCCGCGGCGAGGAGCGCCGCCTCATGCGCGCAGATGCCCGTTCGCCAGCTTGCAGAGCAGTAGCAGTCGCATGCGCCCTGAAAGGATTCGGGCTCGAAGATGCCGACGCCCGCTTCGTGCGAGGTGGCGACGGCGTCGTCGAAGGTGAAGCGGCCTTCAAGGAGCGAGAGCGCGCGGGCAGGGCGCTTGGCGAGCGCATCAAACCAGGCGGCGCACGCCCATGGCGGAAGCGCCGGCACGTCTGCCGTGGGACGGCTGCCGTCGATCAGCGCTGTGATGCGGGTGCGGCCGATGCCCGACGGCGAGAGCTGAAGCGCCGGCGCAGCCGCTTTGCCGCTCCTCAGCTTCTTCGCCGCAGCATCGATGCGCGAGAAGGGAACGAGCTTGTGCCATAGACCGCACCACGCCAAGCCGATCGGCGACCAATCTGTTTTGCCCATAGAGCTCCTGACGAAGAAAAGAAGCGGCAGGCCCGGGAGCCGGCAGCGCCTGCGGGGCGAAAGCCGCTTGGGCGCGGCTTGGGTCCGCGCGGAGCCGGCGGAGGGCCAATCGGCCATTTTGCCATTTTGAGGGCCGCTCGGGCGGCAAATCAGGGCGCCGGGCCGCAGGAAGGCGGCTCAGGAGCGCCTTTTATGGGGGCGAGCCGGAGAAACTTCTTTCCATGAAGACGATTGGCCCTGCAAAGCAGGCGTCCTGACGCCGGCCAGACGGGACGCCGCTTTTATAATGCCGGCAGCTTTTTTCTATCTCTCGCCGGCCGCGCCGGCTCGGTCCGAGCCGCGGACGCCGTCCGGCATTTCTCTCTTATCGAGACCACAACGTCATGACGTCCACTACCGGCATCGTTTTCGAGATCGACGGTCCGCAGGCGCTTTCCGCCTTCCGCACGCGCCGACTGCTCAGCGCGATTCAGTCCGTCTGCCCCGAGGCAGAAACCGTCTCCGCGCGCTTCATGCACTTCGTTCATGCGGCGAAGCCCTTGAGCGAGAAGGATGCGGCGCGGCTGCGCTCGCTCCTCGACTACGGCCCGGCCGGCGCTGCGGCCGGCGCGGGGCTTGCGCTTCTTGTCGTGCCTCGCCTCGGCACGATTTCTCCCTGGGCGTCCAAGGCGACGGACATTGCGAGGAACTGCGGTCTTGAAGACGTGCTGCGCATCGAGCGCGGCACGCTCTACGAAGTCGGCTTCCGCGCGGGCTACGAGCCCACGGAGGAGGCGAAGGCGGCCGTGGCCGCGAAGCTCCATGACCGCATGACGGAGTCGGTTGTGCCGGCGGACTTCCCGGCCGAGAATCTCTTCGTCGATCTCGCGGGCCGTCCGATGGAAAGCATTCCGCTCAAGGCCGAAGGCCGCCGCGCGCTCGAAGAAGCCAACGCCGCCATGGGCCTCGCGCTCTCCGAGGATGAAATCGACTACCTTGAGGAGAACTTCGCCAAGATTGGCCGCGATCCGACGGACGTCGAGCTCATGATGTTCGCGCAGGCCAACTCCGAGCACTGCCGCCACAAGATCTTCAATGCGAGCTGGACGCTCGACGGCGCCGACCGCGAAGAGACGCTCTTCGGCATGATCCGGCGCACGCACAAGTGCTCGCCCCGCGGCACGATCACGGCCTATGCCGACAATGCGGCGATCTTCGAGGGCCACGAGACGGTGCGCCTCTACCCGCGTCCGTCGGACTCGGATCCCTACGGGAGCCGCTTCGAGCGCAAGAACGAGCTCGTGCATACGGTCTTTAAGGTTGAAACGCACAATCATCCGACGGCGATCTCGCCCTTCCCGGGCGCGGCGACGGGCTCGGGCGGCGAAATCCGCGACGAGGGCGCGACCGGCCGCGGTGCGCGTCCGAAGGCGGGCCTCACGGGCTTTACGACGTCGGCGCTGCATCTCGAAGATGCCCTGCAGGCCTGGGAAAACGACGGCGACGCCACGACGGGCGAAGAAAAGCCGGAAGCCTACGGCGCGCCTTCGCGCCTCGCCTCGCCGCTCTCGATCATGACCGAGGGCCCGATCGGCGGCGCCGCCTTCAACAACGAATTCGGGCGTCCGAATCTGCTCGGCTACTTCCGCACCTTTGAAGCCAATGTGGGCGGCGTCCGCTACGGCTATCACAAGCCCATCATGCTTGCGGGCGGCATCGGCTCGATCCGCGACGACGAAACGAAGAAGGCGGTTCCGCCTGCGGGCAGCCTCCTCGTCGTGCTCGGCGGTCCGGGCATGCGCATCGGCTTGGGCGGCGGCGCCGCTTCGTCGATGGCGTCGGGCTCGAACTCCGAAGCGCTCGACTTCGACAGCGTGCAGCGCGGCAACCCCGAAATGGAGCGCCGCGCCCAGGAAGTGATCGACCGCTGCTGGGCGATGGGCGAAGAGAATCCGATTCTCGCCATTCATGACGTCGGCGCCGGCGGCCTCTCGAACGCCATGCCCGAGCTTGCGGACCTTTCGGGCCGCGGCGCGCGCTTCGACCTCTCGAAGGTTCCCGTTGAAGAGTCGGGCATGTCCCCGCTCGAAATCTGGTGCAACGAGTCGCAGGAGCGCTATGTCATCGCGCTCGATCCGGCGAAGCGCGACCGCTTTGACGCCTTCTGCCGCCGCGAGCGCTGCCCCTATGCGGTGATCGGCGAAATCACGGAGGAAAAGACCCTCAAGCTCGCCGCGGGCGAGCAGAACGCGGTGGACATGCCGATGGACGTGCTCCTCGGCAAGACGCCGCGCACGCACCGCACGGCCGAGCATCTGAAGCGCGAGCTGCCGGCCTTCTCGGATGAGGGCCTCGACCTGGAGAAGGCCGCCTATGCGGTCATCCGCCATCCGGCCGTCGCCTCGAAGTCCTTCCTCATTACGATCGGCGACCGCGCGGTCGGCGGCCTGACAGCCCGCGACCAGATGGTGGGTCCGTGGCAGGTGCCGGTGGCGGACTGCGCCGTCACGACGCTCGGCTTCGAGACGCTTCGCGGCGAAGCGATGGCGATGGGCGAGCGCACGCCGCTCGCCGTGATCGACTCGGCTGCCGCCTCCCGCATGGCCATCGGCGAAGCCATCACGAACATTGCGGCCGCCGACATCGAGCTGCCGCTCGTGAAGCTCTCCGCCAACTGGATGGCCGCCTGCGGCGCGCCCGGCGAAGACGCGAAGCTCTTCGACGCCGTGAAGGCCGCATCGGACTTCTGCGTGGCGCTCGGCATCGCGATTCCAGTCGGCAAGGATTCGCTCTCGATGCGCACGGCCTGGACGGACGCCAAGGGCGAGAAGAAGAGCGTCGTGTCGCCGGTCTCGCTCATCGTCTCGGCCGCGGCGCCTGTGACGAACGCGGCCATCACGCTCACGCCGGAGCTCAAGCGCGGCGTGCCGAGCGTGCTCGTCTTCATCGATCTCGGCGAAGGCCGCTGCCGCATGGGCGGCTCGATCCTCGCGCAGACGACGCACCGCTTCGGCAATGAGACGCCTGACATTCAGGATGCGGGCCTCCTCGGACGCTTCGTGCATGCCGTGCGCAAGCTCGAGCTCGCCGGCTGCGTGCTCGCCTACCATGACCGTTCGGACGGCGGCCTCTTTGCCGCTGCAGCCGAAATGATGTTTGCTTCCCGCATGGGCGTGCGGCTTTCGCTCGACAGCCTCATGAGCGAGGGCGCTTCGCCCATGGCGGCGCTCTTCAACGAGGAGCTCGGCGCGCTCCTGCAGATCCGCGCCGACCGCGTGAACGAAGTGGCCGCGCAGATCCGCGAAGCGGGCCTTGCGCACTGCTGCCACTTCGTGGGCGAGGTCTCTTCTTCCGACGACGCGCTCGAGGTGTCGGCCGGCGGCAAGCGCCTTGCGCGCTTCGAGTGCGGTCCGCTGCAGAGCGCCTGGAGCGAGGTTTCGCACCAGATCGCCCGCGGCCGCGACAACCCGGAATGCGCCGATCAGGAATTCGCCCGCATCATGGACGAGGGCGACCGCGGCCTCTTCGCCCGCACGAGCTGGAATGTCGATGAAGACATTGCGGCGCCCTACATTGCGTCGGGCGCCCGTCCGAAGATCGCGATCCTGCGCGAAGAGGGCGTCAATTCGCAGAACGAGATGGCGGCCGCCTTCGTGCGGGCCGGCTTTGATGCGTACGACGTCCACATGACGGATCTTCTTGCCGGCCGGGCGGACCTTGCGGACTTCCGCGGCCTCGCCTGCTGCGGCGGCTTCTCCTACGGCGACGTCCTCGGCGCCGGCGGCGGCTGGGCGAAGACGATCCTCAACAACGACCGCCTCACGGCGATGTTCCGCACGTTCTTCGAGCGTCCGGATACGTTCGGCCTCGGCATCTGCAACGGCTGCCAGATGATGAGCCACCTGCGCGGCCTCATTCCGGGCGCGTCGCACTGGCCGCAGTTCCTGCGCAACCGCTCCGAGCAGTTCGAGGCGCGCCTCGTCAACGTCGAGATTCTCGAGAGCCCCTCGATCTTCTTCAAGGGCATGGCGGGCGCTGTGCTGCCGGTGGTGAACGCGCACGGCGAAGGCCGCGTCGAGTTCCTGCAGCCCGCCGATGCGGCGCTTGCCAAGGCCGCGGCGCGCTATGTCGACGGCACGGGCCGTCCGGCGGCTGCCTATCCGGCCAACCCGAACGGCTCGCCTGAAGGCCTCACGTCCTTTACGACGGAGGACGGCCGCTTCACGATCATGATGCCGCACCCCGAGCGCAGCCATCGCGCGATCGAGCTCTCGTGGCATCCGGCCGAGTGGACTGAGGCTTCGGGCTGGATGCGCATGTTCCAGAACGCGCGCGTCTGGGTGGGCTGAGAGTCCTGACGTCCTCTGCTTTCGGAAGCCGGCCAGGCTGCCGGCTTCCTGAGGCGAAGGGCGATGCCGCCCAAAGCGGAGACGCTTCCTCAAGCGGAGCGCCTCCGCTTTTTTTGGTTCTTAGTCAAAGTTGGTGAAAAGCGACCGATGCCTCCACACACTT
>CAJKSP010000004.1 GCA_905202595.1 uncultured Sutterella sp.
CGCTGTTTGATCAGCGAGGTTGCGTATTATGCCTAAGCAATTTCAGATTGTCAAGGGATGCTTTACAACAGCTGCCGTTCTCTATCCCTTCACCTGCCGAAGCCACGCTGAAGCGGCCGCCATGTCGTCCAGACTATTGAGGTTTGCAAGTGATTCATCAGATTCCAGAGAAAGGATCGGCACAGCCTCCCCGCCACAGCTGCGAAGCCAGCCGCCCAAGCGTCGCCCTCCGCTTTCGATGAAAGCGCGCACTTCGCCAAGACGGCTGATGCGCACGACAGAAAATCCCGGCTGCGGGAAGCCGTCTGCCCCTTGGGCAAAAAAAGCATCTGGATCTC
This sequence comes from uncultured Sutterella sp., assembly GCA_905202595.1. Taxonomy (GTDB): domain Bacteria; phylum Pseudomonadota; class Gammaproteobacteria; order Burkholderiales; family Burkholderiaceae_F; genus Sutterella. Next base: position 339 of record CAJKSP010000004.1, read on the forward strand.
TGCCAGCCGTCAAAGCGGCCCGCTGCGCCGCGGCGAAGCGCTCGAGCAGATGCCGAGGCAGGAGCGGCGTATCGCAAGGAGAAGTAAGCACCCACTCACAATCGATTTTTTCAGCCGAAGCAGCATCGAAGGCAGCCAGCGGTCCCGGAAAGTCCGCCAGCCGATCCGACAGCACGGCATAAGGCCGACAGCAGTGTCGGCCAAGCGCCGCATTGAAGAGATCGGCATCCCGATTGGCTGAAACGTAGAGAGGTCCCGAAAATTGCGGCAGCAGCCGCTCCAACACCCAATCGAGCATCGGACGGCCTTCCCACACAGCTAAGGCCTTGTTGACGCCTCCCATGCGAGTGGCTCGCCCGCCGGCGAACACTAAGCCGGCGGTGTTTGCTGACGCAATCGCCCCCATGACGAGCAGCTCCTTCAAAGAAAGGTTGAGCAGCGCGCCTGTCGAACGCATTCGGCTGCAGCGCCGACAGGCAGCCAAACCGCTATTCTAGGAACTTCGTTGCGCCGCACTTCTCTTCAAGCGGCCGCAGCGCCTGATTCTTCGGAGTGCCCCATGGCTCAGGAAGCTTCTGTTACCGACATTTTTCAGCTCATTGCCCAAGCCGTCTCACCAATCAGCAGCATCGAGTCCTTGCCGCTTGACGCAGCGCTCGGCCGCTTTCTTGCTCAAGACGTGACCAGCCCCATACCCGTACCGCGCTTCAACAACTCGGCCATGGACGGCTTTGCTTTTTCCTCCGCCGAACTCAAGCTCGGGTCGCACGACAGCACTGTGAGCCTCAAGATCGTCGGCGCCTCGTATGCCGGCGCGCCATTTGAAGGCCAGGTCGGCCCGACGGAAGGCATCCGCATCATGACGGGCGCTGAAGTGCCTGCCGGGCTCGATACGGTCATTCCTTTTGAGAAAGCACACTTCTGCGAAGGCACTGGCGAGCTGACCTTCAAGGCAGACGCCGTCAAGCCTGGCGCCAATGTCCGGCTGCGCGGCGAAGAGATTGAAGAAGGCGCCGCAGCCATCAAAGCAGGCACCCGCCTCACCGCCGCGCATATCGGTCTGGCCGCTTCTCTCGGCGCAGGAACGCTCCTCTGCCGGCGCATCCGCGTGACGATCTTTGCAACGGGCGATGAACTTGCAGAGCCAGGAAGGCCGCTGCATGCTGGGTGCATCTACAACAGCAACTCGCACCTCCTTGCAGCGCTCTGCCGACGCTGGGGATGCGAAGTTCGAGACTTGGGCATTCTCCCCGACAGCGCTGAAGCGCAGCGCAGTGCCCTGAAGGAAGCGGCCGCTCAGACAGACTTCTTGGTCACTTCCGGAGGCGTCGGCGAAGGCGACAAAGACATCACCACCTCCGTGCTCGCAGAGCTCGCCGACATGACGCACTATCACATCCGCATGCGTCCCGGAAAGCCGTTCTCCTTCGGCGCGCTTCGAGGCGGGCATTCAGGCTGGTGCATGGCGCTTCCCGGGAACCCGGTCGCCGCCGCCATGTCTGCTCAGCTCTTTCTGCGCGATGCCATCTGGCGCGCAGCCGGCGCCGGCCCCGCGCCTCGCGAATGCTTCCCGGCAGAAGCGGCAGCGGCGATCCGCGGCCGCATCGGCCGCACAGACTTCGTGAGAGGACGGCTCGAGGCTAAAGACGGCCGGCTCCGCTTCACGCCGACCCCATCGCAGAGCTCAGCCATGCTGACAACGCTTGCCGGCATGAATGCCGCCGTCATTTTGGAAGAGAACGCTGCCGGCGCTGCCGAGGGCGCACAGGTTCGAGCCCTTCGCCTCGACATCGAATAGCTGCGCGCTAGTTAAGCCTGCGGAACGCAGCTTAACGAGCGCACAAGCCGTTAGGCCGCGCCACCGGCTGCACCGGATCCGCTGGCGCCGGAGCCTCGGCCGCCTCGCCGACGACGGCGAGGCCGACGCCGGCGCACACTCGCCTCCTCATCCGGCTTGCCTGAAGCGGCCAAACGCTGCGGACGGGCAGCCGCATCCGGACGCCTCCTGTCATCCTGCGTGCGGCCTCGAGCTTTCTTCGCAGGCTGCACGCCCGGCACCGCAGGCTTCCACCGTCCGCCAGGCGCCTGCCGGGCAACCTCGCGTCCCAGCGCAACCTCATGCTCTTGATGTGTGCTCTCAACGGGACGCACCAACAGGCGCGCTTCGCCTGCAGCAGGCTTAGGCAACTGCAGCAGGCGCTGCGCTGGCGCAATGAGAAGCTTCGGCGCTTCGGCGTCCGCCCGTCCAGAAACAGAGCACCGCCCTTCAGGAGAGCGCGCAACGAGCGCCTGCTGACCTCGGTTTGCCCAATCGATGGCGTTTTGCAGCGCCGCGGCTTCCCTCGGATCCATTTGAGCCGGAACGATCACTTCGCCCTTGAGGTTAACGATGCCCCGATAGCCCACGCCGCGAACAGTCATGCCCAAATGCTGACCGTAGACGCGATCCTCATGCTGATGGCCGTGGAAGTACCAGCGCACGCCGAGCGCACGCCCAAGCTTGTCGAGCGCGGCAAAGCCCTTTCGATGGCAACCCGGCGCTTCGTGCGTGACCAGAATGTCGGCGCGCTGCCGCATCAAGTTGTTGTAGACCGACGGGAAGATTGTCGTGCGATGGCGCCTCGGCAGGCCGCCCCGCCACAAATTCCCTGGGCTCATGCGGCGCACGAAGGTTGCCGGGCAGTAGTAGTTCGGTACGCCGTCCGGCATCCACACCTGACCGCGGAATACGCCCCCGAGTCCGGCAATGCGCAGGCCGGCAATGTTGGCGACGCGCCCGTGCAGGTTGTGCCCGGCCAGAGGGCCGCGCCAGAGGTAGTCGTAGATATCGTCGGAATCCGTATCGTGATTCCCCGGAATCCACCACACTTCAGTGCAGGCCAGCGCTTCTGCAAGCACTTCGTCAATCGGTCCGGGCGGCTGCAAGTCGCCAAGGATGATGATGGCGGCTGGCTTGTAGAGGCGCGCCGCCTCGTTGATGTGATCAAACGAGCCGTGAGGGTCCCCGCAGAAAAAGATCTCCGGCAGATCCTTGGCGCGGCCGGACCGGCGATGCCGGCGGCGGCGCTTTTTGACTTGGGCTTCCGCTTCCGTCATCGGACTTGCCTCAGCCTTTCTGCTTATTTGCGAGATAAAGCTCGCTGATGCGCTTCGCCTCGCCGGCAACGAGATCGCGAAGCGACTGCGGCGCGAGCACTTCGACATGCGTGCCCCAGCGCAGAATCTCGCCGACGAGCTCCGTCGGATCGGAGTACGGCACCGTCAAGACGATGCCGCCATCCTGCCCATCCTTCACCTTTTGGCGCGGATGCCAGCAGGAGCGCTGCACATAGGCGGCGGCAAACGCATCAAAGCGAAGCTCGGCATTTTCAACCGCCGTCCCATGGAAAAGTCCGTAGCCTTCATCGAGCTGCTCGCGCACGCTTTCGAGCGACATGCGCTTGGCCGGCGTCGGCAGCACTTCTGCGGAACGGATGTTCTCGATGAGGAAGGTGCGCAGGCTCTCCGTCAGATGGCAGTACGCATCGACATACCAGCGATTGTTGTAATGCACGAGACGCAGAGGAGAAATCTCGCGCACCTTCGTTTCCTTGGAGCTCGGCGTGTAGTACTCAATGCGAACGCGGCGATGCTCGCTCAGTCCGCAGCCGACGACTTCAAATGCATTCGGCTCTTTGTAGGGGATGCGGTTGTTGACGACCTTGACGCGGCGGATGAGCTCTTTGGGAGAAATGTCGCCGAGAATGAGAAGCTGAGCAATGCGAGCGCGAAGCGGCTCGATCTCCTTATAGATTGCAGAGGACTTGTCGGCCGCAAGCTCATCGAGCAGATTGATTGTATGAACGAGCATCAGCAGCTCATCGGACGAATACCACTGCTTCTGTTCCAAGCGCTTCACTGCAGACTGCGCCTTGCGCGGCCGTCCGAGGGTGCACTTGCCCGTCAAGTCGACTTTGACGGCATAGGTATATCCGCCCTTTGAGCGGGAATAGTGAATCGGCGCGCCGAGTTCGTCGCGCATATAGCGCAGATCGCGTTTAAGCGTTGCAGAGCCTACCTTCAGAACGGTTTGCATCTGCTCAAACGTGACGAAGCCTTTTTCCGTGATCATCTTGTCGATGATCAGGCGACGCATGTTGCTCTTCATATCAGCCTTCAAAACCGCGCCTCGCGGCGCGACGCCAAAAAAGAGAGGAGGCGCGCGATTGCACGTGCGCCTCTCCCTTAAGTCAAGGCATTGTATCAGCCGATGAACCTGACGGCTGAAATACCCCTGCCGTTAGCGGATTCAAGGGTTGCCTGAAGAGAAGAAATGCGCCCTCCAAGCGTCCGGCGAGCCTCAGAGAAGGCTTTCGTCGCGAAGCACGTCGACCCCCTTGGGCGGGACGAATTGAAAGCGCTCCGGGGCAGGCAGTGCGAGCGCGACGCTCAAGAGCTCTATGTCGGTGCTGAGCGCAAAGCTGTCTAAAAAGACCACCCTGCAAGGCAGATCCTTGGCGTCGAACGTCACGTCGACGCTTTCAAAAGCCGCATTGCCTTTCGGACGCGCACGCACGCGGGGGCGCCCGTCATCTGCGGGCAGATCCTCGAGCGTCCAGTCTCGCTCGAGATCGGCCGCGCCGAAAAGAATGGCTGCCGGCGATGCCGGAAGTGCGCCTGCGAGCGGCTTTTCCGTCGCCTGCATGAGATCCTCGTCATAGAGCCAAAGCGTCTTGCCGTCGCTCACGATCGTCTGACGATAGGGCTTCTCATAGCGCCACTCAAAGCAGCCCGGCCGGCGAAACGCAAAAGCACCCTCAGAAGCAGGCGCCGTCAGCCTGCCGTCCCGATCCTTCGTCGTCTGCCGAAAACGCCCTTCGGCACCCTGAGCCTCTTTGGCAAAAGCCTTGAGAAGCGCCGAGCCGCTTTTCCTCTCTGCTGCCAGAACAGGAAGCGCCCAGCCTGCCGCCGCGGCGAAGACGCAGAGCGACGCCCCCTGCACGAAGAAGCGGCGGGACAGTGCGCGTCCCACAAAAGTGCGGTCCTCAAACATGGCTTTCTTCCTCTCGGAAAATGGGTTGCAGGTCCTGCGCAGCGTCCTTAGCCGCGCTCAGGCACAAGAATCTGCCTCTTGCCGCTCGCATTGGGTTTGGAAAGCAGTCCCGCCTCCTCCATGGCCTCGAGCAGATTGGCCGATCGGTTGTAGCCGATGCCCAGCACGCGCTGCACATAAGAAATGGAGGCTCTACGTTCGGTGAGCACGATCTGAACCGCCTTGTCATAGAGCGGATCGGACTCGCCGGAACGGTGTGCCGACGCTTCTCCCGCAGCGCCGGCCGCGTCTTCACCTGCGCTTTCCGTCACGCCTGTAACGTAGCTCGGGCTCCCATACTTGCGCAGCTCGTCCGTCACGCGCTGCACTTCGCCGTCTGCAACAAAGCAGCCTTGAATGCGCGTCGGCGCGCTTTCGCCCGGACGGTGCAGCAGCATGTCGCCGTAGCCGAGCAGCTGCTCGGCGCCCGATTCGCCGAGAATGACTCGGCTGTCCGTCGCAGATGCCACCTGGAACGAAATGCGCGTCGGCACATTGGCCTTGATGAGCGACGTAACAACATCGACAGAAGGCCGCTGCGTCGCCAGGATCAGGTGAATGCCTGCGGCGCGCGCCTTTTGCGTAAGGCGCGTGATCTCACCTTCGACCTCCTTGCGGTTGGTGAACATCAAGTCGGCCAGCTCGTCAACAACGCACACGATGTACGGCCAGCGCTTGAGGTACGCCGGATTGGGATCATCAGGCGCCGCAAACGGATCCCGAATCGGTTCGCCGCGCTCTTCAGCCGCCGCCACCTTTTCGTTGTAGCCCGTGAACTGCCGAACCCCGATCTTCGACATGACGGCGTAGCGGTTGTCCATTTCTCGCGTGAGCCATTTGAAGGCCGAAGCCGCCTTGTTCATGTCGGTCACCACCGGGCAGAGCAGATGCGGAATGCCGTTGTAGAGCGAGAACTCCAGCATCTTCGGATCGATCAGCACCAGGCGAAGCTGGCTCGGATCGTTGCGGTAGAGCATGGAGAGAATCATGGCGTTCACGCCCACGGATTTGCCCGAGCCCGTCGTGCCGGCAACGAGCAGATGCGGCGTCTTCGCGAGATCCATGACGAAGGGCTTGCCGCTGATCTCCTTGCCAATAGCCAGCGTCAGCGGCGACTTGCTCTTTTCAAAGAGTTCGCTCTTGAGAATTTCCTTCAGCCGCACCATCTGACGCACAGGATTAGGCACTTCAAGCGCAATGCAGCTTGAACCGGGAACATTGAGCACAACGCGAACGGCTTGCACGCCAAGCGCGCGGCGCAGATCTTCTCGCACATTTTCAATCTGCGAGCCTTTGACGCCGGGGCCGGGCTCGAGCATGTACTGCGTGATGACGGGGCCGGGCCGGGCGCTCATGACAGCGCCCTCAATGCTGTAGCTCTTGAGCTTGGAGACAATGAGGCGGCTCGTCATGCTGATGGTCTGCTCGTCGACGCCGACGCCAGGCTCGGGATCGTCAAGCAGTGAGAGGCTCGGATGAGGCGCCTGCGGCGTTTCCGCCGTGGCAGACGCCGGTGCAGCCGGAAGAATTTGATCCGAGAAGAGCGTGTTGTCCTTTTCAACCTCTTCAACGCGAGGCTTGATGATTTTGAGAGGCGCAGCCGGCTCTCCGGAACCTGCATTGAGGTCGATCACGGTTTCAACCACTTCGCCGGTCTCATCTTCTTCAGATTCTGCAAGCGTGCGCGCCGCAGGCTGCGGCTTCTTCGAGAAGCGGCTGAGCAGCTTGTCGTCGATGACAGCACCGATGCGTTCAGCCACATCCGTCCAGGAGAAGTCCAGCAGGAGCGCGATGCCGATCACCATAAGCGCAAAAAAGACCACAGTTGCCACGCCGATGCCCACATAGTGCTGCAGGGCATATGCAAGGCCGTTGCCGATCACGCCGCCCGGCTCTCCGGGCAGCTCCGAATGGAAGCGGCGAAGACGAAGCGCTTCGAGAGACGTCGAGCCGAGGAGAAGCGCCCAAAAGCCGACCATGGCAGAAAACTTCGGCGGATTGATGCGGTCCGGATCCGTTTCGCCGCGGCCGCGGCGCACCAGCGAGCGCACGGCGAAGAAGGCGATCATGAAGAAGCCGAGCACAAACCACCACGCCGACAGGCCGAAGGCGCCGAGCATCAGATCCGCCACGCAGGCGCCCAAGGTGCCGCAATAGTTTCTCGGGTCATCCGCAGTGCTGACGGTAAAGGATCGATCGCTCTGAGAATAGCTTCCCAGCGAAAGCGCAAGGATCGCGGCCAGCGGCACGGAGAAAATCCAGCTACGCTCCCAAAGGAAGCGGCCGATCGAAATGAAGAATTCGCCGACACGAGCCCAAAGCGCCGCTCTCGCTGCTCGCCGGCGGGCTCGCCTCTCCTCAGCGGCCTCGGCCGCCGCTGCGGCTGCCTGCCGTGCGGCAAGCGTCTCATCTCTGCGGCTTCTGCTTCTGCTCGTTTTTGCCATGTCTTGACTGCGTATTGCGCTTCGTCGGTTCGTCGGATCGAACGGCGCTTCCGGACGCGGCGGCATACGGCCGCACCTGGAAGGTCGGGGGAGCGTTCATTGTAGGAGAGGCGGCGCCTTTGCGCGGCAAGCGCCGCCTGCAAGGACCTGAAGCGGCTTAAGCTCCCATCATCGCAACCCTTCGGAGAACCATTTCATCATGAAGACTATTGGCATCATCGGCGGCATGAGCTGGGAGAGCACCGTCACGTACTACAAGCGGATCAATGAAATCATCCGCGAGCGCCTCGGCGGACTGCACTCCGCCAAGATGGTGATCGCAAGCGTGGAATTCCATGAAGTCGAAGCGCTTCAGCGTCAGAACGACTGGGAAGCCGCCGGCCGCATCCTGGCCCGATGCGCCCAAGGGCTGGAAGCCGCCGGCGCCGAATGCATCGTCATCGGCGCCAACACCATGCACCTCTGTGCTGCGCAAGTTGAAGCCGCGGTGAACATACCGCTCCTTCACATCGCCGACGCAACGGCTGGCGCTGCAAAGCGCGTCGGCGTTCGGCGCGCTGCGCTTCTCGGCACCCGCTACACAATGGAAAAGGACTTCCTCAAAAACCGCCTGAAGGCATGCGGACTCGACGTCCTCGTCCCTGAAGCCGACGACCGCGCAGAGATCAACCGCATCATTTACGAAGAGCTCTGCTGCGGACGCGTGCTCGACGCCTCTCGGGAGACGTTCCGCCGCATCATTGCAAAGCTTGCCGCAGCAGGCGCTGAGGGCGTGATCCTCGGCTGCACGGAGATCGATCTCATCGTGCGCCCAGAAGATTCGCCGGTGCCCGTCATCGACACGACGGAAGCGCACGCCGAAGCCGCCGCGGCCTTCTGCCTGGAAGCTCCGTTCTAAGCTGCGCCTAAAAGCGCCATAATGATTTTATTTCGCATTTGAAGAAGGCCTCCGGGAAGCCAACCCCGAACGGCCTCTCACAGGAGAGCATTGTCATGTCCGACACTCAGCACGCACGCGTTCTCATTCTCGGTTCGGGTCCTGCCGGCTGGACGGCTGCGATATACGCCGCGCGCGCCAACTTGAAGCCACTCGTCGTGACCGGCATGGAAGCCGGCGGCCAGCTCATGACGACAAGCGAGATCGACAACTGGCCTTCCGCCGTCAACGGCATTCAAGGTCCTGCCCTGATGGAGCAGCTGCAGAAGCAGGCCGAACGCTTCGGCACGAAAGTCGCCTTCGACGTCATCAAGTCCGCCGACCTCTCTCAGCGCCCGTTCGTTCTCGAAGGCGACATGGGAACGACTTTCACCTGCGACGCGCTCATCATCGCTACGGGCGCCTCTGCCAAATACCTCGGCATTCCCTCTGAAGCGGCCTACAAGGGCAAAGGCGTTTCCGCCTGCGCCACCTGCGACGGCTTCTTCTTCCGCGGCAAGCCCGTTGCCGTCGTGGGCGGCGGCAATGCCGCGCTTGAAGAGGCGCTCTACCTCTCGAATATCGCGAGCAAGGTGACGCTCGTTCATCGCCGCGAGCAATTCCGCGCCGAGCCCATCATGATCGACCGCCTGATGGAAGCCGTTCGCGCAGGCCGCATCGAGCTGGCGCTCAACCGCACCGTGAAGGAAATCCTCGGCGACGGCAAGTCCGTAACGGGCCTCGCTCTCGAGAGCACGACAGGCGAAGCGCCCCTTGAAGTCAGCGTTCAGGGCGTCTTCATCGCCATCGGCCACAAGCCCAATGCAGAGATCTTCGCCGGCCAGCTCGAGCTTGAGAACGGCTACATCAAGACGCACGGCACGGGAACGCCAGCTTCCGGCGGCGCCACGGCCACGTCGGTGCCGGGGGTTTTTGCCGCCGGCGACGTTCAGGATCAGACGTACCGCCAAGCCGTCACAAGCGCCGGAACCGGCTGCATGGCCGCTTTGGATGCGCAGCGCTACCTGGAAGCGCTGGATGCGAAGCAGCAGGCCTGATTGTCTGAAATCCCTCAATAGCGCCAGCGAAGCGGCGGCCGTCGGAACAATTCACCGGCGGCCGCCGCTTCGCGTAAGTAAGAAGCCGCAGGCGCCAAACTGCTGCCGCAGCAGAGCAAGTCTAGAATTTTTCAAAGTTTTGACCCTTCACGAGGAATCAGATGTCCAAGCAGTACCAGTCCTTTGCCGACCTGAAGTCGCTCGGCAAAGACATGAAGGCCCGAGCCAAGGCTGAAGAGCAGGCCCGCGCCGCCGCTGCAGCCAAGCATGCCCAGGACAACCAGGACGCCATTGCCTTTCGGCGCGCCATGTCCGAGCTGGGCGTGCAGAAGATGCGCAGCGACGGCAAGCGCGTTCTGCTGAAGCATGAGCCGCCGGCCCCTGCGCCTAAGCAGCGCGAAATTGAAAAGCAGGAAGTGCTTCAAGACTCCCTTTCCGACGAGTGCGACCCGGTCGTCTTCCTTGAAAGCGACGACGGCATGCTGTTCCGCCGCCAGGGGGTTTCGCCCGACATCCCCCGCAAGCTGTACCGCGGCGAATGGACGGTACAGGCGCACATCGACCTGCACGGCCTCTTTGTCGATGAAGCGCGCGAAGCCGTGACGAAGTTTCTGCGCGACTGCCGCATCCGCGGCTACCGCTGCCTGCGCATCGTGCATGGAAAGGGCTACGGCTCCGTCGGCGGCCAGAGCGTGCTGAAGGAAATGGTGCGCCGCTGGCTCAAGCAGCGCGAGGAAGTCATGGCTTTCGTGCAGGCGCCGCCCCATGACGGCGATTCCGGCGCCGTCATTGTGCTGCTGACGCCCCAGGCGGCCGGACCGCAGCGTTTCTCGTCATAGCCTGGCTGCCGCCTGCGGCAGCGCGGCAAGGAGTCAGCCCATGCTCCTCGACATCATCAACACCGCATTCATCGTCGACACGATCGGCATGCTCGGCTTCGCGCTCGCAGGCATTCTGGCGGCTCGAGGCCGCGAAGTGGATCCCGTCGGCATCTTCGTGCTGGCCTTCACGACCGCCTTCGGCGGCGGTCTGATCCGCGACATCATCATCGACAGCCGGCCTTTCTATTGGGTGGCGAACGACGAATACGTCTGGGGCATTCTGGTCCTCACATTCTTCGCGCCAAGGATTGTGCGCAATCTGCAGGACGAAACGGCGCACCGGCTCTATCTGTGGGCAGACGCCATCGGCTTGGGCTCTTTCTGCGCGAGCGGAACGCTCATGGCCGACAATGCCGGCTTCCCTGCGCTGCCGGCCGTTCTGGTCGGAGTCTGCACAGGCGTTTTCGGCGGTCTTTTAAGGGATGTCTTTCTCAACCGCATGCCGAGCGTGCTCTCGGACCGCAAGCCCTACGCAATCGTTGGCTTTTTCGGCGGCTGGCTGCTCATCGGCTTGCTGAAAATCGGAGTCAGTCCCAGCGCAAGCACGGCCATAGCGACCCTCTTCATCACGATCGTGCGGATGGGCACCTATACCATGGGCTATGAAATTCGCTACCGCACGCTGATCGCGCGGCAGATCTTTCCGGGCAACGGCCCCAAGCCTCCCCTCAAGCTGTACGAACGGCTCTCGAAGAAAACGACGCCGCGCCAGGACGGCGAGGCAAAGTCCGAAGATGAAAAAAAGCCTCTCTAGCGAGAGGCGTCAAAGCGGCAGATCAAACCGCTGCTTCTCCCGTTTCGCCAGTGCGAATGCGGATCACCTGCTCGACATTGAAGACAAAGATCTTGCCGTCGCCGATCTTTCCCGTATAGGCGGCCTTGACGATGGCCTCAATGGCCGTCTCGAGCATATCCTCTGAGACGACTGTCTCGATCTTGAGCTTAGGCAGGAAGTCGACCACGTACTCGGCGCCGCGGTAGAGCTCCGTGTGGCCCTTCTGACGACCGAATCCCTTCACCTCCGTGACCGTAAGGCCGTGTACGCCGACATCGGCGAGCGCCTCGCGAACCTCATCGAGTTTAAAGGGCTTGATCACGGCGACGATCTGCTTCATTGCTGCCTCCTTTTAGGCGTCCAGATGCGGGCGGCTGGCCGCCCCAAAGAAAGGAAAAGCCGGAGCCGAGAGGCCCCGGCTTTCCAGCCGTATCGAGTCTAAAACGCTTCGATGCTACTTGGCAGCCTTTTCGGCAGCCTTGGCAGGCTTCTCAGCAGAAGCAGCCTGATCAGCCGCAGCCTTCGGGGCCGGCGTGCCGACGCGATACTCATAAAGCGAGACGTCGCGCACGCGAACACCGAACTTCGGGTCGTTGTTCGGGCTATGCCAGACATCCTTCTTCTGACGCCAAGCGTTGATGAAGGCGATGACATTGCTCGGCATAGCGGCGCTGTCCGTCACTTCATTGATCGTGAACGTCTGACCGCCGACAAGATACACAACGAGCTGATGGACGAAGGGCCCCTTCGGAGCCGCTTGCTGCTGGACCTTGTTTTCTGTCTTGTTATCAGCCATTTCAAACATCCTTACGAGAGGAGCTCGCCTCTCGATCAAAAGCCATGAATTTTCTCCGCCGTCAAGAGCGGATCAAAAAAAGCCCCCTGCCTTCCTACTGCGAAACGGTAGCTGCCATCTAGATCCAGCACCTCAAGAAGCTGGCCGCCGCCGGCCCCAAGCCGCCTGCCGCATCATGGGAAAGGCATGCACCTTGCACCCCTTCGAAGCGGCAGTTTGAGGAAGTTAGAGGTGCGATCTTAACACGTGCTTTCCAGATGCATTCACCGGCTTCCGCTTCACTTTGGAAGACTTAGGGTAAACCCTTATTATTTTACAGAAAGTGCCGTAGCCATGCGGTTCACAAGACGCTTGGCAAGTGCTAGATCGTCCGACTCGGCCATGATGCGCAGCAGCGGCTCCGTGCCTGACGGACGAATAAGAATGCGGCCGCGTCCTTCCACTTCGGCCTGCGCTTGGGCAACGGCTGCCATGAAGGCTTCATCGCCTTGCCAGTCATAGCCGGCCGGAATGGGACAGTTGACGAGAACCTGCGGCAGCAGATGCAGATCTGCCGTCAGCTCGGCAAGCGTCTTGCCGCTCTTTTTCATTGCGGCAAGCACCTGCAGCGCGCTCACAATGCCGTCGCCCGTCGTCTGACGGTCGAGCGCCAGGAGGTGGCCAGACGTCTCGCCCCCGTAGAGCCAGCCGCGCTCGAGAAGCTGCTCAAGCACATAGCGGTCGCCCACTTTAGCCCGTGCAAAGGCAACGCCGAGCTCGCTGAAGCGCTTTTCCAGGGCATAGTTCGTCATCAGCGTGCCGCAGACGCCGGCCACCGGACTCGACGCCATGCGGTCGCGCACAATGATGTAGAGAAGCTCGTCGCCGTTGTAAACGCGGCCGCAGGCATCCGCCATGATGAGGCGGTCGGCATCGCCGTCAAGACTCACCGCCACATCGCACTTGTGTTCAGCCGCCCATTCGGAGAGATGCTCCGTGTGCGTTGCGCCCACGCCTTTGTTGATGTTGAAGCCGTCCGGCTCGGCGCCGATCGTTACGACTTGCGCGCCAAGCTCATGGAAGACATCAGGTGCAACGTGATAGGCGGCGCCGTTTGCACAGTCGACGAGGATGCGCATCCCCTTCAGATCCGCTCCGCTCATGAACGTGGACTTGCAGAATTCGATATAGCGGCCCGCCGCATCGGACAGACGGCGCGCCTTGCCAAGCTCGGCCGAAGGCACGCACGAATAGCCTCGATCGATTTCTGCTTCAAATTCCAGCTCGACGTCATCAGGCAGCTTGGCGCCGGCGCCCGAGAAGAACTTGATGCCGTTATCGTCGTAGGGGTTGTGGCTTGCAGAAATGACAACGCCCGCATCGAGGCGGAGCGCTCTCGTGAGATAAGCCACTGCCGGCGTAGGAATCGGACCGCAAAGCACGACGTCAACGCCGGCGCTTGAAAACCCGGCCTGAAGCGCAGCTTCAAGCATGTAGCCCGAAACGCGGGTGTCCTTGCCGATCAGCACGGCAGCCTTTCCATCTGCGCTGCGCCGCTTCAAAACCCGCCCGGCTGCCTGTCCGAGCTTCAAAACAAAATCGGGAGTGATCGGCGGCATGCCGACTTTGCCTCGAACGCCGTCTGTACCGAAATAACGTCGTGACATAGCTCTAATGATTTCCTTTGGTCCTGTGAAATGGAACGGAGCTGCCCGCTGCCGCAAAGCGAGCTTCGCCTGACGAAGCAAGCGCTTCGACACTCATGCTCACATTGTCGCGCTCCGCGTCGAAAGTCGGCGCTGCGCCATGCGGATGGCGCCGAGCACGGCCAGTGCATCTGCCGTTTCCCGAACGTCATGAACGCGAAGCACCTGAGCGCCGAGCTGAGCGGCAAGAACAGCGCCAGCGACGCTACCGGCCACGCGATCTTTGGGAGACTGAGCGCCAATGACGGCGCCGATGGATGATTTCCTAGAAATCGCAGTCATGAGAGGCTGGCCCGAAGCCGCAAAAGACGGCGTCGCCGCGAGAAGTTCAAAATTCTGCTCCACGCTTTTCCCGAAGCCAAAGCCCGGATCCCAGCAGATGCGCTCGCGTTGAACGCCTAGCCGCTCAAGCTCGCGTTGACGCGCACGGAGATAGGCCTCGACTTCAGCCGACGCATTCTGCAGCGGTTCGTTGATCGCTCGATGCATCACTACCAGACCGCACTGCGTCGCTGCCGCCGCCTCGATGGCGCCTGGTCGCTCGAATCCTCTGACGTCATTGAGAATGGCGGCGCCGAGCTCAGCCGTCTCCGTCATGATTTCAGGCTTTGACGTATCAACAGAGACGATGAAGCCTTCGAGCGCCAGCGCGCGCACAACAGGAAGCACGCGGCGGCGCTCCTCCTCGAGCGTTACAGCATCCTCGCTGAAGCCAGGCCGCGTCGATTCGCCGCCGACATCAATGATGTCGGCGCCTTCATCGGCCAAGCGCCTCGCCCAAGCAAGCGCATCCTCCAATCGATGATGCTCGCCGCCGTCAGAAAACGAATCCGGCGTGACGTTGAGAATGCCCATCACCAGCGGACGAGCCGTCAAATCCAAGACTCTGCCTGCGCAGAGCCAGCGGGAGGCAAAGGAGGTCATGCGGAAAATTCCTTTGAGAAACGGCGAGGCGAAGCCCTCTGAAGCAGAGGAAGGGCCGTTCAAGCTTGACTGGCTCGAACGGCCCTTCCTCAATCGTTTTGCATGGCGCAGCTATTCTCGGCGAAGCCGATTGCGCTCATCCTCGTCATCCTGGCTGGAGCCGCCGTCCTGAGGCGGCCTTGCAGAATTTTGAGCGGCATCGCCAGAAGCGTCTTCTGCGGCATTGCCGCTACGGGCCGGTGCCTCTTCTGCTGGCTTGCCGCCGGCAGGCGCGCCGTCGGTCGAAGCGGCTTCTTGAGGCGCATCGGCTACAGCGCCGTCATGGGGCGCATCGCGGAACGCTGACGTCTTGGGCGACTTCGGAGGACGCGGCGCCTTGCCGGCCATGATGTCATCGATCTGATCGCTGTCGATCGTCTCCCAATCAAGAAGCGCCTTGGCCATCGCTTCCATCTTGTCGCGGTTCTCTTCGATGATCTTGCGGGCAACGGCATACTGCTCGTCGATGATGCGGCGAATTTCTGCATCGACTTCCTGCATCGTGCGCTCGGAGACATGCGTCGTCTTCGTCACGGAGCGGCCGAGGAACACTTCGCCTTCATTTTCGGCATAAACCATCGGACCCATGCGCTCGCTCATGCCGTAGCGCGTGACCATGTCGCGGGCAAGCTGCGTTGCGCGCTCGAAGTCGTTCGAAGCACCGGTCGTCATCTGGTGCATGAAGACTTCTTCAGCGATGCGTCCGCCGAAAAGAATCGCGATGCGAGTAAGGATGTACTGCTTGTTGTAGGAGTAATGATCCTGCTCGGGCAGCTGCATCGTCAGACCCAGCGCTCGGCCGCGCGGAACAATCGTGACTTTGTGCACCGGATCGCTTTCTGGCATCAGCCGCGCCACAACTGCATGGCCCGACTCGTGATAGGCCGTATTGCGGCGCTCGGCTTCCGTCATCACCATGCCGCGGCGCTCGCTGCCCATCATGATTTTGTCCTTGGCGTTCTCGAAATCGGCCATCGTGACGACGCGGCCGTTGCGGCGCGCGGCAAAAAGCGCCGCTTCGTTGACGAGATTGGCCAGATCGGCGCCGGAAAAGCCGGGAGTGCCGCGGGCGATCACGCTTGCGTCGATGTCGTTGCCGACGGGAATCTTGCGCATATGCACCGCAAGAATTTGCTCGCGGCCGCGGATGTCAGGCAGCGGCACCACGACCTGGCGGTCGAAGCGGCCCGGACGAAGCAGCGCTGGATCGAGCACGTCGGGACGATTCGTCGCGGCAATGACGATGATGTTGGCGCCAGTATCAAAGCCGTCCATCTCCACGAGCAGCTGATTGAGCGTCTGCTCGCGCTCGTCATTGCCGCCGCCGAGACCTGCGCCGCGCTGACGGCCCACGGCGTCGATTTCGTCGATGAAGATGATGCAGGGCGCATTCTTCTTGGCCGTCTCAAACATGTCGCGCACGCGCGCAGCGCCGACGCCGACAAACATTTCAACGAAGTCCGAACCGGAAATCGTAAAGAAGGGCACGCCCGCTTCGCCGGCGATGGCTTTGGCGAGCAGCGTCTTGCCGGTGCCAGGCGAGCCGACAAGCAGCACGCCGCGAGGAATGCGGCCGCCGAGGCGCTGGAACTTCTGAGGATCACGCAGAAAGTCGACGATTTCGGAAACTTCTTCCTTCGCCTCGTCGCAACCTGCTACGTCCTTGAAGCGAACTTTGTTGTCCTGCTCGTTGAGCATGCGCGCTTTGGATTTGCCAAAGCTGAAGGCGCCGCCGCCGCCAGCGCCGCCCTGCATGCGCCGCATGAAGAAGATCCACACGGCGATGAGCAGCAACATCGGGAACCAGCTCACGAACAGCGTCGTGAGGAACGAAGGCTCTTCTTCGGCACGGCCGTAGACCTGAACGCCATCTTTGCGCAGATCGTCAACCATCCACAGATCGCCCGGCGACGTAATGACGTACTCCGAACCGGTCTGCGGCGTCACAGTGATGCGGCGGCCCTGAATGTCGACGCGGCGGATCTTGCCCGCCTTCGCATCCTCCATGAACTGGGTGTAGCTGGTCTGGTCGATCGACTGCTCGGAAGCCGTCTCGAACTGGCGAAAGACCGTGAAGAGCACGACCGCCACAAGAATCCAGACGGCAATGCGGGTAAATGACTTGTTGTCCACTTGGCGCTCCAAGGGGCGGACGAAGCTTGGCAGCTCCTGCATCCGCCTGAAATGTCTTCGCAGCCGCAGTCTTGGAACCAGGGAAAAGCCCTTGCGGCGCGGCGAATTGGGCTATTTTAGCGGCTCGGCTCTGTCAGGACTTTCGGAAGGCAGCGGCTTTTGGCTGGCAATGAGACAAAAGGCGCTTCAAATTCGTATGCGATTGTTGCTGCCCAGCGCCTGCGCGCTCAGCGCAGCCTCGGACTGAGCCAACCAGCCCTGTCAGGCCTTCGCAGGCTTGAGATGCCGAGCGACCAGATAGACTTCAGCGCTCGTATCGCGGGAGGCAGCCGGCTTTCGCACCGCCACCTTCACAAAATGTTTCTTCAGCGCTTCGACGAACTGCGAGTAGCCGGAGCCTTGAAACGCCTTGGTGACAAAAATGCCGGAAGGCTTCAGATGATCCAGGCAGAACTCCAGCCCAAGCTCATTCAGCAGCAGCGAGCGCGCCGCATCCGCCGCGGCGATGCCTGAGAGATTCGGCGCCATGTCGGAAAGCACCACGTCGACCTTGTCTCCGTTTAGAATCTCGGCGAGCTGATCGGCAACGGACTGCTCGCGGAAGTCGCCCTGCACAAACGTCACGCCTTCAATAGGCTCCATTGGCAGGATGTCCATGGCGATGATGCGTCCGCGGATCTGTCCCTTCTTGTCTGCCAGGCGTTCACGAACGACCTGCGTCCAGCTGCCCGGCGCGGCGCCGAGGTCCACCACGGTGAGGCCTGGCCGCAGAAGATGCTCCTTCTCATCGAGCTCAATGAGCTTGTAGACCGAACGGGCTCGGTAACCTTCCGCCTTGGAGCGCTTCACGAACGGATCATTAATATGCCGTTCGATCCATGCGCGGTTCGACCGGAGCTTCTTGCTTGAAACGGGCATCTAGGCCCTCCCTTACAAAGTTTTTCTACGTTCAGCCGCAATGCCGAAAGGCTTGCACCGCCCAAGCCGGGCGCCGCCGCTTCTGCTGCAGCTGACAGAGTATTGAATTTTATGAGCGAAATCACTCTTACGCGCGACGTCCGTCTCACGCTGCGCTCGCAGGCGCACCATCTCAACCCCGTCGTGCTTCTCGGCGCAAACGGCCTCACTGAAGCCGTAATGAAAGAAATCGACCGCGAGCTCAAAGCGCACGAGCTCATCAAAGTGCGCGTGCCAACTGACGACCGCGAAGAGCGCGAGTCCATCTTTGCCGAAGTGGCGGAAAAGCTGAGCGCCGCGCGCGTGCAGATGATCGGCAAGCTTCTGGTCTTCTGGCGCCCGAACGACGAGGATGAAAAGAGCGCCGCGGACCGCGTGCTGGAAGCCGCCGCAGCCGCCGGCCATCCTCACGAAGAAAAGAAGCCCGCTGCGCCTGCCAAGCCCAAGAAGATTGCTTCCAAAAAGCCGGGCGACAAAAAGAAGAAGGCAGAGCCGGCACCGCGCCGCCGCCGCATCAAGCGCACGCATCGCACGACGAAAAAGGCTGCGCTCTCCTCCTAGCGCGCCTTGCCGAAGAGGCTTCAGGGCCCGCTTTCGACAGCGATGCCTTCGCCTCATCCAGCCTCAGCGGCCGTCTGAAGCCGCAAAAGCCCGGGTCGACTTTCGCCGCACTCCGGGCTTTTTCTTGAATGGCGCCGGCATAGCAGAAAGCGTATCTGCCGGAGCAGCCTTCAGGCTCGCTTATTTGTATTCGACTGATTCGATTTCGAACGACACCAAGCCCTTCGGCGCCATGTACTGAACCGTATCGCCTTCGTACTTGCCGATGAGCGCGCGGGCAATCGGGCTGGAAACGCTAATCAGGTTGCGCTTGATGTCAGCTTCATCATCGCCCACGATCTGGTAGGTGACGGAAGTGTCGTCGTCTTCGTCGTAGAGCGTGACCGTTGCGCCGAAAACGATGCGGTCGCCCGCGTTGAGCGTCTTCGGATCAATAACCTGCAGAGCGGGAATCTTGCCCTCGAGCTCGGCGATGCGGCCTTCGATGTGACCCTGCTCCTCGCGCGCCGCATCGTACTCGGCGTTCTCCGAGAGGTCGCCCTTTTCGCGCGCCTCAGCAATAGCAGCCACAACGGCCGGTCGCGCGGTCTTCTTGAGGTACTCGAGCTCGGCCTTGAGCTTGGCTGCGCCCGTGGAAGTGATAGGAATGCGGTTGAGCATGTTGTTTTGAGAACCTGGAGCAACAAGCGGCCCGACCGCGCACGAAGCGTCAGCCGGGCTGATGGAAAAACGGACGGCTTCAAAAGAAACCGTCCGCTGTAGGCATGAATGTCGGGCGCTAGTTTAGCAAATGCTGCGCGGCTGAGGCGCTCATTCGCGCCCTGCACTTTCACGCGGCGTAATTCTCCGGGTCGAGTCGGCGTTCGATGAGCTCAATCATGATGTGAATGCATTTGATGTGAAGCTCCTGCACGCGATCCGCCCACTCGC
This sequence comes from uncultured Sutterella sp., assembly GCA_905202595.1. Classification (GTDB taxonomy): domain Bacteria; phylum Pseudomonadota; class Gammaproteobacteria; order Burkholderiales; family Burkholderiaceae_F; genus Sutterella. Next base: position 19,509 of record CAJKSP010000004.1, read on the forward strand.
CGCCCGGCGTAATGATCGTCTTGTCGCAGATCGCCTCGAGGCGCGTGCCGGTCCTGCCGGTCAGCCCCACCACCTTCATGCCGAGTCGCTTGGCTGCCTCGGCGGCCAGCACCACGTTGCGGCTGGTGCCTGAAGTGGAAATGGCGAGCAGCACGTCGCCCGGCCGGCCCTGCCCTTCGATGTAGCGGGAGAAGACCTGCTCGTAGCCGAAGTCATTCGCTACGCAAGCCAGATGGGCTGCATCGGCAATCGCCGTCGCCGCATAGGGACGGCGGTCTCGCCGGAAGCGGCCCGTCATTTCTTCGGCAAAGTGCATGGCATCGCAGAGGCTGCCGCCGTTGCCGCAGGAGAAAATGCGCCCGCCCGCCGCGATGGCATCGGCCATGAGGCCCGCTGCTTCATCAATGCACTCGAGCATCCGCTCGTCGGCTATCAGGTGCTCGAGCGCATCGCGAGCTTCGCAAAGCGCCGCTCGGACATGTTCCTTGCTCATATTTTCAGTCCTTTCGTCTTCTGACGAGTGATCCAGCTTCTCTCAGACGCCGCGCCGCGAATAAACTGCGCCGGCAAGCGTCGAGAGATCCGTGTATTCAATTTCAAGGCCCGTCGGCAGTCCGCGCGCAAGCCGAGTGATGCGAAGATCAGGCCAGCGCTTCTTCACGGCCCCGATGAGATAGTAGGCGGTTGCATCGCCCTCTGGCGTGTAGGACGTCGCCACGACAACTTCTCGAAGCGTTTTTTCCTCCACGCCATGAGCAATGCGCTCCAGCAGGTCGGTCATGCCGATTTCCTCGGGGCCGATGCCGTCAATCGGGCTCAAGCGGCCGGAAAGCACGAAGTAGAGTCCCGGCCAGGCGAGCGACGCATCAAGCGCCATTTCGTCTGCAGCGCTTTCAACGACGCAAAGAAGCCCCTTGTCGCGGTTCGGATCCGAGCAAATCGGACACAGCTCCCCCTCGCAGAATGCATGGCAGGCTCGACAGCGCCGCACGTTCGCATCCACATCGGCGAGCGCCTTTTCAAGCGCCTTGAGCGCATGCTTGTCGCCTTGCAGGAGGAAGAAGGCTGCGCGCTGCGCGCTGCGCGGACCAAGGCCGGGCAGCGCCTGCAGGGCATCGACGAGCGCGCCCAGCGACGGTGAGAGCTGCGCCGTCATGTGCGGTCTCCGCAGGCAAAGCGCATTTTGATGTCAAAGGGCCTGCCGAAGTAGGGCCAGCTCGTCACCAGCACATCCGCGCCGGCCCTAGCATAGGCTGCCGCATTCTCCGCCGTGACGCCGCCTGCAGCGTTGACGATAAGCGCAGGATTCGCCGTCTTGGCTTCGCGGACAAAGCGCTCCAGCTGCTCCGGCTCAAAGCGCTCGCACTGAATGATGTGAATGCCTAGCTGCACAAAATGCAGGGCCTCTTCGGGCGAATCTGCTTCCACAGCCACTTTGCGTTCCGGCGCCGATGCAATAAGACGCCGGATGGCCTCATCAGAATCGCTGCAGAAAACGCGGTGCTGATCGAAGACGAGAATCGAATCCGACAGGCCGAAGCGGTGGATGATGCCGCCGCCAGCCAGCGCACCCGCATAGGAGATCAGCTTGGCGCCGGGAAAATGCTTTCGCGTCAGAGCAACCTGAACAGCAGAATTCTCTGCGCGCGCGGCCGCCGTCATAGCGGCTGTGCGGTTGGCAATGCCCGACGCGTACTCCATCACATTCTGTGCAGTCTTGTAGACTGCGTGGAGCGCCTCGGCGGATCCCTCGGCCTCCAAGGCCGGCTCGCCGGCCGCGAGCGCCGCGCCGTCCTCGGCCAGAATCTTCGTGCGGACGCCGCGCAATTCAAAGAGCTGCGCCGCAATGCCGATGCCTGCCACAATTCCTTCCGCCTTGGGCGCAGCAATGACGCGGCCTATGCGCCGGCCAATGCCAAGCCCCTCGGTGGTGAGATCCTCATAAGGGCAGTCGTCCGAGAGGAGCGACTCCAAAAACGATAGCGGCGCGTGAAGCATGGCCGCCTCCTCGTGTTCAATGCGCCTGACTCGCGCTCAGCAGATACGCTGCAGGCCGTTCTAAAACAAAAGCCCCGCCGCCGCTGCGCTGAGGCGGCGGAACAGACGGGGCTTTACGGATGTTGCAGTCGACGACAGACCAACCGCAGCTTCAGAGCATCAGAACGGGAACTTCATGCCCGGAGGCAGAGGCACAGCATGGCGCATCGCCGCTTCGCTTTCCGCAGAGATCTTCGTCACGCAGTCATTCACAGCAAGAACGACCAGATCCTCGAGCATCTCCACATCCTCAGGATCAACCGCTTTCGGATCGATCGAGACGCGGATGCATTCGTGCTTGCCGTTCATCACGACCTTCACAGCGCCGCTGCCGGCCGTGCCTTCAAATTCGGTCTTGGCGATTTCTTCCTGCACCTTGGCAAGCTTCGCCTGCATCTTCTGGGCCTGAGCCATCAATCCGCCCATGCCGCCCATGCCACCCATGCCGCGCATAAGTACCTCTAAGGAGAAGGCTCCCGCACGGCGTGCAGAAGCCGGTTGAAAGCGCCTGTGCGCAAAGCGCCCAGACGAATAATAATGCGGTCCAAAAAAGCGCTCAGCTCTTGCCGCCCGCAATCGGCTTGACTGATGCTTCATCGATCGTTCCGCCGAAGATCTTGACGACCTCCTGCACATACGGATCGTTCTTGAAGCGCTCGACGAGTGCGGCATGCGCCGCCTGCCTTTCGCGCCGCTGCGCATCGGCAAGCGTCGAACCGAGCTCGAGATCGCCCACCTCAAAGTCGACGCGGAACGGCCGCCCGAGATAGGCGCTCAGCTTGTCGGAAAGCAGGCGCCGATTTGACTCCGTCGCCAGCGCCTGAACGCTGAGCCGCAATTGTACGCGGTTTTCCTCGAGCGCCATCACCTGCGACTGCGTTGCCAACATGCGCACAGGGCCTTTGAGCTTCGCTCCCTCAATGATGTCCCGCCAGCTGAGGGGCCGAGCAGAGGGGTAGTTCTGGAAGTCGTCCAGCACCTCCTCGCCGGGCCCGGGAGCGATCTCAGCCGGCGGCTCGCTCTCCCCAAGGTGCTCCGTCCGAACCGCTCATCCAAGGAGGCGGCTCCTGACCGGCAGCCGCAGGAGCAGACGTCTCTGCGGGAGCAGGCGCAGGTGCAGGTGCCGGGGCCTCAGCCTTGACGTCCGGTTTTCGCGCACCGCCGTCTCGAGCCGGAACAGACACGCCGCGAAGGCCGGCCGGCTTGAAGGCGAGCATCCGCAGCAGCGTCATTGTGAAGCCCGCATATTCATCGGGAGCCAGATTCAGATCGTTGCGGCCCTGAAGCGCAATTTGGTAATAGAGCTGCACTTCCTCGGGACTCATGGCTGCGGCAAGCGACGCCATGTCCGCATAAGCCGGATCGTCCGACGCTACCGCAGCAGGCACGCGCTGCAGAAGCGCAATCTTATGCAGCATGCCCGCGAGATCGCGAAGCGCCTGCGCAAAAGAGAGGCTCTCTCCCTGCATCTCGTCGGCGGCTGCCATCATGCGAGCTGCATCGCCCGCAACGAGCGCCTGAAGAATACCGGCGATCACATTTTCGCCGCTCATGCCGAGCATGCGGCGGACGCTCTCGCCCGTAACGCGGCCTCCCGAAAAGGCAATGGCCTGATCGAGAAGTGAAAGCGCATCGCGCATCGAACCGCGAGCGCCCTGCGCGATGAGGCGCAGCCCCTGCGGCTCCGAGGGAATCTTCTCAACTTCGAGAATGTGCTCGAGATGCCCCACAATGCCCTGCGGGGTCATGTTGCGCAGATTGAACTGCAGGCAGCGCGAAAGCACCGTCACCGGAACCTTCTGCGGATCCGTCGTCGCGAGAATGAACTTCACATACTCCGGAGGCTCCTCGAGCGTCTTGAGCATCGCATTGAAGGCCGTGTTCGAGAGCATGTGCACTTCGTCGATCATGTAGACCTTGTAGCGGCCCACCGTCGGCGCATACATTGCGCGCTCGAGCAATGCCGTCATGTCCTCGACGGAGCGGTTCGACGCCGCATCCATTTCAATGTAGTCGACGAAGTTCCCTTCGTCGATCGCGCGGCACGCATCGCACACACCGCAGGGATGCGCCGTCACATCGCCTTTGCCGTCAGGTCCGCGGCAGTTGAGCGCCTTGGCGAAGATGCGAGAAATCGTGGTCTTGCCTACGCCGCGCGTGCCGGTGAAAAGATACGCGTGATGCAGGCGCTTCTCGGTGAGTGCGCGGGTGAGCGCCGTTACGACGTGATCCTGTCCGATGATGGACTCGAAGTCGTGCGGACGCCACTTGCGGGCGAGAACCTGGTAGCTGCTCATGAGGAACTGCAAAAGTGATGGAAGGCGGCCGGCAGCGCATGCCGCCGGCTGAAGCTCCTTATTTTAAGGAAGCAGAACAGGTCCTCAACGGGCGGGCCCGCATTGCTCGAATGCCTAGCTCAGAAGCGCATCGCGGAACACCATCGCGCTCAACAAGAAGAAGAGCACGGCGCCCGTGCGGTAAATGCCGCGCACAGCCCGCTCATTCTTAAGAAGCCCGCGAAACTTCATGGTGAGGAGGCTGTAGCCCGTATGGACCAGAAAGACGAGCGCCCAATAGGTGAGCGCGAGCACGCTGTACTGCAGCGCATAGCTCAGCTTCGGATCGATGAACTGCGGAAAGAGCGAGACGAAGAACATGATGAGCACGGGGTTCGTCATCTGCAGCATGATCCCTTCCGCAAAGAAGGCAAACTGCCGAATTTCAGGCGCTTTGTCGCATGATGATGCGCCGGCGCTGCGCTGCGCAGCAGCGTCTGCAAGGCTGAACACAGATGGCTTGGCGCGCCAGGACTTGATGCCGAGCCAAATGAGATAGCAGGCGCCGACAAGGCGCAGCGCCGCATAGGCCTGCGGCGAATGTGAGAGGAGCAGGCCGAGTCCCGTGCCGGAAATGGCCGCCATAACGAGCGTTCCGCCCGACGTCCCGCAGATGGTCCAGAAGGCGCCCTTGTAGCCGCACTGCATCGTCTTCATGATCGACATCAGCACGCCGGGACCTGGAGACACAATCGTCACGAAGGCCGTAACGAGAAAAAGCAGATAAAGGGACCCGTTCACTGGGATGCTCCGGTGAGGAGCCTGGCCCACGCCGGTCAGGCATTTTTTGCAGACGCAAAAATGGCGAGCCTTATCCTCGGCACTGCTCACGCATCAGTATGGCTGCTTCGTTCCCGACCTGACCAGGTTTCTGAGTAGAGCATGCGAGGGGACCCGCCGAAGCCGAATTCTATGAGAAGCGGCTCATTTTTGCAAAAGGTTGCGATTCCGAAGCACTCAAGTCGGCATCAAAGCCTCCTTCAAGCGTGATCTATGGCTCGGCGGGTGCTAGTATTGGCCCCATCTGTTGCGCCCCGCTCCGCCGCTTTCGCGGCGACTCTTTCTATCGAGCGCGGCTGCGCCTAGCCTCTTTTTTCAGGATGCAGCGGCATCGCTGCGCTTCGGCTTTGCTGAAGCCAGGCATCAGTCCGAATCCTGACTTGGCCGAATCGCATGGATTCGGTCGACATCGCTTTTTTGATTTTCCAATTCAACGCCGCCGCGCGCATCTACGCGCCGCAGAGCCGCGCCCCGGAGTGGGAAGACGGCCCTGGCGCGGAATCTGCGCACTTTGTTGTTTAGGCGGCTCACCTTATGCAAGGAGCCTTTCATGAGCGACATCCTTCACATCACCGACGCTGACTTCGACCAGACCGTCAATTCCGACAAGACCGTCTTCGTCGACTTCTGGGCCACCTGGTGCGGCCCCTGCCGCATGCTTGCACCGCGCCTTGAAGAAGCCGCCAAGCTCTACGACGGCCGCGCCATCATTGCCAAGTACGACGTTGATCAGTCGAGCGGCAAGGCCCAGGAATTCGGCATTCAGGGCATTCCCACCATCATCGCCTTCAAGAACGGCGAAGCGGTTGACCAGCGCACCGGCGCCTGCGATCAGGCGACGCTCAACGCCTTCATCGAACGCAACCTCTAACAGCCTGACGGCGCAGGCCCAGCCCCGCATGGGCAAGCTGGCCTGCGCCAGTCCCCTGGCGCTTCGTCCGCGCGCTCCCTTCCCAAAATAATTGAAGAGCGGCCCCGAGCCTCCGTCGAGAGCCGCTCCACTCCACCATGCATCTTTCGGATCTCAAATCCCTCCACGTCTCGCAGCTTCTCGACATGGCCATCGCGCTTGAGGTCGACAATGCCCAGCGCATGCGCAAGCAGGAACTCATGTTTGCCATTCTCAAGAAGAAGGCCCGTCAGGGCGAGCCCATCTTCGGCGACGGCACGCTGGAGATCCTGCCTGACGGCTTCGGCTTTTTGAGAAGCCCTGATTCGTCCTATCTGGCGAGCACGGACGACATCTACATCTCGCCCTCGCAGGTCCGCCGCTTCAACCTGCACACCGGCGATTCCATTGAAGGCGAGGTACGCATTCCTAAGGACGGCGAGCGCTATTTCGCGCTTGTGCGAGTCGAAACGGTGAACGGCCTGCCGCCTGAGGCGATCAAGCACCGCATTCTCTTTGAAAACCTCACGCCGATCTTTCCGAACCAGCAGCTCGTGCTCGAGCGCCCGATTCGAGGCGACGAGAATCTCACGGGACGCATCATCGACATGATCGCCCCGATCGGCAAAGGCCAGCGATCCCTCATCGTAGCGCCGCCCAAATCAGGCAAGACGGTGCTGCTGCAGCATATTGCGCACGCCATTTCCGCCAACTATCCCGACGTCGTTTTGATGGTTCTCCTCGTGAATGAACGACCGGAAGAAGTGACCGAAATGCAGCGCACGGTCAAGGGCGAAGTCGTCGCCGCAACGTTCGACGAGCCTGCCCTGCGCCATGTTCAGGTCGCCGAAATGGTGATCGAAAAGGCAAAGCGCCTGGCTGAATCGAAGCGCGACGTCGTAGTGCTTCTCGACTCGATCACCCGTCTGGCGCGCGCCTACAACCAGGTCATCCCCTCTTCGGGCAAAGTTCTCACGGGCGGCGTCGACGCCAATGCGCTCGAGCGCCCGAAGCGCATCTTCGGCGCTGCACGCAATCTTGAGGAAGGCGGCTCGCTCACGATCATCGGCACAGCCCTTATCGACACGGGCTCCCGCATGGACGACGTGATTTACGAAGAGTTCAAGGGCACCGGAAACAACGAAATCCATCTGGAACGCCGCATGGCGGAAAAGCGCGTCTACCCGGCCATCAACCTCAACCGTTCGGGCACGCGCCGCGAAGAGCTGCTGCTCAAGCCCGACGTACTGCAGAAGGTCTGGATTCTGCGCAAGTTCCTCTACGACATGGACGAAATGGAAGCGATGGAGTTCCTGCTCGATAAGCTAAAGGCAACCAAGACCAACGCTGAATTCTTCGATTTGATGAAGCGCTGATCTGCTTGTTGCCGCAAGCCCCGTCAGCAAAAGGCCGGCGGCATTCCGCAAGGAATGCCGCCGGCCTTTTGATTTTTCAGCTGGCATCAGGCTGAAGCTTTTCGCCCGACTTAGCCCTCAGGCCACTCGATGATGCGATTGAGGCCGAGCGCAGCGTCAAACTCGGCAAGCGGATGTAGCGACAGGATGAGGCCCGCCGCGCACTGCTGCCGCTTGTAGGCGAAGAGCGCAGCCTTCTTCACAATGGCGAGCTCTTCTGGCGAGAAGCGTTCGGGGCGAAAGTCTGCGGCAAGCGCCGCCTTCATCACGCGCTCGATTTCGTCGTAAGGCGGCAGGCTGTCGCTGTCCTTCTGACCCGGACGCAGCTCTGCCGTCGGCTCGCGCGTAATGATCTCTTCGGAAATCACTTCCCGGCCCTTGATGCGGTTGAGCTCCCGAGCGAGCGAGCGCACTTCGCTCTTCCAAAGATCGGCAATAGGGCAGTAGCCGCCGGCAAGATCGCCGTAAAGCGTGCCGTATCCCATAGCCGCCTCGCTCTTGTTGGCGGTGCAGAGCAGCAGCAGATTGCGCTTGTTTGCAATGGCCATCAGATGCATCGCGCGAAGCCGAGCCTGAATGTTCTGGTCTGTAATGTCGCCGGTTTCCAGCGCGCCGACATCGGGCTCATAAACTTCGTCGGCAAGTGCATGCAGCGGCTCGATCGAGCGCTCAATCGTCTCAAGGCCGAGCGAGCGCGCCATGCCCGTCGCAAGCCGACGGCTTTCTTCCGAGGTAAAGCGCGACGACAGCATCAGCGCCGTCACATGTTCGGCGCCAAGCGCCTCCACGGCGCAGGAAGCGACCAGCGCGCTGTCAATGCCACCCGATAGTCCGAGCACAGCGCCCGATGCGCCGCTCGCACGGACATAGTCGCGGATGGCGGCAATCACAGCGCCGAGGCGCTTGTCGCCCGGAAATGCGCCCGCGGGATTGACTTTCTGCAGCAGCTTGAGCGACGCAATGCGGCCGTCTTCAAGATCCGCTTCAACCACCAGTCTGTCGGCATCAAATTCCGCACAGGCAAAAGACATCCCGTTCGCCGCTATGCTCGAGCCGCCTTGATACGCATGCGACGGCTCGCAGCCGCCGAACGCCACTTGCACAGAAGCACCCGCGCGCTGGAGTTCGTCAAGCAGCGGCAGGACGCATCCCGGCAGGGAGGTCTCGGCGCCGGCCGCTTCAGCCGCCTGCGCAACAAGCGATGTTGCGGCCGCGCAGGCATCGTGCGCCCACCCCGGCTCATCGCTCAGATCATGCCCGGGAACGCCCTTCACAGCGCCCTCCGGGAAGAGAACGAGATGCGGGCGGCCTGCTGCAAGCGCCGCACCGGCCTTGATGCCCTCGATGAGATCGGCTGCATTGCGGCGGAAAGCGCCGCGGCGCGGCGCAGGCTGACAAATAGTGATGACGACGGTCTTCTTCATCGAAAATATTCCTGAAAGCGCATGCGGCCGGACAGCGCTCAGCCGCATTACAGCGGCAGACCTCTTCCGGCTTTCAGCGGATCATTATGTGCGAACGGGCCGCACTCCGAATCGAAGTGCGGCCCGCGGAATGAAGCAATAGCGGCCTCGGGTCAATCGAGGCTAGGCGTCCGCCTCAGTCGGTCGCCGAATGAGCGCCGGCGGTCAGATGCGCAAGCACATGAGTGCGCACGACATCGTCGTCCGCTTCCGTAAGCTCAATCTCGCGAAAGCCCGCTTCCTCGAGCCGCCTTGCGCAGCGGGGATGAATCGTGAGCGCCGTGCCGGAAGCCAGCCAAGCCTGAGCGCCCGGCTCGTTCTTGACGGCATGCATGACGGCGTCAACGCCGTCCGAGCTCGTGACATAAAGAATCGGCGACGGCCCGCCGATGGCAGAGCGCAGCATGCGCAGCGCCTTGGGCGAAAGCTCGAGCGGCATGCGGACATAAGTGCACATGACGATCACGTCGCTCCCCATGGCGCGAAGCTTTTCGGGAAGCCATTCGCGCCCCGTTTGTCCACGCAGAATGAGCACGCGCGAAGGAGCGCCGCGCTTCTCGATCAGCGCGAAGAGCGCCTCGGAACCCGACTGTTCCGCCGAGCCCTTCGGATAGAGAATGTGCGAATCGTCGCCCCAAGCGGCGCGAATTGCCTTGGCCGTTCCTTCGCCGACAGTCGCCAGCGTGATGTGCGCCGGCCATTCGCGCACCCAGTGCGCAACAGCCGCAACCGCCGAGGGACTCGGCAGCATCACCATTTCAATGTCGTCGAGATGCGCCAGGCGCTCCTCAACCAGCTTCGTTTCATCGGGCATCGGCAGCTCGATGTTGAAGGCCGGCCAGCGCCACGTCTCGATTCCATCCTGCGCCAAAACTTCAGCAAGCCGATTGTTGGCTTCTCCTGGACGGGTGATGATCACCGGGCGCTGACGCGCTGAGACTCTGTCTGCATTCATCCGAGAATCGCCTTGAGGAAGGCCTCGGCGCCCTGGCGACGAAGCGATTCGACTACGACAGCGGCAACGCCCTCAGGATCCTCGAGGCTGCCTCGCGCCTCCGCGCGGGCCGCCTCGCCCGTCAGATGATTGCCGACAAGCGCTCGCAGATAGAGCTCGCCGGCATCCACGATGGCGTATGCCGCAAGCGGCACCTGGCAGGAGCCGCCGAGCGCACGCGATACGGCGCGCTCCGCAAAGCAGCAGGCACGCGTCTGCGGATCGTTGATGAACGCCAGCGCTTCGCGCATGACTTCATCGCCCGCGCGGATTTCAACGCCCAAAGCGCCCTGGCCCGGCGAAGGCAGGCTCTTTTCGGCCGGAATGATTTCACGAATGCGGTCAGCAAGCTCTAGGCGCTTGAGGCCCGCTGAGGCCATGACGAGCGCATCGTATTCGCCGGCATCGAGCTTGCGGAGGCGGGTGCCGACATTGCCGCGCACAGGCAACACTTGCAGATGCGGATAGTTCATGCGAAGCATGAGCTCTCGGCGCAGCGATGCAGTGCCCACGCGCGCGCCGGCAGGCATTTCGTCGAGCGAAGCGTATTTGGGAGAGACGAATGCATCGCGCGGATCTTCGCGCTCGCTCACAGCCACCAGCTCAAACCCTTCAGGCAGCTCCATCGGCACATCCTTGAGCGAATGCACAGCGAGATCTGCCTCGCCCTTCTGCATGGCGGCCTCAAGCTCTTTCACAAAGAGGCCCTTGCCCCCCACCTTGGACAGCGTGCGGTCCAAAATCTGGTCGCCTCGCGTCGTCATTCCAAGGAGCTCCACAGAAGCGCCTGGATAGCGCTTGCGCAGAAGCGCCTGAACATGAAGGGCCTGCCACATGGCAAGCGGGCTTTCGCGGGTCGCGATGACGCAGCGTTCGAAATTGGACATGGCTGAGAAAAACGGTTTCTTGTCGAACTAAAAGCAACGCGGACGAAAAGCGGCGCGACGGCAGGCCTTGTGCCTCCGTTCAAACGGGCCGCTTGGCCGCTGCACAGCTTTAAATTGTAGCCGTCGCGAGCTTGCCGGCCGCTTAACAAAAGCCCGCAGACGCGCCAAAAGGCGCTCGGACGGTTGCAAGCCACTCTGAAATTTGAAATAATCCGCCCTCTTCCCAGTTGGCACGTGGGCGCGCATGCCCGCCGTAAGACCTGCTGAATGCAGGCTGGCGCGCAAGGCCGCCAGGGCGACCGACAAACAAAACTAGGAAACCGTTTAAAAATGAAGCCGAATATTCATCCGCAGTACCGTCCCGTCGCTTTCGTCGACCTCTCGATCAACAAGACCTTCATCATCCCGTCGGCTGTTGAGACCCGTGAGACCGTTGAAATCGACGGCAAGACCTATCCGCTCTTCAAGCTCGATACGTCGTCGGCCTCGCACCCCTTCTACACCGGCGCCCAGACCCGCATCGTCGAAGCCGGCCGCGTGGAGAAGTTCCGCGCGAAGTTCGCTGCGAAGCAGAAGGCCCTCAACGCCGCTGCCGCTGCGAAGTCCGCTGCCGCCGCCAAGTAATGATGGCTGCGCCGTCCCGGCCAACAGCCGGGGCGATGCCGTTCAGCGCCGCTGACGTCTGAACGTGTTACAAGGAGAGTTCCGAAGCGCGGGGCTCTCCTTTTGTTTGTCCGAGCGCCAGCCGCGGGGCTTCGGCCCGGGCCGCCCGCTTCTATTCAGAAAGGCCTTCACTATCGTGCTCAGCCAGCGTCCCACCCCTGCCAAGATGTCTCAGGAAGCCGCGGCGAAGCTGCCGCGCTATGCGCTTGCCGCGCTTCTGATCGTCTTTATTCTCTGCGGCCTTTGGGCGCGGGACCTCTGGACGCTGCGCGATGCGCTCGCCTTCGGGCTTGCCCAGGAAATGGCGGACGGCGGGCTCGTTCAATGGCTGCTACCGAGCGTCACAGGCGTGCCGATCGCCCAATCGGGACCGCTTGCAGGCTGGATATCTGCTGTCTTCATCCGACTTTTTGACGGATGTCTCTCTGAAGTTTCCGCCTATCGCCTTTCTTCTGCCTTCTGGTTTGCTGTTGCTTCAGCCGCGCTCTGGTATGGCACATGGAGCCTTGCCAGACGTCCGGAAGCACAGCCGCTTGCATTTGCATTTGGCGGCGAAGCCGCGCCGCGCGATTACAGCCGCGTCGTTGCCGACAGCGCCGTGCTGCTTTATGTCGCGACTTTCGGCATTGTGACGCGCCAGCACGAGGCCATTCCCGACACGGTGCTGCTTGCTCTTGCCGCGCTCAACTTCTACGGACTTGCCCGCACGCTCAAGCATCCCTATGCCGGCACGGCTGTAGCAGGCCTGTCGGCAGCCCTTGCCGTTTTAGCCTCAACGCTCTTCGCAGGCGTCTGGCTTCTGGCCGCATCCATCATTGCAAACGCCGTTGCTCGCGCATTTCCCGGCAATCGGGACAAGCGCCTCGCGCTTCTTCTCATCACGGCGGCGCTTCCTCCTGCGCTCTGGATCGGAGCGGCCTCCCTTCTGCTACCCGAAGCCTCCGCCGAATGGTTCGTCGCCTGGGCGGAAGCACAGTCGGCCAACTTCGGCCTCGTCAACCCCAACACGCTCGCCTGGCTCGCAGAGAACTTCATTTGGTATCTCTGCCCCATTTGGCCTCTTGTCGCTTGGGGACTCTACAGCTGGCGCAGGCAGCTCGACCGCACGCATCTCTTCGTACCTCTCGTGCTGATGGGCTCCAGCTTCTTCGCCGCATTCTTCTCGAGCTCTCAGTCTGCCGACATCGTCTTCCTCGACTTCATTCCGAGCATGGCCGCCTTCGCCGCCTTCGGACTTATTACGGTCAAGCGCAACCGAGAGAACCTCCTCGATTGGTTTTCTCTCTCTGCCTTCACGCTCGCCGTCTTGACGCTCTGGGCCTACTGGGGCGCATGGACAGCCGGATTCCCGCCGAAGATGGCGCATTCGATCGAAATGCTGGCGCCTAATGCCGCTCCGCTCTTTGACAGCGGCTTCGCGGCCAGCGCCGTCGTCACCCTCATTTGGTTCGGCTTTGTCGGATGGCGCGCCACGCATCGGCCGGTCGTCGCCTGGCGCGGCCCCTGGCTCGCAGCTCTAGGCATGACCACAGTCGCCTGCGTGCTGATCGGCCTTTATCATGACGCCATTGACGACAACCGCTCCTACAAGCCCGTCGCCCTTGAAGTGATGAAGGTTCTAGATGAGGCCGGCCTCGAAAAAGGCGGCTGCGTTGACGGCTCGGCGCTGCCGCCTTCGATCCGCGTGCTCTTCAGCTACTACGGCCGCATTCCGTTTGCAGAATCTTCGAAGGAGCGCCTGACGTGCCGCTTCCGCATTCTCCGCGACCGCACAGGCGTCATGCCAGAAAACCTAGTCGGCTTCCCCGCTTCGCGTCCCCATACAGACGAATCCTTCTACGTGTTGCCCGGACCGTCGCGCCGCTGACCAGCGCCGCTACGCTCTGCGACAACTAACGCCGGCGTGACGGACCCGACAGAGGTCCGAAGCCGGCCGTCTGCGGCTGCCTGAACGCCATAACCATGACCACCAAACTTCCGCCTCCCGACATTTCCCTCACTGCGCTCTGCCGGCTGGCCGGGCCTATTTTCATCGCCAACATTGCCATTGTCGGCAGCGGCACGATCGATACGATTATGGCCGGCCGGCTCGGCGCAGAACATCTTGCCGCCGTCGCGCTGGGCATTTCTGCAACCATTTCGGTGCTCATGGGGCTTGTCGGCATTCTGATGGGACTGAGCCCCATCGCAGGCCATCACTTCGGCGCGCAACGCTTCTCCGAAATCGGCAAGGAGCTCAATCAGAGTCTTTGGCTCGTACTGGCGCTTTCCGTCATCGGCCTGCCGATCCTGCTGTCGACGGACTTCTGGATCAATCTCGGACAGGCCCAAGGCAGCGTCGCGGAAATGGCTGCTGAATATATGTTCTGGACAGCCCTTGCACTGCCTGGAAGCATGGCGGCGAGAACCTTCATCGCCGTCAATGCCGCCGTAAGCCGGCCGCGCATGACGATGTGGGTTTCGCTCGGCATGCTGATCCTCAAAGTGCCGCTCAACGCAATCTTCATGACGGGCTGGCTTGGCTTTCCCGCCATGGGCGGCGCAGGCGCAGGCGTTTCCTTCTGCGTGCTCACTTACTTATCGCTCGCTGCTTATTCGCTCATCTGGCGCTTCGATCCCTATTACCGCCGAATGCACGCACCGGCAGTTTCAGGCCCCAGCTGGAAGATGCTTCGCGAACAGCTTCGCGTCGGCGTTCCGATGGGACTCAGCACTTTCTTTGAAGTGTCGTCCTTCACGCTCATGGCCATTTTCGTGTCGCGCTTCGGACCGGAAACGCTTTCTGCACATCAGATCGTCGCCAACCTGACGAGCATGTGCTACATGCTGCCGCTCTCTATCGGCATTTCGTCGTCAGTGCTCATCTCTCAATGCCTCGGCGCGCGCTGGCCTGCCCTGTCCCGCGAGGTCTTCCGGCGCTGCCTGCGGCTGACCACCTGCATTGCACTCGCTGTCTCGCTCGTGCTTTTCTTCGGGCGCTCCGGAATCCTATGGCTCTACACAAGCGAAGCGCATGTTCACGATCTCGCCGCCACCATTCTGCTTTTCGGTTGCTTCTACCACGTATTCGATGCGCTGCAGACCACATCGAGCTTTTCGCTGCGAGGCTATCGCGTGACGACCATGCCGATGGTCATCTATGGCGTCATGCTCTGGGGCGTCGGCCTTGGCCTCGGTTTCCAGTTTGCTTTCGGCTTCGAATGGGCCGGCGGTCCCTACGGCGTCTTCGGCTTCTGGGGATGCACGGCCGCTGGACTGATGCTGACAGGCCTGACGCTCGCCGGCATGGCCGAATGGGTCTCCCGCAGCTTTGCCAAGGAAGAAACGCACACGGCAGAAGAAGTTGCCGCAGCCATTGCCAAGCAGCGCTAGCCCGCCAAGAGCAACAGTCCGGATTCTGTCGCTTCGGCTGTGATGTATGGTATTAGGACATCCGCACAACCCATTTGTGGAAACTTCTGCATGTCCACCATTCTCTTTCCGTCGCCGATCTTCGGTCCCGTGCACTCGAGACGGCTCGGGCTGTCGCTCGGCATCAACCTGCTGCCCCCTGACGGCAAAATCTGCTCGTTCGACTGCATTTACTGCGAATGCGGCCGCAATGCCGGCCACACGCCTCATCTGCACATGCCGACGCGCAGTGAGGTGCGCGAAGCGCTGGAAGCAAAGCTCTCCGACATGGCGGCTGAGAAGCGGCTGCCCGACAACATCACCTTTGCGGGCAATGGCGAGCCCACTTCGCATCCGGACTTTCTCGGCATCGTTGAAGACACGGCGGCACTGCGAAGCCGCTATGCACCAAAAGCGCGCATCAGCGTTCTCACCAATGCCACGCATATTCTCAAGCCCAATGTATTTAAAGCGCTTACTCTCGTAGAGAATCCTCTACTGAAGCTTGATACAGTTGATTTGGACTACATTCGCTTTGTTGACCGCCCCACATCACGCTACGACCTGCCTGCGCTCATCGAACAAATGAAGGCCTTTAAAGGGCACTGCATGATTCAGACGATGTTCTTGGAGGGCACGCATGAAGGCCGCAGCGTCAGCAACACGAGCGAGCGCTATGTAGGTCCGTGGCTTGAGACGATTCAAGCGATTGCCCCGAAGCTGGTCACGATCTACACGATTGATCGCGAAACGCCGGATCATGATCTTCGCAAGGCGAAGCCCGAAACGCTCGACGCCATTGCCGAACGCGTCCGGTCAGCCGGCATTGAAACCACTGTCAGCTACTGAGCGTGCTTCAGCGGCTTGAGGAGCGCAGGCATGCTCGAAGAAACCATCAAGCAACAGGGACGCTCTCAAGTGAGCGTTACCCAGCGCATTACCCTGCCGCAGCAGGGCGGCCTTTCCTATACGGTCGACACTTACTTCTTCCTGCCCGCAGAGCTTCTCATCAATGAGCACACTTATACGCACTTGGACTTCGAGAAGCGGCTGAAGACCTACATCCGCCTCTCCTGTCCGCAGCTGCCGCTCTCTGCGCTCGTTGCGGCCAATGGGCCCTTCGACGAACTGCTCTGGTCTCTTGCCGCTGCTAGTGAGCAAATTCGCGCCGGCAACTCCCGACCGTCAGCCGAGAGCGAAGACCGGAACCGCTCGACCTTTGAAACAGCCTTCAAGCACTACGCGCTCCTCTATGAGCGAGCCGTGAAGCATGCTGCCGAACAGCTTTCTGCTGATGCTCAGGCCGGCAAGCTGGACGCGGCACAGATCGAGCAATTCTTTGCTGAGGCAAAAGCTGCCCGCGATGCATTCCGTAGCATAGAAGCGCGAACCCAAGCGCTTGAAGCCAAGCTTTCATCGCGCGCATATGAAGCATGTGATGAATTCATGTCGGTCAGCACCGCTAAAGCGCTTGCTCCCCTCGTCAAGAGCCTGCCTGCAGATGTGCAGCAGCTCCTTGCTCAGCATTGGATTGAAGAGAAACGCTATCTCGAAGAGAAATATCCCGGCTCCCAGGCTACTTCTCCTGCCGACAGAGAGCGCGTCCTCTACCGCTGGCGGGCGGTGCGCAAATTCGTCAACCGCAGCCTCTATCTCAGCATCCACTACCGAAAAGGCGCTCCGCTGCTTCTTCATTCCATCTACGGCTTTGCCGCTGCGGTATCGATGATCTTCGCCACGCTCGTCGCCTTTGCCTGGCAAAGCCGGTATGGAAGCCTCTCGCTGAATCTCTTTTTTGCCTTAGTTCTCGCCTACATCTTTAAAGACCGCATTAAGGAGGTCATGCGGACGCGGCTGCAACACCTCTTCCGGCGCTGGATTCCTGACCGCCGGCTTGAAATACGGCAGGGGGATGCATTCAGCGTCGGCACCTGCGAAGAAAGTTTTGACTTCATGTCTGCGAGCGAACTACCTGCTGATGTCGTCCGCATGCGGATCGATGCCCGAGAAGCCCCCTTCAACTTTCTCAGCCGCGGACGAAGCGAAGAAATCCTGCGCTACCGAAAGCGGGTGCGGCTGCATCCGAACCCGAAAATGTTCGCGCAGACAAGTCACCGCATCGTCGACATTACGCGCTTCGACGTGTCGGACTTTCTGCGCAACATTGACAGCCTCTATTCCGAACTGCCTGAATTCGATCTCGACGAGCCTGAACTCAAACGCATTGAAAAAACGTATCACATTTATATGGCCCGAACGACGCATATCGGCGAGCAGGCTTCGGCTGACTTGACGCGTCTGCTCGTCACCGCCGACGGTATCCGTTCGCTTGAGTCGATTGTGACGCCGATGCCGCTTTAGCTATCGTCGACGAGAGGCGCAAAAAAGCTCCGCGCGCCATGAAGCGCCGGAGCTTTTTGTTTTGTATCGCTGCGCGGCCGCACACCACAACGTGGTGCGCGGCGCCCGTTCATCAGTCCGCTGCGTAGCGGCGTTCTTCAAGTGCCTTGATGCGCTCTTCAATGGAGGGATGAGAAGCAAAGAGGCTACCCATGCCGCCAGCAATGCCGAAGCCCTTGACGGAGCCAGGGAGCTCCTGAGACTCAAGTCCTCCCAGGCGGCGAAGAGCATCAACCATCGGACGGCTGCCGCCCATGATCGAAGCAGCGCCGGCATCGGCATGGAATTCACGCCAACGGCTGAAGGCCGCTACAACCATCGACGCCAGGAAGCCGAGCGCAATATCGAGCACCATGGACGTAATGTAATACGCGGCACCAGGCGCATCGCTTTCATTGCGAAGAATGCCGCGGTCGACCACCCAGCCGATAATGCGGCTGAAGAAAACAACGAAGGTGTTCATCACGCCCTGCAGCAGGGTCATCGTGACCATGTCGCCATTTTTGACGTGGCTGATCTCATGAGCAAGCACAGCTTCAAGCTCGTCGCGATTCATCGTGCTCAGCAGGCCCGTCGACACCGCAACCATCGAGCTCGAACGCGAAGCGCCTGTCGCAAACGCATTGGGATCGCCCTCATAAATGCCGACTTCTGGCATCGGAATGCCCGCCTTGTCTGCTTGGCGGCGCACGACATCGACGAGATACTGCTCAAGACCGTTCTGCGGACGATCGACATCGATCATCTGCACGCCCATTGAAGTCTTGGCCATCGTCTTCGAAAGCGCCAGCGAAATGAGCGAGCCTGCGAAGCCGACTACCATCGAGAAGATGAAGAGAGCGCCGAGATTGAGGCTCTTGCCGGCCATAGTGCCGAAATTCACCCCGAATACCATCGAAATGATGGTGAGCACGATGCTGAGCATGATGAAGATGGCGAGATTCGCCAGGATCAGCAAGCCGATGCGCTTAAGCATATTTTTCTTTTTTCCTCAGTAGAAGCGGCGCCGAAAAATGGATGGACTGCGCTGCAGCCAGACGGCTTTCCCTGAAGGGAGAAGGCCGACCGCACTACAAGCGACGCGCCGGCGGCGCCTGCCGATGAATGAAACAATTCTATGAAGCATGCGCGAATGCACGCGGCGGCAGGCGCTTCGGAATTTGTAACAAAGCCCGCAGACCGGACAGCCATCAAGGGAAACCCTGATGGTGCGAGCGATCAAGTGCGCACACGACGCTTGATATCCTCGATGCGCCGAGGCGGGAAGCTGTCCCACGAGCCGCAGCCTAGGCAATGCCAGCTGAAATTGGACGCCAGGAAGCCGCACTTGCGGCATTGATAACGAGAGAATCGCCTCGCATGACGCCCCAAAAGCCCGGCCAGAAGCTTTGTCTGTTCGTCGTTGGGATCTGCCTGGCTCTTGAGCTGCACCAGCGCATTGAACGCGGACAGACTCGGATGCTCCTGCAGCACCTTGACAGCGATCTCCTCGGCAGCCGGCGCACCTTCCCACGCGGCAATGCGAGTGAGCGCCGCCTCCATGGCATCAATCGTTCTGCTCGAATCGCAAGCATCCTTCAGCAGCGACACGGCTCCTGCCTTGTCGCCGAGCTTGGACATAGCGTCTGCAAGCGGTCCCACCATAATAGGCAGATAGTCTGGAAAGGCTTCTGCCGTACGGTGCCAAATGTCAACAGCACCCTGCACATCACCTTGAGCGATGCGCGCAGCTCCCGCAGCAATGCCCACTCGAGGGGTGGCTTTGAAATACGAGCGCGCCTTCTCAACCAGAAGATCTGCCTCTTCAAAACGCTTCGCCTTCACTGCGCCTTCAATGCGCTCGCAGTAGAAGTGTGCAATTTCTTCCGTGTGATTCTCGCCAGCGCGCGTTTCCAGCAGACGCGCAGTCTCCGTTGCCGAAGCCCATTCGTGCTCGGTGACATAGATGCCCAGCAGGCGGCGAAGCGCATAGAGATGCTCGCTTGGCTCTTCGGAGAGGCGGCGGAACGCCGCTTCAGCCCGGTCGAAAAAGCCGGCCTTGATGTAGTCCTCTGCAAGCTCCTTCAGAGCGCGTGCGCGCTCTTCCTTTGAAATGTCTGCGCGGTTGTAGAGGCTGCGGTGCAAACGAATAGCCCGCTCGAACTCTCCGCGGCGGCGGAACAGATCGCCGAGCACGTGATGAAATTCCGTGCGCTCAGGATCCAGGCGAACAGCCTCAATGAAGGCGTCGATGGCCTTGTCGGTTTCCCCGGCCAGCAGAAGCGAAACGCCCTTCGAATACACCTCAGGCGCATTCCCGTCGTCGGCGTGCTGCCGAAGATCTATCCCGCGGCACAGCCAGCCTGCCGCGAAAAGAAGAGGAACCAGAACGAGGTACCAGAGTTCGAAGTCCATGGCTACTGCGCCGACGCATCAAGCGGCCGGCGAATCAAAAGATCGAAGAAAAGTGCTGATTTTACCTCGAAGCGCCAGTCTCCACTGCAATTGTGCCGACTGCGCCTCGCGGACATTGAAAAAGCCGCGGCGCTTCTGATGAAGCATCCGCGGCTTTTGTTGCCTGTTGAAGGCTTAGGCTTCAGAGAAGCGGGAGCATTCCCTGAAGCCATTCATCGACTGGCCTAAGAGGCTTTGTCCACTCGCTCGCGCAGCCCCTTGCCCGCCTTGAAAAAGACGGAATAGCGGGGATGCACCGCGACGGGAGAGCCGTCCTGAGGATTGCGTCCCGTCCGCTGGGGACGGAACTTAAGCCCGAACGAGCCGAACCCGCGGATCTCAATCCGATTGCCGTCGACAAGCGTCTGCGCCATCGTGCGGATGATGACGGCGGCGCCGGCTTCACAGACGCGCGCGCGTTCTCCGTCGTAGAACGACACAAGCTCATCGATCAGTTCGGATTTCGTCAGGGTCTGACCCATGCTGGCCTCCTATGCTGCCGATTACTTCTGCTCGAGCTTGGCCTTGAGCAGCGCGCCAAGGTTCGTCGTGCCCGCCGCAGCGCCGGCATCGGCATTGAGACGGTCGAGAGCCTGACGAGCCTCGACAGCATCCTTGGCCTTGATGGAGACCTGAATGCTGCGGTTCTTGCGGTCAAGGCTGGTGATCACGGCTTCGATTTCCTGACCAACCGTGAGACGCGTCGTCGCATCTTCAACGCGGTCAGCGGAGATCTCGCTCGCGCGCAGATAGCCTTCAACATCGCCGCCGAGGTCGATCACAGCGCCCTTGGCGTCAACCGACTTGACGGTGCCCTTGACGACCGAGCCCTTCTCGTGCGTGCTGACGAAGTTGCTGAACGGATCGCCGCCGAGCTGCTTGATGCCGAGGCTGATGCGCTCGCGCTCGGTATCGATCGCGAGGACAACGGCTTCAACCTCATCGCCCTTCTTGTACTTGCGGACGGCTTCTTCACCCGGCTCGTTCCAGGAGAGGTCAGAGAGGTGCACAAGGCCGTCAATGCTACCAGCCAGGCCGATGAACACGCCGAAGTCCGTGATCGACTTGATCTGGCCCTTAACGTGATCGCCCTTCTTGTGGGACTGCGAGAACTCTTCCCAAGGATTCGGCTTGCACTGCTTCATGCCGAGGGAGATGCGACGGCGATCCTCATCGATGTCGAGAACCATGACTTCGACTTCGCCGCCAAGCGTGACCATCTTGCGCGGATCGACGTTCTTGTTGGTCCAGTCCATTTCGGAAACGTGGACGAGACCTTCAATGCCGTCTTCAACCTCAACGAAGGCACCGTAGTCGGTGATGTTCGTGACCTTGCCGAAGAGGCGCGTTCCCTTCGGATAGCGACGGGAGATGCCGATCCACGGATCTTCGCCGAGCTGCTTGAGGCCCAGGGAGACGCGGCACTTTTCCTTGTCGAACTTGAGGACCTTGGCTTCGATTTCCTGGCCAACCTGGACCACTTCGCTCGGATGATGCACGCGGCGCCAAGCGAGGTCGGTGATGTGGAGGAGGCCGTCGAGGCCGCCGAGGTCGACGAAGGCACCGTAGTCGGTGATGTTCTTGACGACGCCCTTGACGACGGTGCCTTCCTGCAGCGTCTCAAGGAGCTTGGCGCGTTCAGCGCCCATCGTGGCTTCAAGAACGGCACGGCGGGACACAACGACGTTGTTGCGCTTGCGGTCGAGCTTGATGACCTTGAAGTCAAAGGTCTTGCCTTCGTAGGGCGTGGTGTCCTTAACGGGGCGCGTATCGACGAGCGAACCCGGGAGGAACGCGCGGATGCCGTTGGTCATGACGGTAAGACCGCCCTTGACCTTGCCCGTCACCGTGCCCTTGATCAGGTCGCCGGATTCGAGGGCCTGCTCGAGGTGCATCCAAGCGGCGAGACGCTTGGCCTTGTCGCGGCTGAGAATCGTGGAGCCGTAGCCGTTCTCGAACGACTCGATGGCGACAGAAACGAAATCGCCAGGCTTGACGGTGATTTCGCCCTGATCGTCCTTGAACTCGTCAGCGGGCACGTAGGCTTCGCTCTTGAGGCCGGCATTGACGACGACAACGTCCTTGTCGACGCGCACCACTTCGGCGGAGATGACTTCACCCTGGCGCATTTCCTGGCTAGCAAGGCTCTGCTCGAAAAGCTCAGCGAAGGATTCGGGCTTGTTGGTTTCGTTGGACATTATGTGGAAGAGATTTTGAAAAGCACACCCGCAGGGCGTCGAATCTGGAATTCGACGATGCCTTTGGGCGGAGTTGATGAAATGCACTGACGCCGCCTTCCAGACGGCATCAGCGCGGAAATCCGCATCTTACAGCAACTTAGCGGCGCAAGTTCCACCAGTCGAGGACTTTTTTGACCGCCGCTTCAATGCCCATGTCGGACGTATCGAGAATGCTGGCGCCCGGCGCGGCGCGAAGCGGCGCCTCCGCCCGTTCTCGATCCCGGCGGTCGCGCTCCTCGAGATCCCTCGTAAGCGCCTCTAGATCAGCGGATTCGCCCCGCCCGAGAAGCTGCTTGTAGCGGCGTTCGGCTCGCACGCGGGCGCTCGCCGTCAGAAACACTTTGAGCTGCGCCTCAGGGAAAACGACTGTACCCATATCGCGACCATCGGCAACAAGTCCCGGGAGCTGCGCCGCGCGGCGCTGCAGCTCGAAGAGCGCCCGGCGCACGCCCGGCACGGCGGCGACTTTGGACGTTGCTGCGCTTACTGCTTCGGAGCGGATCGCCTGCGTGACGTCTTCGCCCTTAAGCAGAATCCGGCCGTTGAGAAAGACGGGCGCCATAGCGGCCGCCTCTCTCTCGAGCCCCGCGGCATCATCAAGCGGGATCCCAGCCTTGAGCGCCGCAAGCGTTGCAAGGCGGTAAAGCGCGCCGCTGTCCAGATAATGAAAGCCCAGCGCCTTGGCGACAAGGCCGGCAATAGTGCCCTTGCCGCTCGCAGCCGGACCGTCAATGGCAATGACGGGAATGATTTCGGTCATGATTCGTATGGGTAAGTTGCTTCAAAAATGAGGGAATGCGTCCGGAGCTAAATGCTCGCAGGTCCATGCCGCAGCGCAAAAGCTTTCATGAAGTCCGCGAGCGCCTGCGCGCCCTCCACCGGCATAGCGTTGTACATGGAAGCGCGAATACCGCCAACGCTGCGGTGCCCACCAAGGTTGAGAAGCCCCGCTTCGGCCGCCTCCGAAAGGAAGCTCTGCGTGAGCGCTTCATTTTTCAGGCGGAAGCAGACATTCATGCGGCTGCGCGACGCCGGCTCAACGCGGCACACATAAGTGTCAGGCATTTCATCGATCGCTCGGTAGACGATGGACGAACGCTCCTTGGCAAGGCGGTTCATCTCCTCAACGCCGCCATGCTCCTCCACCCAATCCGCCATGAGGGAGGCGACATACAGCTGGAAGACAGGCGGCGTGTTGGGAATGCTGCCCGTGCGGGAGTAGACGGCGTAGTTCATGAGCGTCGGCACATCGGGACTTGCGAGGCCGAGCAGATCGCGCCGAATCACCACCACGACCAGACCGGCTACGCCGAAATTCTTCTGCGCGCATGCCCAGAAGAGGCCGAATTTCTCGGCGTCAATCGGACGAGACAAGAAGTTGCTCGACATATCAGCAACGAGCGGCACGCTCGATTCCGCCGGCTGAGGCGTCTCGGAAAATTCCACGCCATGAATCGTCTCGTTGTCGCAGAAGTAGCAGTAGGCGCTCTCGGGAATAAGCGAGATCTCATCGTTTGCCGGCACGCGAGTGCCGTTGCCGGAGAAGGCGATCTGAGGCCTCGCGAAGCGAAGCACTTCCTTGGCCGCATTTTTGCTCCAGGCACCGGTGACCAGATACGAAGCAAGCGGACTTGCTCCGAGAAGATTCATCGGGATCATGGCAAACTGCAGCCGGCCGCCGCCCTGACAGAAGAGGATGTCATAAGCGTCAGGAATGGCGAGAAGTCGCCGCAGCTTGGCGCGCAGCTCCGTCAGCAAAGCCTGAACCAGCGGTCCGCGATGGCTCGCCTCCAAAATCGAAAAGCCGCTGCCGCGATAATCAAGCAGCTCGCCCTGAATGCGCTGAAGCACGCTGAGCGGAAGCATGGCCGGACCCGGCGCAAAGTTGTAAGGACGTTCCATAGTTCAAGCGGGCTGATATGCAAAAAGGGGAGGTCGGCACTGCCGCCTCCCCTGTGGAAAGGACGCCGCAGAGATGCGCTGGAAGCGCATCCCGCAAAGGCAGAGGGCGCGCACAGCGCCGCTCGCTACTTTAATCGCGCGGCTCCTTGCCGTCTTCTTCCGAGGAGCCGTCCGCTTCTTCCGCTTCATCGTCGTCAGGCAGCGGCTCGTCGTCAGCGTCATCATCCGGAAGATCTGCATCCTCGACTTCGGCCTCCGCCTCAGCCGCCTCCAGATGATCGATCTCCTCGTCGGCTTCGCCGGCGGGACGCACGATGAGCCGCACCGCAGCCAGCGTGTCGTCTTCCATCGTGATAAGGCGAACGCCCTGCGTGCGGCGGCCGCAGACACGAACCTCGCTCGCGCGAGTGCGGATCACCTTGCCGCCCGTGCTGAGCAGCATGATGTCGTCCTCAGGCCGCACGAGAACTGCAGCTACCACGCGGCCGTTGCGCTCTGAGGTCAGGATGGCGATCTGCCCGCGCGTGCGGCGGCCATGACGCGGATAATCAGCAGAAGGCGTGCGCTTGCCGTAGCCGTGCTCGGTCGCCGTCAGAACATCCTTGGACGGATCGTCAAGCGCCACAATAGCAATGACCGACTCGCCTTCGCCAAGAGCCATGCCGCGCAGGCCGTGCGCCGTGCGGCCCATGGGACGCATGTCGCTCTCGGGGAAGCGTACGCAGCGCCCGCCGCTGCTGAAGCAGAGAATGTCTTCTGCGCCATTCGTCACCACGGCGCCGATGAGCGTTTCTCCCTCATCGAACTGCATGGCGCGGATGCCGCCCTTGCGGATGTTCTTGAGCAGCGACAGCGACATGCGCTTGAGCGTGCCGCGATTCGTTGCAAGGACGAGATAGTGCTCGTCGTCAAAGCCCTGTACCGGCAGAATGAAGCTGATGCGCTCTTCTTCCTTGAGCGGAATGAGATTGACGACGGAACGACCGCGCGAATTGGCCTTTCCTTCCGGAAGCTCGAAAACATCGATCGGATAGGCATTGCCGAGATTCGTGAAGCAGAGAATGACGTCGTGGCTGTTCGCGATGAAGAGCTCTTCGATTTCGTCGTCCTTCGTCACCGCCTGCACATTGCGGCCTTTGCCGCCGCGCGACTGCGCATCGTAATCGCTCAGCGCCTGGCTCTTGATGAAGCCGCCCTGCGTCAGCGAAACCACCATCTCGCGGCGCGGGATGAGATCGCGCTTGTTAAAGTTCGGATCGCCCATCAGATCAATGGTCGAACGCCGTTCATCGCCGAAGGCCGTCTTGATGTCGCGAAGCTCGTCAGCGATGATGGCCGTCACTCGCGCAGGCTTGGCGAGAATGTCAAGCAGATCGAGGATGACATCCATCGTGTGCGAATAGTCGCTCAGCACCTTCTCGCGCTCAAGCCCGGTCAGACGGCGCAGGTTCATGGCAAGAATGCTGTCGATCTGCACATTCGTGAGATAGTAGAGGCCGTCTGCACGCAGGCCGCGAGTGCGATCCATATCGCCGGGGTAAACGGATTCGCCCGCGGCGGCGGCCCGGCGGGTGATTTCGCCAGCAAAGCCCAGATCCCAGCCGCGGCTGTAGAGCGCTTCGCGCGCTTCGTCAACTGTGCGGGCTGCGCGAATGAGGCGGATGAACTCGTCCAGATTGGCCAGCGCAACGGCAAGGCCTTCGAGCACATGGCCTGCATCCCGGTTCTTCTTGAGGCGGAATACGGTGCGGCGCGTCACCACTTCTCGGCGATGCGCCAGGAAGTGCTCGATCATCTGCTTCAGATTCAGAAGCATGGGCTGCCCATCGACAAGGGCGACCATGTTCATGCCGAAGCTCACCTGCATCTGGGTGTTCTTGAAGAGGTTGTTGAGCACAACCTCCGGCATTGTGCCGGCCTTGAGGTCGATGCAGATTCGGATCTTGCGCGACGACTCGTCGCGCATTTCGGAGATGCCTTCCAGCTTCTTGTCGCGCCAGAGCTCGTGCATCTTTTCGTACATGATCCGCTTGTTGACCATATACGGAATCTCATCGACGACAATGCGCGTGCGCCCGCCCTTCATGTCTTCGAGATGCGTGCGCGCCCGAATCATTACGCGGCCGCGGCCGGTTCTGTAGCCCTCATGAACATCCTTAAGCCCGAAAATAATGCCGCCGGTTGGGAAATCCGGCGCCGGAATGCAGCGGATGAGATCTTCAATCGTGCAGTCTGGATGCTCAAGGGCGTACAGGCACCCGTCAATCGTCTCCGAAAGATTGTGCGGCGGAATGTTCGTCGCCATGCCAACGGCAATGCCTGAGCTGCCGTTCACAAGGAGCTGCGGCAGCCGCGTCGGCAGCACAACCGGCTCCATTTCGGAATTGTCGAAATTCGGAACGAAGTCGACCGTCTCTTCATTAATGTCAGCCAGAAGCTCTTCGGAGATCTTCTGCAGACGCACTTCCGTGTAGCGCATGGCCGCTGCGCTGTCGCCGTCGATCGAGCCGAAGTTGCCCTGGCCGTAGACGAGCGGGTAGCGCATGGAGAAGTCCTGCGCCAAGCGCACGATCGTCTGATAGGCCGCGTTGTCGCCGTGAGGGTGGTACTTGCCCAACACTTCGCCCACGACGCGGGCGGCCTTCTTCGTCGGATTGTTCCAAGTGTTGCCGATCTGCTTCATGGCGAAGAGCACTCGGCGGTGCACGGGCTTCAGGCCGTCGCGCACATCCGGCAGTGCTCGTCCGACGATCACGCTCATCGCATAGTCGAGGTAGGAGCGGCGCATTTCGGCTTCAACCGAAACAGGCATCAGCTCCTGAGCGATGGCATCGCCCGACGTGGGCGACGCATTTTCATCGGCATCGCCCGCATCGTCTCCGTCAGAAGGCAGCTGCACGGCTTCGCCGGTCTTCTTGTCGTCGTTTTCTTCGTCCATCGGCATTCATCCTGAAATCCTGTCGCCTGCGCCAAATCGCACGCAGGGCGGCGGGCCTTCCGGGCCGCCGCATCGAAATTGTTGATTGTATCAGCTTAGGTGGAATTTCATGCCTGACGAGCGCCGCTCCGCCCTGCGGAGAAACCGATCGGAAAGGCCGGATCTCCAACGATAGAATGAAGCGCGGCGCCCGATCTAGACTCCGCTCTACTCATCACTGGAACGCTCATTCTTATGCATGCCGACACTGTCATTGATGCCCGCTGGGTGATTCCCATCGTTCCCAAAGGCCAAGTGCTAGAACGCTATGCCGTTGCCCTCAAAAGCGGACGCATTGAGGCCATTCTGCCGTCCGCGCAGGCCAAAAGCCTTTTCGATGCCGACGAGTGGATGTCGCTTCCAGAAAGCGTTCTGATGCCGGGCCTTGTGAATCTCCATGCGCATGCCGCCATGAATCTGCTTCGGGGCATGGGAGCCGATCTGCCGCTCATGGACTGGCTCAACACCAAAATCTGGCCAGCAGAGGGCAAGCTCATGAGCGCGGACTTTGTTCGTGACGGCGCTTGGCTCGCAGGCCTGGAAATGGCTGCCGGCGGCGTCACGACCGTAAATGACAACTACTTCTTCCCGCGCGCTGCCGCCGAAGGGCTTCGTCGAGCGGGACTGCGCGTTGCGGCTTCGGGCATTGTCATCGGCTTTCCCTCTGCCTGGGCACAAAACGAGAGCGAATATCTTGACAAGGCCGAAGCGCTCATCAGGGACTGCGAAGGCGACGAATTCGTGCATGCAACTATCAGCCCGCATGCACCGTACACCGTCAGCGACAGCGCGCTCAAGCGCTGCGCCGAGATTTCGGAAAAATACGGCGTGCCAATCCACATGCACGTCAATGAAACGGCCATTGAAGTCGCCGACTCTCTTCGGCAGTATGGGGAGCGCCCGATCGAGCGCCTGAAGCGCACCGGCCTCCTGAATGAACGCCTCATCGCTGTGCACAGCGTTCAGGCAAGCGACGAAGACATCGCCGCCATGGCCGAAGCCGGCTCATCCGTCTGCCACTGTCCCTGCTCCAATCTCAAGCTCGCTAGCGGATTTGCGCCGATAGGCAAGATGCTCGCTGCAGGGATCAACGTCGGCATCGGCACAGACGGCGCCGCCAGCAACGACAAGCTCGACATGATCGGGGAAACGCGCCTTGCGGGCATGCTCGCCAAAGCCGTTGCGGGCGATACGACCGTCGCCACCGTGCACGACATGCTCTGGGCGGCAACCATGGGCGGCGCCAAAGCGTTGCATTGGGAAAACGAGATCGGCAGCATTGAATTCGGGAAGGCCGCCGACCTGATTGCCATTGATCTCGGCCACGTCGATGCTCGGCCCGTATTCGATCCCGCAGCGCAGCTGCTCTATGCCGCAGGCCGAGAGCACGTTATCCGCACTTGGGTGGCCGGCAGACTTATTGCCTCGAAACAACTAACAATGCAATTCCCCAGCCTTTCGGCCGGCGATGCCGCGGCTACGCTGGCCCAAAAATGGCAGAATAGGGTATGAAAGCTGCCTGTTGTTTTCAGCTTCTGCCTTGCGGCGCCCTGAAATTGAAACGGTCGGACTGTTCCCCTCGGGTTAAACCTCAGCAGTCTGGCTTCATCGCCTTTTACAATGGGACTCTAAAATAAGAAGAGGCATTCTGACCGTCCTGAACTGCGTTCGGGGTGCGGCTTGAATGCTCGAGGTTTTGGATGACCTTTCGGTGCTGTCTTCCAGAAGGGCGCACAACAATTAAATCGTCCATTTCCGAACTTTGAGGAAAAAGAAAATGAAGACTTCCGCGAAAATTGGTGGCCTCGTCGCTGCTGCGATGATCGCCGCATCCGGCGCCTCCTTCGCTGCCGATCAGGTGATTCCGTATGTCCAGTCCTCCTCTGGTCAGGTCGTTGTCAACAGCACCGGCCTTTGCTGGCGCACCGGCTTCTGGACCCCGGCTCTGGCTGAAGCGCTCGGTGTGAACGGCGCCGGCTGCGCTTGCGATGCCGACATCCTTGACGCCGCTGCCTGCAAGGCTGTCGAGGAGCCCGCCCCGGTCAAGGCCGCTGAAAAGGTGACCTTCTCGGCCGATATGCTCTTCAATTACAACCGCTCCGATCTGAAGGACGAAGGCAAGGCCGTTCTGGACGACCTCGTCTCCCGCATTGCCGGCGTTGACATTGAAGTCATCCTTTCGACGGGCTATGCCGACCGCATTGGCTCTGACAAGTTCAACGAACGCCTCTCGCTCAAGCGTGCTGAAGCCGTGAAGACCTACCTCGTCTCCAAGGGCGTTGACGCTACGCTGATCCAGACCGAAGGCAAGGGTGAGGCTGATCCGGTTGTGAACTGCCCGAATCCGTCGCGCAAGGGTCAGATCAAGAACTTCCGCGAACTCGTGAAGTGCCTGGCTCCGAACCGCCGCGCCGTGGTTGAAGTCGTCGGCACGCGTCCGGCTGAATAAGGCTTGCTCAACGCAAGCTTGCATCCGCCTTGCCGGCGCGCTGAAGCGCCGGCAAAGCTGATCCTGAAAGCCCCTGCAGCCGCAGGGGCTTTTTCGTGCATGAAAGAGCTCTGACGGCAATGATTCGAAATCTCTACCTTTTTGATCTTGACGGCACGCTTGTCGATACGGCGCCCGATCTTTCCGCCGCCGCCAACAGGCTTCGCACGGCGCGCGGCCTGCCGGCGCTTCCGCTGGAATCGCTCCGAGCCGCATCCGGAAAAGGCTCTCCAGCGCTTGTTCTTGCCGCGCTCGGCATCCCGAAGGATGATCCCCGCTATCCGCCGCTCAAAGCTGAATTCCTCAGCTATTACTCAGAAATGCCCGCAGCGCGCTCAGCGCTTTTCCCCGGCATCGCCGCCATGCTGGCATCGCTTTGCAAACAAGGATGCCGCATCGGCGTTGTGACGAATAAGCCATTCGCACTCGCCGAACGCGTTCTCCGAGCGCTTTCTCTTGCAGAAGAGATCCAGGTCTTGATTGGGTGCGACAGCCCCGGCGCTGCGCTCAAGCCACGTCCCGACTCGCTCCTGACGGCGCTCAAGCGCTTTGACGCCCTGCCCGATGAAGCGGTGTACGTAGGCGACTCGGCTTCAGACTGCACGGCAGCACATGCGGCAGGACTGCCCTGCGCTTTGGTTCGCTGGGGCTACATGCCCGAGCCGCCGGAAAGCGCTACTCCCGACTTCATTGCATCGGTGCCGTCAGATCTTCTGACATGGCGGCCGGCTTGAACCGTCGCAGAGGGCGCAAGCGGCTAAGAGATCATCAATTACACTTTTCGCGCCTCGCCGTGAGCTGAGCCGGTGTAATATGTGAGTCCGCATTCAGGGGGGCGCCTTTGGTTTCGACGGGGACGCGGACGCTGAATGGGGCATGTCGAGGTGCAGTCACCTCGTAAATCCGCTGCAAAAATATAAACGCCAACAACAAGCGTTTCGCTCTCGCTGCTTAACCAGCGGGATGCTGCACTGACTTGACTCTGGGTCAGGACGGGCAACCGTCAGCAGCATCATTTCACAGAGCCTAGGCTGGGTGGCTGTCGTCGACGCCCTCCCGAAACTTAGATGACTGGTTCGGTGCCGGCCCGCCGCTCGGCAGGGCACCGGATAAGATTCAAATCATGCGGCTAAGCATGTAGAACCATCAGAAAAAGGTTTCCGGACGCGGGTTCGACTCCCGCCGCCTCCACCACATTCTTCAGGGTCCGCTGTCAACAAGATTGGCAGCGGACCTTTTGCATATGCGCCTTCTTGCAACTTCCCTGCGACGGCATCTGCGCTGGAGCTCGATAATTGATGCATCTCCTTATGTTCGGCGCAGTCCTCGAAAATTTGAAGCGCCGCACTGATTTTCAAGGAAGGCAAAAAAATGGCTAATGGCGCCATCAAATTCACAGCTCTCGCTGTCGTCGTCGGCGCAGCGCTTTATGCAGGCATCGGCTACATCGGCGTGCCTTACGCTACCCGCACGGTTCTTGATAGCTTCGTCGCTCAGAAGCTCGGACGCCCCGTTGTTCTCAAGGACGTCCGCTTCAATCCCTGGACCTGGACCTATGAGCTCAAAGGCCTCAGCATTCCCGATCGCAAAGGCGGAACGCTGGCCAAGCTCGAACTTCTGCGAATAGATGCCTCCGCTGAAACGCTTGTCAAGCTCGCTCCTGTGCTGGATGAAGTGACAATCGACGGCCTCATTGTCAATGCAGACATGGATGCCGGCCTTCGCGAAGACATTGCCGTGCTGACTGGCCGCACCTCGTCCAGCGGAGCGGCTCCGACGAAAAATGACGATGAGGCTGCGAGCAAAGCCGACTCAGCGCTGCCGAACTTTGCGCTCTACAACATTTCCGTCAAGAACAGCTCCATTCGTTACGCAGATAAAAAGGCCGGCATCGATCAAGCTGTGACGGACATTGCGCTCGAGCTTCCGTTTGTGAGCACGCTGGCCACTTCCAACTCCAGTCTCGTCACCCCATCGCTTTCGTTCAAAGTCAACGGCACGCCGATTGAAGCCTCTGGCTCGACCAAGCCCTTCGGATCATCACTCGAAGCGCAGCTCAATCTGAAAGTCTCCAAACTCGACCTGGTGCCCTTCGCAAAAATGGTGCCCGCATTAGCTGGCTCTCAGCTGACGCTCGCACAAGGAACGCTTTCCACCGATCTGACTTTCGTTTTCCAGAACCCGACAGGCGGGCAGCCTGCGAAAGTGCTTCTTTCGGGCAACGCGTCGCTTGACGGCGTCTCATTCAAGGACAAAAGCGCCTCAGCGGCTGCCGAGCTGGCCGGCTTCAAGCATGCCGGCATCGTTGTAAAGGAAATAGACCTTGTTGAAAGCACCGCCGACGTGCAGAGCGCCTCGCTCGAAGGCCTGCGAGCGCATTTGGAAAATTCGCCGGCCGGACTCAATGTAATTCGCGTCATGCAGCCGGCTTCAGCCGCTTCAGCGCACGAGGACATCACGCCTTCGGCCGCTGAAAGCGCAGAAGCTTCTCCTTCAAACGCCTGGCAATGGTCTTTGGCCAAAGCCAGCCTCAGCGACGCGTCCATTACCTGGAAAGACTCCACGGTTTCGCCCGCTGCGCATATTGCCGTGACAAAGATCGCCGCAAGCGCTTCCAACATCAGCAGCGCTTCCGACAAGCCCGGCACGTGGACCGCTTCAGCCCTTCTCCTTGGCGGCAGCATTGCCGCCAAGGGCAGCGTGAACCTGACGCCGCTTTCCGTCAATGCCGAGCTTTCCGGCGACAAGCTCACGCTCAAGCAGGCAGCCGCTTACATCAAGAGCGCATCAGGGCTCGATGTCGGCGCAACCGCCGCCTTTCACCTGAAAGCAGGCTACAGCACCAAGGACGTCACCGCATCAGGAGACGCCGCCTTGACGGGCCTGTCTGTCAAACAGGGCAAGAACACGCTCGCGACGGCGCGCTCGGCTTCCATTTCTCTTGAAAGCTTCAGCCTCGCCTCAAGCACTGTGAAAGTGAAAAACGCACAGATAGAAGGTGCCGTCGTCAATGCCGTCAATTCCAAGTCCGGCCTTAATTTGACGAACATTGGAAAACCGGCTGCCAGCAAGGCTGTGGCGAAAGTCGATGAAAAGCAGAACGCACCTGAGGCAGCCTCGGCAGCCCCATCCTGGCGCTGGTCGGTAGCTGCAGCTTCCATTAAGAACAGCACCCTCAACTATCGCGACGAGACCATCAAGCCGGCTGGGTCGGCCCAAATTTCCAAACTCAATGCCATCGTCAAAGGCCTTTCGTCTGCACCTGGCACCAAAGCCGTCGTCGATGTGTCTGCGGGACTTGGAGGCGGCACGCTCAATGCTGCCGGCAATGTCGTATTGACGCCGCTTTCTGCTGCAATTGACGTCAAGGCGGCCAAAATCGGCCTGAAGAGCTTCTCGACGCTTCTTCAAGGCTATGCAGGCATCGGCGCCAAAGCCGGCGACTTCAGCGCCCAGGGCCAGCTTGCAGTCTCAA
Organism: uncultured Sutterella sp.; assembly: GCA_905202595.1. GTDB lineage: Bacteria > Pseudomonadota > Gammaproteobacteria > Burkholderiales > Burkholderiaceae_F > Sutterella. The sequence goes on from CAJKSP010000004.1 coordinate 52,278, forward strand.
ACGACAAAGGCCAAGCTGTTCCCGCATGGAAGGGAGACATGTCTCTCGCTTCTCTGGATCTCATCAATGCCAAGGGTGCAAGCCTTATGAGCTGGAGCAAGGCTTCGCTCGCCGGCATGGATGTAGCGGCTACCGACCCGATCCGCATCATCGTGGCTCGAGCGGAAATCGATCAGCCGGCTGAAAAGCAGGCAAAAGCCGTCCGCAAGGCTGCCGGCATCGCCTCACTCATCAGCTCGCTGGCAGGCAGGACGGATCGAGCAGAAAAAATCGACAAGTACGCCGGAAAGCTTGAAGGAACCATCGTGCTCGAAAACGTGCGCTATGAAAACGGCAAGTTTTCTGCAAACGGCGTAAATGCTGCGTCGCTCGGCGGCATGCTGCTCGGCAAGCTCTCCGACGCCATGAGAGAGAAGCTCGAGAAATAAGGCGGCATCGAGCTGCAGGCTCTGCGCGCTCTTCGGCGGCGCGCAGAGCACTTCAGCACTCGCCGCGCGCAAAGGCCATCCGAGGCCGCGATGAAGCGAGCGTATAAAAAGGAAGGCCCGAACTGGATTTACCAATTCGGGCCTGTCATATGGTGCCGGAGAGGAGACTTGAACTTCCGACCTTCGCATTACGAATGCGCTGCTCTACCAACTGAGCTACTCCGGCATCCTCTTTTCGTCACTGCTGAAGCAGTGCGAATCAGAGGATTTGAATTATGCAGATAAAGTTCTATTTCGGCAAGGTGAATTACATTTCGTTACATCTGTGAAGAATTCAAAACCACAATGCCCCATGTTTCGACTGAAACATGCTGGCCGATCAGCCGACGCCTTGTCCTAGAATCAGGAGTTCTTCCTTTTGCATTTTTGCCTGCATCCAACGATGAAGAGCTTTGACGCTGCGCTTCCACATCCTGACGACACCGATCGGCTCGGCGCCGCTCTCGCCCAGGGCGCTCTCGCCTGCCGCGAAGCCATTGCCGCTGACGGTCTGGCTCTTCGCTTAGAGGGCAACCTCGGCGCAGGCAAGACGTCGCTCATCCGCGCCATGCTCCGTGCGCTCGGCTGGCAGGGACCGGTAAAAAGCCCCACCTTCTCGCTTCTTGAGACCTACCGAGCGAATGGCATTGCTGTGAATCACTTCGATTTCTATCGATTCGAAGCGCCTGAAGAGTTCGACGATGCCGGCTTCCGAGACCTCTACGGCGCAGGCGCGCTCTGCGCATCGGAATGGAGCTGCAAGGCAGAGCCGTATTTGCCGCCTGCAGATCTGGTTGTTTCGCTCGCCCCAGAGGGCTTGGGGCGCCGCGTACATGCCGAAGCCATGAGCGCCTCCGGCAAAGCGCTTCTTGATGCCATGGAGGCCGCATGGACATCGAACGCCGCCGCCTAATCGCCGCCGCCGGCAGCACGCTTCTGTTCGCTTTTGCGCCTGCGGACATCGCCTGGGGAGCAACGATGGTCGCTGTGCGCATGTGGCCGGCTGAAGAGTACACGCGCGTAACGCTCGAAACGGACGTGCCGCTGAAGTTCAAGCACTTCTTCGTGAGAAGCGCAAAGCCTCTGCGCCTGGTTATTGACATTGAAGGGCTCGCGCTGACCGAAGCGCTTAAAAAGGAAATCGCCGCAGTCAAGCCTGACGATCCGTACATCGCCGCCATGCGCATCGGCCAGTTCAAGCCGGGCATAGTCCGACTTGTGATGGATCTGAAGACGGATGTCAAGCCGGAAGTGTTCCTTCTCAAGCCTTTCGCGAACTACAAGTACCGCCTCGTTTTCGACATCTACCCTGCTCACCCTCGGGATCAAGTCAGCAAGATCCTTGCCGAGCTGGAATCAGGCGATGCCGACGATGCTGCAGAGGACGATCCGCTAGCCGACGTGATTGCCAACTTGGCAAATGGCGGCGCGGCAAAGAAGCCTCCTCAGACGGCGTCGATTCCCAAGAACGGAGAACCCTCCGGATCCAAGAGTTCAAGCAAGACGCCGACGAAGAACGCGGCGAAGCCTAGCCGCGCCAGAAAGCTCGTCATCGTGATTGATCCAGGGCATGGCGGAGAAGACCCCGGAGCCATCGGACGCCGCAAAACGAAGGAAAAGGACGTCGTGCTTCAGATCGCGCGCCGTCTCGCCAAGCTCGTCAACGCTGAACCGAACATGCAGGCTGTAATGACGCGCAATTCGGACCATTTCGTCAGCTTGGGCGGCCGCGTCGCCATCGCGCGAAAAGTCCGAGCCGCCATGCTTGTCTCCATCCATGCTGACGCTTGGGTGAAGGCAAGCGCGCGAGGCTCCAGCGTCTTTGCGCTCTCCCAGCGCGGCGCCACGTCAGCCGCTGCGCGATGGCTGGCGCAGAGCCAGAACGAATCCGACTTGATCGGCGGCGTCAACATAGCGACGGTTGACAAGGCGGTCGCCAGTGTCATAGTCGACATGACGCAGAGCTGGACGATCAGCTACAGTCTCGGGCTTGGCGCTGCTGTCCTTCAAGAATTGCGTGGCATCAACCGTCTCCATAAGACCAAAGTCGAACAAGCGGGCTTTGCCGTCCTCAAAGGCCAGGGCATCCCGTCGATTCTTGTGGAAACGGCTTTCATTTCGAATCCGCAGGAGGAGAAGCTTCTCAAAAGCGCAAGCCATCAGCAGAAGCTCGCACGCGCCATTCTGACGGGCATCAAAAAGCAACTCGCCGCCGATCCGACGCTTGTTGCATGAGAATGCCTGCTCAGCATATCGAATCCGAGTCATTGTGAGCGGCGCTGAATCCAAACCGATACAATGCCGGCATAGTGACAAACCGGCGGCGGGATTGGGATTTCAGCCGCCACATTCTTCTATTCGGAGTTCCCTTCGATGGCACTTGTCTCCATGCGCCAGCTGCTTGACCATGCAGCTGAGAACGGCTACGGCATTCCGGCCTTCAACGTCAATAACCTTGAGCAGGTTCAGGCCATCATGGCCGCCGCGAGCGAAGTCGGCGCGCCCGTGATCATGCAGGCGTCCGCCGGCGCCCGCAAATATGCAGGCGAAGCATTCCTGCGCCGCCTGATTGAAGCCGCAGTTGAAGCCTATCCCGAGATTCCGGTCTGCATGCATCAGGATCACGGACAGAGCCCGGCGGTCTGCCAGGGCGCCATCCGCATGGGCTTCACTTCGGTCATGATGGACGGCTCCCTCATGAGCGACGGCAAGACGATTTCGACCTACGACTACAACGTGGACGTTACGCGCCGGGTTGTAGACATGGCGCACTGCATCGGCGTTTCGGTGGAAGGCGAACTAGGCTGCCTCGGCTCGCTCGAAACCATGCGAGGCGACAAGGAGGATGGCCACGGCACTGAAGCCACGATGACGCGCGAGCAGCTTCTCACTGATCCGGATCAGGCAGCTGAATTTGTGCGCGCCACCCAGCTTGATGCGCTCGCCATTGCTATCGGCACCTCGCACGGCGCCTACAAGTTCACGCGCCGCCCCACAGGAGAAATTCTCTCGATCGACCGCGTCAAGGAAATCCATGCCCGTCTGCCGAATACGCATCTCGTCATGCACGGCTCTTCCTCCGTTCCGCAGGAGTACCTTGCAGAAATTCGCCAGTTCGGCGGCGACATGCGCGAAACGTACGGTGTGCCGGTTGAGGAAATTCAAAAGGCCATTCAGCACGGCGTGCGCAAAGTGAACATCGACACCGACATCCGCCTTGCCATGACGGCTGCCATTCGCCGCTTCCTCGTCGAGAACCCGTCATCCTTCGACCCGCGCGCGTACCTGAAGGCCGCCCGCGCCGCAGCGACCGAGCTCTGCAAGAAACGCTACATCGAGTTCGGCTGCGAGGGGCAAGCCTACAAGATCAAGCCGGTTGCGCTTGACAAGATGGCCAAGCGCTACGCTGACGGCACGCTTCGTCAGAACGTGCTCTAAAAAAATCATGAATGCCTGATTAACGGGCCGTGCGCGCCGAAGTCCTTCAAAAGCTTCGGCGCGCTTTCTTTCTTCTTCTGCTGCTTTGCAGCTCACTCATCCGCACGCCATCATGCCCAAGCCTGAATCTGCAACTGATCTCAAAGGCAAAAAAGGCCTGCGACGGCTTATCAACGCTACGCGCTACTCCTGGCAGGGCATCAAAGCTGGCTGGCAGAACGAAGCCGCATTCCGAGAAGAAGCGGCGCTTGCCGTCGTCCTGATTCCCGTCGCGCTGCTTCTTCCCGTCACCGCGCTTGAAAAAGTGATCCTTGTGCAGAGCACGCTCCTCGTGCCGCTCGTTGAGATTCTCAACTCTGCGATTGAAGCCTGCGTCGATCGCTTTGGCCCGGAAATCCACCCGCTCGCCGGCCGCGCCAAGGACATGGGCAGCGCCGCCGTTCTTTTTGCTCTCTTCATTGCCGCAACGGCCTGGCTTGGCATTGCCGGTCCGGCGCTTTGGACGATTGCCGCAGGCTGATGGACCATCGGCATGAGATAACTTGTGCAGGCCATGCCTGACAGCCGCAAGCTGTCAGCGGCTTGCTTCTTCACGAAAAGCACGCTGCCGTCCCGCAGCGTCTAAAATTTCAGCGCCTTCTTTTTCTGAAGCCATTCAAGCACCATTTTCCAGGGAGACAACAATGGCCGGTCTTTCCAAGACGAACATTTCGTCCTTGAAGCAGATCTACAGCGGCAAAGTCCGCGACGTTTACTCGGTGGGTGAGGACAAGCTCCTCATCGTAGCGTCCGACCGCATTTCGGCGTTCGACGTCATCCTCGGCGACCCGATCCCGGGCAAAGGCAAGGTTCTCACCGCCCTCACGAACTTCTGGTTCGAGAAGCTGAAGGACGTCATCCCCAACCATCTGACCGGCATTGATCCGGAAAGCGTCGTCTCCCCGGAGGAGCGCGACCAGGTTCGCGGCCGCAGCGTCGTCTCCATGCGACTCAAGCCGATCCTGATTGAATGCGTGGCGCGCGGCTACATCATCGGCGGCGGCTGGAAGGAATATTGCCAGACGGGCAAGGTCTGCGGCGTCGAGCTTCCGCCGGGCCTCAAGCAGGCTCAGAAACTCCCCGAGCCGATCTTCACTCCCGCCGCCAAGGCTGAAGTCGGCACGCATGACGAAAACATCACTTTCGAGCGCTGCTGCGAGCTCTACGGCACGGAAATCGCCACAACGATCCGCAATGCCACGATCGAACTCTACAAGCGTGCGAGCGAATACGCTGCAACGCGCGGCATCATCATTGCCGACACGAAATTCGAATTCGGCATTGACGCCGAAGGCCGCGTCCGCCTGATGGACGAGGTCCTCACACCGGATTCGAGCCGCTTCTGGCCGGCTGACGAATACGAAGTCGGCACCTCGCCCAAGAGCTTCGACAAGCAGTTCATCCGCGACTGGCTCGAAACGCAGCCGTGGGACAAGACGCCGCCGGCTCCGAAGATCCCTGAAGAGATCATCGAAAAGACTGCGGATAAGTATCGCGAAGCGCTCCGCCGCCTGACCGGCACGGACATTGAGCCCTAATCACCTCTAAGAGCCCCCGCGGCCTGCACGCGGCCAGCGAGCCGGGACGGCAGGCGCAGTGCGCCGTTGTCGCCCGGCTCGCTTTCGTTTCAGTTTTTTCACTTTTTCCCTGCATAGGCAGCATATGGAACAGACTCAGACTGCGCCGGTGATCGGCATTCTCATGGGCAGCAACTCCGACTGGGAGATCATGAAGAACGCCGCCCTCATCCTCAAAGAATTCGGCGTTCCGTTCGAAGCACGCGTCGTCAGCGCGCACCGCATGCCCGACGAAATGTTCGAATATGCCGAAACGGCAGCCAAGCGAGGCATCCGCGCCATCATCGCCGGTGCGGGCGGTGCTGCTCACCTCCCCGGCATGCTTGCCGCGAAGTGCATCGTGCCCGTGCTCGGCGTGCCGGTGCCATCGAAGTATCTGCGCGGCGTTGACAGCCTGCACTCGATTGTGCAGATGCCTAAGGGCGTGCCTGTCGCCACGTTTGCCATCGGTGAAGCCGGCGCAGCCAATGCAGCACTCTTTGCGCTGCAGATGCTCGGCACGACAGACGAGGCCATCGCCCGCAAGCTCGCAGACTTCCGCATTGCACAGAACGCCAAGGCGCGCGCCATGGCGCTTCCTGTTGAGGAGCTTTGAGCGATGATGGACAAGAAGACCTTTCTGCCCGGCGCCACACTCGGCCTGCTCGGCGGCGGACAGCTTGGCCGCATGTTTGCACAGGCTGCTGCCACCATGGGCTACCACGTGGCCGTGCTGGACCCCGGCGAACACTCGCCAGCTGCCGAGGTAAGCCTCTCGCAGGTCAAAGCAGCCTACGACGATGAAAAGGGGCTTGAAGAGCTCGCTCGCAAAGCTTGCGCCGTCACGACCGAATTTGAAAATGTGCCAGCCCAAAGCTTGGCGCGCCTGGCTGCAGCCGGCCTGCAGACCGCGCCCCATGCGGATGCCGTAGCAGCCACTCAGGACCGCAACACCGAAAAGGCCTTCATTGAAAAAGCCGGCGTGCCGACGGCGCCGCACCGCGCCGTGCTGAGCGAAAGCGATGCGCGCTCGCTTCCTGCCGAGCTTTTTCCCGGCATTCTCAAAACAGCACGCTTAGGCTACGACGGCAAGGGACAGGCCGTCGTCGCGAACGCTGAAGAAGCGCTCGAGGCCTGGCGCCGCTTCGGCTGCGTCGACTGCGTGCTGGAAAAGCGCCTTGCGCTCAAGCTCGAAGTCTCCGTCATCGTCTGCCGGACGCTCTCTGGCGAAACAGCCGTTTTCCCGGTTGCCGAAAATCATCATCGCCACGGCATTCTCGCCTACACCGTGCTGCCTGCGCGGATTGACGCTGAAACGGCTAAACGCGCGCAAGACTATGCCGAACGCATCGCCCATGCGCTCGAGTACGCCGGCGTCCTGTGCGTAGAGCTCTTCATTCTTGAAGACGGAACAATTCTCGCCAATGAGCTGGCGCCGCGCCCCCACAATTCAGGCCATGTCACGATCGAAGCGTGCGACTCGAGCCAGTACGACCAGCAGGTTCGCATCATGGCCGGTCTGCCTCTCGGAGAAACGCGCCAGCACTCACCAGCCGTCATGATCAATCTGCTCGGCGATCTTTGGTTCGACAAGAACGGCGCGAAGCGCGAACCCGACTGGGCATCGCTCTGCGCAGTGCCGGGCCTCAAGCTCCATCTCTACGGCAAGGCCGAAGCGCGGCACGCCAGAAAGATGGGACACGCCACTATTCTCGGACGCACGCTCGACGAAGCGCTGTCGCGCGCTCATGAAGCCGCCAAGCTTCTGGAGCTGCCCTTCGCTGACGAGCTGCTGCCCCACATGAAGGAGAATGCCTGAATGGCTACGCCTCCCATTGATGCCCGCAAGATCGCAGAAGCGGTCCGAATTCTCGACGCCGGCGGGCTAGTCGCCATTCCTACAGAAACGGTCTACGGCCTGGCTGCCGATGCGGACAATGAAGCAGCCGTCACCGCCACGTACCGCGCAAAAGGCCGCCCGATGAACCATCCGCTGATCGTGCACATCTGCGGACCGGAAGCCATTGATGCCTGGGCTGAAGACGTGCCGGAAGCAGCTCGGCTGCTGGCCAAGCGATTCTGGCCGGGTCCGCTCACGCTCGTGCTGAAGAAGAAGCCCCGCTGCGGCCTCTTTGTAACTGGCGGACAAGACACTGTCGCACTGCGCTGTCCCTCGCATCCGTGGGCGCACGCACTTCTTGTCGCCTTTGCAGGCAAGACCTACCGCGGCCTCACGGCGCCTTCAGCCAACACGTTCGGTCGCATCAGCCCGTCCTGTGCGGCGCATGTCGCCGAAGACCTCGGCGTGAAGCCGACAGGCAAGCTCGACATGATTCTTGACGGCGGTCCTTGCGAATTCGGCATTGAGTCGACGATGCTTGACCTCTCGACAGGAAAGCCCCGCATGCTGCGCTACGGCGTCATTACGCGCGAGATGCTCGAAGAAGTGCTCGGCAGTCCTGTTCCCGATGCCGGAAGCGATGCCCCGCGAGCCTCTGGCCGCCTGAAGAGCCACTATGCTCCCAAAACAAAGCTTGTGCTTGTGGATACAGCCGACTTTATGCAGACGGTCTCCGCCTTCGGCGGCCGCACAGCCGTCATGGCCTCGCAACCGCAGCTGGAAGCGCTTAAGCGCGCCGGCATTGCTACCGCGCTTTCGCTCGAATCGCCTTCGTCGCTGCACGAATACGGCGCCCTTCTCTACGAGAACCTGCATCGCCTCGATCGCGCAGGCGCCGAACGCATCTTTATTGAGCGTCCGCCTCAGACGCCGGACTGGGCAGCTGTGAACGACCGCCTCGGCCGTGCCGCTGCTTGACGGCCCTCTGCCTCTCAGCTCTCTCAAGGACTATTCGACATGCTGCGCATCTACGGCATTCCAAACTGCGGCTCAGTGAAGAAAGCCATCGCTTGGGCAAAAGCCTCAGGACTCGACTTCTCTTTCATCAATTTCCGAGAAGAGCCGCCTGACAGCAAGCTGGTGGCCGGCTGGCTGGCAGCAGTTGGCACCGACAAGCTGTGCAACCGACGCGGCCTCGCCTGGCGGGGACTCACGCAGGAAGAACGCAGCGAAGCGCTCTCGGATGAAAGCCGGCTCCTTGCACTTCTTCTTGAGAAGCCTCTGCTCATCAAGCGACCGGTGATGGCGTTTGATGATGGCTTTGTGTCAGTCGGCGTCGATGAAGCGCTTTGGGAGGCGCATCGATGATGGAACCGCAGCTCCCCATCGGCATTTTGGATTCAGGCTTCGGCGGCCTTTCCGTCATGCGCGCGGTGCATGCCGCGCTTCCGCATGAACGGCTGATCTATGCAGCCGACTGCGGCTTTGCGCCGTGGGGCGACCGCACAGACGACTACATCAATGCCCGCGTCGACGCTGTGGTGAACTTTCTTGTCTTCCAGGGCATCAAAGCACTGGTCATCGCCTGCAACACGGCGACGGCCGTTGCAGTTGCGAGGCTTCGTTCGTCTTTGCCGATTCCGGTCGTCGGCATTGAGCCTGCCGTCTTTCCCGCTGTTCGGGAAACGCAGGCGGGCAAAGCCGGCGTTCTCGCCACCGTCAAGACGATTGCCAGCGGCAAATACTGCCGCCTCAAAGCTCAAGCGCTTGCATGGGCGGCCGAGAATCGGCCCATGCCTGTCGAGATCATTGATGCCCCTTGTCCCGGCCTCATGGAGTGCGTTGAGCGCGGAGAATTCCATTCGCCCGCCACGCGTGCGCTCGTAGAAAGGTATGTGCGGCCCATCGCCCTTGCCGGCGCCGACCGTCTCGTTCTCGGATGCACACACTATCCGTTTCTCGCAGAGGAAATTGCTCGCGCGGCTGGTCCCCAGATCAAGCTCATCGATCCAGCACCAGCCGTCGCCAGACAGCTTGGCCGCCGCCTTGATGAAACTGGCGCCCGCCGCGGCTCAGGCCTCGGCGCATGCACCTTCTACGCAACGGATCCTACTGATGCGCGGGAGCGTGTATTGAAGACGCTTTGGAACGATTCTGCAGTGCTTCGTCCCCTGGCCTGAAGCAATACGCCGCTCAACCCTCAGACAGCGCCTTGGACGACAAGGCGCTGTTTTTTTGCTGCCGCACGCGCGCAGAGCAGCCAGTGCGTCATCAGGCGCGCAGCTCAAGCGCAGGCTCATCCGCCGCCTTGACATAGGGAGTCATCTTGGCGCGAAGCTCCTCAGGAATAGGCACAGCCCCCAGCTCCCCCAGTTCGTTCTGCCTGACGCAGACGCAGGTTTCAATGCAGCGCAGCCGCGGCTCGCCCGTCTGCGCGCACTCAATCGTGAAAGCGAATCGGATGGAGCTCGTGCCGACATGCTCAATCCAGCAGCGGCCAATGCACTCGTCGCCAGGCCGGCTCGGCGCAGCAAAGTCCGTGCGAATGCCCGCTACGGGAAAGCCGACGCCGTACTTGCGGATCTCAATGAAGCCCACACCCATGACATCTCCGAGGAAGTCTTCCATCAATTCATTGAGAATGACGTAGTACTGCGGGTGATAAACGATGCCCGCCGGATCGCAATGGCCGAAATGAATGCGAATGGGCTTTTTGTAGACAAGATGCTTAAGCATGAATTGGACGAGATGACAGCAGTTGAAAAGAATGAGCGCCCAAGCAAAAGGCGCCTCACAGAGATTCGAGCACAGCCCGCACAGGACTCGCTTCTGCGCCTGAAAGCGCAAGAGGGAGCGCGATGAGTCGATACATCCCGGCAGGCACAGCGCAAAGGTCAAGATTCTCCAGAATGAACAGTCCGCTCGACAGCGCCAGTCGATGACTAGGCAAGCTTTCAGAATCTGCCGGATCAATGCTCGGCGCATCTGTGCCGACAATGCGAACGCCGCGATTCAGCAAGGCTTCAATGAGCTCTGATGAAAGCGGCCGAAAGGCAGTCGTCCATTGCTGGGGCCGTTCGCGCCGAGTCTTGAAGAGGACCCTTGGCGGAAGCGGCCGCTGCATGCAGGAGACAAGCGCAGCCGGCTCGATTGCATGAAGAGTCGCCTCTGCTGAGAGATCAATGACGATGCAAGGACCAATAAACGGCTCAAGCGGCAAAGAAGCCGCATCGAGCGCGCCGTCAAACAGATGCAGCGGCGCATCGACATGCGCGCCGTCATGCGGCGACATGGCAATGACCGAAACATTGGCGCCGCAAGCCGCATCCGTACGCGACCGCCAGCTGACGCTGAAGGGATCGTCGCCAGGAAAAATGGGCGACGACGGCGTGAGCGGCGGCGTAATGTCCCAAAGCTTCATCAACAATTGCCCCTCAATAACCATGCAGCGAGATTGAAAGCAGTGACTTTAGCGCAGGTTCGCCGCTTCAGGCTTGCATCATGTCGACAGCCTGAGCCGTCGGGAGGTGCTCCTATACTTGCGTCAGCTGAACTTATCCTGGAGGCGCTGCTTCCTCCCCCTGCATGAAGGCAGGAGAGGAACACCGATTGCCGATGACTCAAAAATGGACAGCACAAGCTCTTTCTGATTTTCTCTTTTCTCGCTCGTCGCTCGGACCCAAGCATTTCGGCGAGCCCGCACCTGATGCGCATACGCTCGAACTCGCTGCCCGAGCAGCACAGGCTGCGCCCTACCACACCGCGCCTGACGACAAAAGCGAAAGCTTTCCCGTGACATTCACGGTAATCGAATCGCGCAGCAAGCTCGCCGACCTTTTTGAAGCGACGCTGCCGCCTGAAGCAAGCGATGCAGAGCGCAACAAGGCGAGAAGTAAGGCAGAGAAAGGCGCATGCTGCATCGCCGTCATCGCACGGCACGCCCCAGAAAGCGCTTCATCTCGATGCGAAAAGGAGCTCGCCATGACGGCAGGCGCAGCGCTGATGAACTTTCTGAATGTCTTGCATGCTGCAGGCTTCGCCGCAAAGACTGTCTCTGCCAAATCTTTTTCCAATCCGGCCGGACTCTACGACCCGTCTAAAGAAGAGCTACTTTGCTTTGTGCTCTGCGGCTCTCCCAAGTCGGCACTCTCTCCGCGCAATGAAAAGCCGTCCTTGCTTAAGCACTGGTGAACTGGAAAATCAAAAGAAACGCCGACACTGCTGGTCCGCCTTATCGCGCTCAAGAATGCGCACTGGCGGCGGCAGCCTTCTTCACCGCCTCGGCCTCGCGGCGCAGAACTTCGGCTCGGGCCTGCGCCGCTTCCTGGATTTGGGCGGTGCGCCACATGTCTGCGGTCTGCTCCGCTACGGCGCGCATTGTTTTTGGAGCGCAGCCCTCAGCCTTGTTGTTGGCCACCATATAGCTTTCAACGCCGCTTTGGGCCGCTCGGACAATAAGCGACGCTAACAGCGCTCTCGTAGCTGGATCTGCCGCAACGATCTGGCTGTAGGGCGCCCAATCGCGCCTCGCCGTATCAAAAAACTGATGCGCCGCAAGCGACCAGCGGATGACGAGCGGTCCGGAGAAACGCCAGCTGCCGCCGAAATCCGCAGAACGAACGCCCGTTTCATAGTAGCGAAGCGCTGCCATCTGGCGTCTAGCGCCGGGCATAGCCGGATGCAGTCCCAGCACGGGCCGAATGCCGCAGTCGCGCAGCATCATAAGAGCGCGCGGCGTCAGCAATTCATAATTTCGAAATTCTGCACAAAGGAGCCTACCCGACGCTGCCGGATGCTTGCGCAGCGCCTCAAAAAAGTCCCCCATCCGCTCCAGCGCTGCCGCTTTGGCTTCCGTCGATCGAAGCTCGGCGTGCGGGAAAGGTGAAAACTGAAAGACCAGCGGCCCAGCCTTGTCGCCCAAGCCTGCCGCCACAGGCGCAAGGAAGCTCGACGCAGCGAGCGCAGCATCGAGATAATGCGGATTGGGCGCCCGCGGTCGGCCCGCCGCCGTTCGCAGATACGGATCCGTCACTTCACGCGGCGCTTTGACGAGAAAGCGGAAGTCTTCAGGCACCTGACCGGCAAAAGCCGCATAGGCATCGGCGCTAAGCGCTCGGTAGAAGTTGCGATCGAGGCCCACCGTTCGGAAAATCGGATAGTGCGAATAGGCCGCAAGGCCTTCCGAAGCGAGCCGTCGCTCTCCTGTGCTCGGTGCATAGACAATGCCGCGCCATCCCGGGAAGCTCCACGTTGACGTACCAAGTCGCACAGAGCGCGGCAACGCTTTGGCCGTCGCCTTCAGCACCGAATCGACAACTGCTGGAGCCGGAGGCGCGTCCAGGAGAGGCGCATCGTCAAAGAGCGCAGGTTCATCTGCCGCGGCGGCAATCTTGCGGATGATTTTCTCCATGGATGTTCTCGTCCTTTCGCTTATCTTCACTATAGCCGCGAAGAGAAGCGTCCCTGAACCCATCTGTTAAACTCGCCCCTATCCCGCCTCCGGCGCGCATCTGCGCTGAGACGGTCTTCTTCCGTCTTGCATGAAAAACCCCATTCCCTATACGCCCCTCGCCAGTCCATCGCCAGAGAACGATGCCGACGATTTCACGAAGCATCCGGGACCGGTTTGGGTCATCGGCGACGAGCCTCTGGCCTTTGGCATTCGACTGAACTTCAACGTCATCGAACCGCAGCCTGGAACGTCTTTTCTAACCGCTGCGGCATCAGAGCCTGGCTGCATCATCCTCAATATTGATGCACAAAGCCGGGACGGCATGTCGCTGCTTGACGAACTGCGCGCTCGGCACAGCCCCATTGCCGTCATCTTCGTTTCTTCACGTGCAGATATCCGTACCGCCGTCACATCGCTGCAGGCCGGAGCCGTCAATTTTCTCGAGAAGCCTGTCGACCCTGAAATTCTTACCGCCGCCGTTGAAAAGGCCTTGGAAATTTCGCGGCGGCGCTGGTGCAAGCGCCGCCTGGCAGATCTTGTCGGCACGCTTTCTGCACGCGAACACCAAGTGTTTGAACTCATCTGTCAAGGAAAGCGAAGCAACGAAATTGCTGCCGACCTCTTTCTTTCTCAGCGCACGGTGGAAGTCCACCGTGCGCACATCATGCACAAGGTGATTTCGCCAATCCGCGTGCTCTACGAAATGTCGCTGGCCAATGACGATGGCCTCTTTGACTTGTCGCTCGACTACGGCAACAAGCGCCAGGAGGACAAGGACAGCGGCCGGGATGCCTGATGTCCTGTGATGTCGAGACAACAAGCAAAAGCCGGCGTCTTCCTCAAAGGAAGCGCCGGCTTTGTTCATGGACAGTCAAGCAGTTCAACGCATGCAGGGCGGCATAGGCAAGTCATGCGGACGCCCCTTGGGTCCCGGAGGCAGAGGACGAGCCGGCATCCCGCGGTGCACACTTTCAAAGCTCTCGAGCACATATTTCTGCTCGACGCTGAAGCTCTTGATGAGCTCGGCACGAGTCTCAGCAACCTTCTTTGCAGCCGCTGCTCGAGCCTCTGCAACCTGAGCGCGACGCTCAAGACGCTCCTGCACGTCAACGGCCGGCTGATCCCAGCGGGCGCGCGGAAGATCCCGCAATGCCGCACGAGCATCCATATAGGCCTTCCAGAGCGGCTTCTGCGCATCGGTCAGCGTAAGGACGTTGGCAAGCGCCGGATAGCCCTCAGCAAAGGCAGCAGCGCCGCGCTGCGGCGCCTGCATAGAAGGCGGCACATCAGCCATCGGGCAGTCGCCGTGATGCCATGGGGCAGCCACAGCAGCAGAGCCGATGCAGAGCGCACCGACCGCAGCAAGCGACGCGAGAATCTTCTGGGACTTCTTCATCATGGACCCCCTGTTGTGGAGAATCAGCCGCCTGCGCTCTTTTCGGAGCATCCGCGGCAAGTAGTTGTTTGATGCCTTTACTTTAGCGACGGCCTGAAACGCATGCTGTTTAGCTTCGCAAAGGGACGTTTCGAAATGTATGGCCGCTGTCCGGCAGCCCCTGGTCAGACTCGAAAGCTCGTTTAGGCGAAAAATGCGGCCGCATAGGACATTCGAGACCTGCGGCCTACTGCATTCATAAAGAAGCGGCCGAACTTGACAGCCGGCCGCTCAACATTTGCTAACGCCTCAGGCTGCCGCTTCAGGACACCGCCTGCGCTTCATCAGCGAGCAAAGGCCTTGTTTGCATCGATCGTCAGCGCTCGGTAACCCATCGTGCCTTTGAGGCGAAGCTCAAGCGCCGGCTCGCTATCGCCGTAGCGAAACTCCGTCAGAACAGGATTGATGCCTGTCTTTGGATTGAGAATACCGATCGAAGCCCAATAGACGAGCACGGAATTCTTGTCTTTCTGATATTCAACCGAAGACGTGACTGCACTGTACAGTTCGTGACCGCGATTCTTGCCGTACTCCCAAACCTGCTGAACAGTGTGCTTCTTCTGATCGATCTTGTAGATCACCGCACGGCTGTATTTCTCATTGGGATTTTCGGGCTGACGAAGCGCACGGCCATCGCCGTTGTCAAAGACGGAAAGATAAAGCGTATCCCCCTTTGAAAGCTCGTCGATCTTCCAGCCAGTATGCTGCGTCCAAGTCCAATCGAATCCGCCTTCGCACTGTCCGAGGCGGCACTTGAGCGGCTTGCCGTCCTTGTCGACAGGCGTAAGCACCTTGGTGCGCATCTTCTCGCTCCAGCCGTTGGGCGCCGACAGAATCCACTTCACTTCATGATCCCGGCCGATCTTAACAACTGCCGACTGATGACGAGAAGACACGATGATGGAGTCGTCCTCTGCATCCCAGTCGATGGAATTGACATGCGCCCAGTTTCGGCCGGCGCCTGTGCCAGTGATGTCGCCGAAGGCATGCTCGGCCTCGAGCTTTGCAATCTGCTCGGGCGTAAGCGTCTTCCCGGCTTTGTTCACATCGACATTGAGGCAGACGGCGCCTTGATCGATGGACTTCAGTACCACATTGCGGTTGGGTTCAAGGATATCGAAGAGGCGCCACTCATCAACCACGTTGCCGTTCGCATCAACCTGAATGACAACGTCTCGCACCGTATGAACACGCGTATTGTCCGGCCTGCGATAGTCCGACGAAGAAACGCGCAGGAAGTAGCTGCCGTCCGGTCCGACCGCCATAGCATGGCTGAAGTCCGCATAGTTGTCAGGCAAGCGGCGATTGAAGATTTCGCGCCCCATCAAGTCGTACTTCACATAGCGCTGCCCATACCCCCAGCTGAGCGCGCCGTCGCTATTTTGATGAAAGCCCATCATGATGCCTGAGCGATACATATCGCGCGGGTCGTAGATGCGGTCAGGCTTGAGGTACCAGCGAACCTCGCCCGTCGTGTCGATGATGGCGTTCTGAGGATAGTTGTTCCATTGCAGCGCACCGCCGACGGGGTTGTTCCACGTCGCACGCACCCCTTTGGGCGACGGAGGCATGAGGTTGTTGATGAAATAGAGGCGGTCGGCAAATTCCTTCGGCGCCTTTTTCTTCACTTCAACATCAAACGTCTTGTGAACACGGCCATCCACCCAGGATGCGTCGAGATAGACGGGGGGCGTCCAAATCTTATAGGTTTCGCTCTTCGTCTCTTCCTTGCCGACGAAGACCCGCGTCCAAGTCACCTCAACCGTGTTGAGATAGTCCGCATAGAGACCGAAGATGGGGATGCCGGCATACGTGCGCAGCGCCGTCGGACCAACATCGTATTCAATGGTCTGTCCGCCTTTCTTGGGAACAATTTTGACGTGAGCGCTCTTGAGCACGTAGCCGCCGTTGCGGATGATGGACGTGAGCGGAGCAATGTCGTAAGGATTGTTTACCACTTCGCCCAGCTCGCCCTGCGCGTTGAATGTCACCGCAGTGCCACTCGGTCCGCCGATGGCATAGACGGCAGGCGATGCTGTCAGCATCAACGCCGCAGCGGCCGCCGCAAAAGCGCCGGCAAAAAGTGAAGGCTTGGCAGTCATTGAAAGGTCCTCCTTATCTGTGCGCCGTCCCGGGGGCTGCGGCACCTTTTTCGGAGCCCAGACCGCCGCAGGCTTCAGCAAGATTAAATCTCCTGTCCTTAAGCAATCGTTAGCATTTGTGAAGCTGTTCGAAACGGCAGCGCGCCGCGCGTTTTCCGCCTCATTGATACAATGGCGGCCGGCACCTGCCGGGCTTCCTGCTCGGCCTTGATTCTTCGACAAAATTTAAATTTCGATATGGCTCTCAATCCTCTTACGGCCCTTTCTCCGCTTGACGGCCGCTACGCAGGGCAGTGCGATGCGCTGCGCGGCATTTTTTCCGAATATGCCTTCATGCAGGCGCGCGTGCGCGTCGAGGTCGAATGGCTCATTGCCCTCTCTGAAGCGGGCTTTGAGGAGCTGCCTCATCTGAGCGATCACGGCAAGGCATTTCTGCGCGATCTCGCCGACAACTTCTCCGTCACGGACTGCGAAGCCGTGAAAGAAATCGAGAAGACCACCAACCACGACGTAAAGGCTGTCGAGTACTGGATCAAAGCGCAGGTCGCCCACGACGAAGAGCTCAAGAGCGCTTCTGAATTCGTGCACTTCGCCTGCACGAGCGAAGACATCAACAACACAAGCCACGCCATCATGCTGATGCGCGGCCGCGCTGAACTCGTCGCCTTCCTCGAAAAGGTTCACGCCAAAATCGTTGAATTTGCGCACGAATGGGCGGAAATTCCGATGCTCTCCCGCACGCATGGTCAGACGGCTTCGCCGACGACGGTCGGCAAAGAGCTCGCCAATGTCGCCGTTCGCCTGTCGCGCGTCATTGAAGCGATCCGTTCGGTCAAGATTCTTGCCAAAATGAACGGCGCAGTCGGCAACTTCAATGCTCACCTCATCGCTTATCCGGGCTTCGACTGGGAAGCCTTTGCCAAGCGAGTCGTTGAAGAGCGCCTCGGCGCCGTGTTCAACACGCATACCATTCAGATCGAGCCCCATGACTACATGGCTGAGCTCTTTCATGAAATTCAGCGTGCTAACACCATCCTCATCGACTTCGACCGCGATGTTTGGGGGTATGTCTCCCTCGGCTACTTCAAGCAAAAGCTCAAGGCCGGCGAAGTCGGCTCCTCTACGATGCCGCACAAGGTCAATCCGATCGACTTCGAAAATTCGGAAGGCAATCTGGGCATTGCCAACGCATTCCTCGGCCACCTTGCCGGCAAGCTACCGATTTCCCGCTGGCAGCGAGACCTTACCGACTCGACGACGCTGCGCAATCTTGGCGTCGCCTTCGGCTACTGCTTTGTGGGCTACAACGCGCTGATGCGCGGCCTCGGCAAGCTGCAGGTCAACGAACACCGCATTGCTGAAGATCTCAACCATGCTTGGGAAGTGCTTGCTGAAGCCGTTCAGACTGTGATGCGCCGCTATGGCGTGCCCCATCCCTACGAGCAGCTCAAAGCGCTTACCCGCGGCAAGGAAGGCATCACGGCGGAGACGATCCGCACGTTTATTGAAGGCCTTGAGATCCCGCAAGACGCCAAAGACCGCCTTCTTGCTCTGACGCCGAGCACGTATATCGGCAAGGCAGTGGAGCTCGCCCGCCGCTGCTGATCCCGGCTGTCTGGCGGCAAGTCGCTTCTGCCTGCCGCCTCCGCCTCAAAAAATCCCCGAAAGCGATGTTGCTTGTCGGGGATTTTTTATGCCCAGCCGCGCCAAGAGCCAGCCCTTAAATCACAACGGCTGCCGCCTTGACCTGCGCCCAAACTTGCATGCCCGGCGTCAGCTTCAAGTCTGCCGCACTCCGGCGCAGCAGGCGCGAAAGAAGCCATTCGCCGTCATGCTCAAGCTTCACAATGGCATAAGCGCTCTCTGCGCCGTCTTCAAGCTCCTCTACCGCCGCTATGCGTGCAGGAAGAATATTGCGAATAGAAGTTTCGCCAGGATGATCAATTGAAATCGAAACGTCCCGAGCCAGAATGCGGATGCGAATGCGGCTGCCTCGAGCTAGCGATGCCGCTGCGACTTCAAAGCGCCACGCCCCCGTCTTCACCATGGCCGTACGCCACTGCGGCGATATGTCCTCAACAACACCATCGAGCACGGCCGCTTCCCCGTATTCGGTGCGCACGGGCATGCGCACATCGGCAAGCACGTCCGAGAGCGAACCGGCAGCCAGGACACGTCCAGCTTCCATCACCACAAGCTCATCGGCAAGTCTCGCCATTTCATCGGCTGAGTGCGTCACATAAAGAACGGGGATCTGCAACTCGTCGCGAAGCTTTTCAAGCCAAGGAAGAATTTCGCGCCGCCTGGCCCAATCCAATGCAGCAAGCGGCTCATCCATGAGAAGAACGTCTGGCTGCAGCGTAAGCGCTCTAGCGATGGCGCAGCGCTGCCTTTCACCTCCCGACAGCTCCGAAACGCGTCGTTTGAGAAGGTGCCCGATGCCTAAAAGCTCTACCGCCTCCTTCAGACGCTCCCGCCCGCCAGGGACCCGCGCGCGCTCCAAGCCGAATGTGAGATTCTTTTCCACATTGAGATGCGTGAAAAGGCTTGCTTCCTGAAAGACATAGCCTAAATTCCGTTCGTAAGTCGGCACAAAGAGGCCCGCTGTATCGTCCTGCCACAGCTGCTCGCCGATGCGCACGCTGCCTTGACCGCGCTCAAGGCCTGCCACACAGCGAAGAAGCGTCGTCTTGCCGCAGCCTGATGGACCGAAGAGCACCACGATGCCGGAAGTTGGAATAGCCACATCGACATCGAGCACAAAGCCGGTTTCTCGTGCAAACCGCAGCGTCGCTCTGCCCCAGGCAGAAGAAGCCTGCCGTGCTGATTCCATTTGCAAATTGGACATATCACCGCCTGTCGGGACCGGCTTTGGCGCCATTCAGAAGATTAAGCGCCATCAGTATGGCAAAGCTGAAAAGAAGCATGCCGCCAGCGAGCAGATGCGCCTTTGTATATTCCATGGCCTCGACGTAGCTGTAAATTTCGGTCGAGACGACTTGCGTGCGTCCTGGAATGTTGCCGCCGATCATCAGCACAACGCCGAATTCACCGATCGTATGCGCAAAGGTCATGAGGATGCCCGTCATGATGCCCTGACGAGCCAGCGGGATGACGACATGAAGAAATGCATCCAAGGGCCGGCACCGCAATGTGGCTGCGACTTCCATCGGCCGCTCTCCGATGCTCTTGAAGGCGGTGACGAGCGGCTGCGCCATGAAGGGCATCGAATAAAGAACCGAACCGACAACCAAACCGAAGAAGGTGAAGTTGAGCGTTCCTAAGCCAAGCTTGTCCGTCACGAAGCCGACGGGACCATTAGGGCCAAGCGCGATAAGAATGTAGAAGCCAAGCACGGAAGGCGGTAGCACCAGCGGCAGCGTCACGACGGCCCCGACTGCCGCACGCAGCCGGCCGACTCCCCGAGCGAGCCACCAAGATAACGGCAGGCCGATGCACAGCAGAATCGCCGTAGTCACAGCCGCCAGCTCAAGCGAAAGGCCAACAGGCCTGAGCTCTTCCCAAGTGAACATCGCAGAAAGGCAAAACAAAAAAGAAGCGTCTCAGAAGGCGAAAAAATGGAGAGTTCCTCGATTGAGGCATATGCCTCGCAACGCTCTCAAGAATTCAATTGCCAGGCTGAACCCGCTCGACTCACTGAGCCGTATCGTAGCCGTACGCCGCACGAATCTTGGATGCCGCCTCGCTTTCCTTGAGAAACTTCAAAAAGCGATGCGCACCGCTGTTTTCTTTGCCGTGCCGGAGAAGCACAGCATCCTGTGCGATAGGCTTGTAGAGGGACTGAGGCAGAATCCAGCCCGACCCTGAGGTGATCTTGCCATCCTTGAAGCACTGTGAAAGCGCAATGAACCCCGCTTGCGCATTTCCCGTCTTTACGAACTGAAAGGTCTTGCCGATGCTGTCGCCTTCAACGATCTTCGGCGCGACAGCTGATTCAATGCCGAGACTCCTCATCGCTTCATGGGCGGCAAGACCGTAAGGCGCCAGCTTGGGATTGGCTACCGCAACGTGTGCGACAGCTCCCGTTTTCAGTACGTCTGCATTCCCCTTGATCAAATTCGCATCGCTTGACCAGAGGACAAGCCTGCCGATGGCATAAGTGAAAGCCGTGCCGGGGACGGCATAGCCCTCATCAAGCGCCTTCTTCGGCGTAGTGTCGTCCGCCGCAAGCAGCACATCAAAAGGTGCGCCATTTTTTATCTGCGCATAAAAAGCGCCGGTCGCACCAAAAGAAAGAACGACTCGGTCCCCCGTCGCCTTTTCATAAATAGGGGCCAGCTCTTTGGCTGGCGCCGTGAAGTTGGCTGCCACTGCAACATTGATCTGCTCCGCTTGAACCGCTTGCATGGCAGAAAAAACCGCGGCAACTGTAGCTGCAGATAAAAGTATTTTCTTCATCATGCTGAATCTTCCTTTTTGCTCTGTCGACAGACTTGCCGCCAGGCTGCGCTTGTTCTGTTCTACGTCTGCACGCGTTTTCCTTAGAATGGAAACGCTTCAAACGCTATTCCTTTTAAGAATAACGAAGCTCCTTTGAAAGCGCAATTCCATTTTCGAATAGCGGCAGCGCTGGTATCAATTCTTTGGATGTTCGCATGCCCAGCAATCAAGCAGACCCCGTAATGCTCGCCGGACTTTTGAACGAGCAGGCCGATAAGCGTATTGACATCTTGAGGCGCATCGGAGACGTCGGTTCCATTTCTGAAGCGGCACGTGGTGCCGGCGTGAGTTACAAGGCTGCCTGGCAAGCCATCGAAACGCTTGAAAACCTTGCGGGAGGCGAACTGGTGGAAAAAGCCGTTGGCGGCGTGCGCGGCGGCGGCTCGAAGCTCACGGCCAAAGGCCGTCAAGTACTAGAAATTGCCGACGAGCTTGCTCGTGCTCGAGCCGATGTGCTCGCACGATTCCGAGCTACCGGCTCCGCTCGGGATCTGCATCGCATCGGCAGCAGCACACTGAGAACATCCATGCGAAATCAGTTCCCAGCCAAAATCGTGACGATGAAGATCGGCTCGGCACTCGTGCGCCTCATCCTTCAGATCGACGACACGCATCTCATCCGCGCCTCCGTCACTAAAGAGTCTGCGCAGCTGCTTGGCCTGTCCGAAGGCATGGAGGTACTTGCACTTGCTAAAGCAACGGGAGTCGAAATCTCTGCGGGATTTCCGCCCCATGACAACGAACGCCGCGAAAATCAAATAGTCGGAGAAGTCATCCGTTCTGAGAGAGCGGCCAAAGGAGGCGAATGCTCCCTACGCCTGCCGTCTGGCTTGGTCATTGTCGGCTTTGCTCGAGGACAGCACGGCCTCAAGATCAATCAGAAGGCCGTAGCCACAATCCCATCTTCGGCCATTGTCATCGCGCTGCCAGGCTGAAACGCTTTCCGCATTGCTCTTCGAAGCTGCCGCCTAAGCAGATTTTCTGAAGGCAAGCTTATGCCATTGACGATAATCAAGGCTTACTTACCCTTCCTTACAATTGGCTGAATATCATTACCTCCTGTCTGATTTTTCGACCGATGGCGGTTTGTCTGCGACGTTATTTTCCCTCGGAGCTGCACGACCCCCTCGAATCTCTCCCCGGCGCGACACCGGTAAGCCGAGCCGATCGAGAACCCTAGGGAAGCCATCCATCTGGAAATAGGTTAACAAAATGGAAAAGAACAGCAAGTGGTATCTCGCCATGATCTGCCTCATCGGCGTGGTCATCGGCATTGTGTTTGTCGGCGTGCTGACGAGCGTCGTTCACTGGGCTGGCTCGGTCAAGTTCTGCGGCGAGTTCTGCCACTCGATGGATGCGACGTATGTCGCCTATCAGAAGGGTCTTCACTATCGCACCAGCTCCGGCGCTACCGCCGGTTGCTCGGATTGCCATCTGAAGAACCACTCCAATGAACATGTCGGCCCGATCGATTATGTGGCCCTGCTCCTCGATAAGGCGCATGCTGGCTCCGTCTCCCTCGTCGGCGAAATTCAGGGCTCGATGAGCACGCCGGAAAAGCAGCTCGCCATGCGTCCGAAGCTCGCTGCTGAAGTGCATGAGCAGATGGTCGACCGCAACTTCTCGGCCTGCCGTGGCTGCCACGACGTCGAAAAGATGTACGACCCGAAGAAGCCGATGGTTTCCGAATTCCATCGTGGCATGGGCCCCAACTCGGAAAAGAAGGTGGACTGCCTCGCCTGCCATCCGACTGCCGGCCACAACTACGGCTACAAGCTGAGCTACAACAAGCCTGCTGAACAAGCCGCCAAGTAAAGCGTGAATGTGGCCTGCACTGCTTCGGCGCGCAGTGCCATGCATGCTCAAGCCTCCGGTTTTCCCCCGGAGGCTTTTTTGTTGCGCAGCCGCCGGCAAAGCTGAGATTGTTAGAATTTCGGCCATCACTACGACTTCGCCCGGCCGTCAGCGTTGCTGCTCCCGGGCATTGGATAGATCATGCCCAAGACGATTCTGCGCACCGACTACAAAGTGCCGCCGTACCTCATTGACACCGTGCGGCTGGAATTCGACCTCGATGCTGAAAGCACGGCCGTCGTCAACACGATGCACGTGATTCCGAATGCCGAAAGCAACGAGCGCTATGCACCGCTCTTTTTGAACGGCGAATCGCTGACGCTTGTCAGCGTTGCCGTGAACGGCGCGCCTCTGGATGAAAGCGCCTATTCCGTCACGTCGAACGGCCTTGAAATCCGCCGCTTCAAGGCGCCTGCCACCGTAACGGTCGTCAATCGATTCAGCCCCAGCGCCAATACCGCGCTGATGGGCATCTACGCTTCCGGTCGCAATCTCATGAGCCAATGCGAAGCGGAGGGCTTCCGCCGCATCACGTACTTTATGGACCGTCCGGATGTCCTGGCGCGCTATACAACAGTGATTCGCGCCTCAAAGACGCAATACCCGGTAGTGCTCTCCAACGGCAACATGAAGGGAGAAAAGGATCTTGGCGACGGCCGCCGCGAGGTCACTTTCGTCGATCCGTTCCCCAAGCCCTGCTACCTCTTTGCACTTGTAGCCGGCGACCTGTCGCCGCGCAAAGAAATGTTCACGCTCAAAGATGGACGCACTGTCGAACTTTCAGTGTGGGTTGATCCGCAGGATGCTCAGAAATCCGCCTTCACACTGGAAAGCCTCAAGAAAGCCATCCGCTGGGACGAAGAACGCTGGGGGCTGGAGCTTGATCTTGACAACTTCAAGATCGTTGCAACGAACGACTTCAATTTCGGCGCCATGGAGAACAAGGGCCTCAACATCTTCAACGCCAAATACGCTCTCGCTTCGCCTGAATCCGCAACCGATGAAGACTACTTCCGCATTCAGGAGGTCGTTGGACACGAGTACTTCCACAACTGGACTGGCGACCGCGTGACGCTTCGCGATTGGTTCCAGCTCACGCTTAAAGAAGGACTGACAGACTTCCGCGATCAGGAATTTTCCTCCGACATGCTGGGAGAGCCGAGCGCGCGCGCTGTGCAGCGCATCAAGGACGTCATTGCGCTGCGTACCGGTCAATTTCCGGAAGATGCTGGCCCCATGGCACATCCCATTCGCCCGGAAAGCTACGAAGAGATCAGCAATTTTTATACAAACACCGTCTACAACAAAGGCGCCGAAGTCATCCGCATGCTGCAGACGCTGCTCGGCCGAGAAGTATTCCGCAAGGGACTTGAGGAATACATCCGCACAAACGACGGCCACGCGGTAACGTGCGAAGCTTTCTTGGACGCCATGGCCAAAGTCTCCGGCCGAGCTCTCTCTCAGTTCAAGCGCTGGTACTCTCAAGCCGGCACGCCGCGCATCAACGTGCGCAGCGTCTGGAATGAAGCGGAGAAGACGCTTTCTCTGACAGCCGTTCAGTCAACGCCGCCCACGCCTGGTCAGAGCTTCAAGCGGCCAGTTCTCATTCCGTTCCCGGTTGCGCTGCTCGATGCCAACGGCAAAGACTTGCCTGTCCAGCTACAAGGCGAAGCGACAGCGCCCGCTGCCGGCACGCGGATGCTCGAGCTTGCTGATGAGGAAACGACCTTCGTCTTTTGCGGCCTGACGGTAAAGCCGCGCGTCTCGCTCAATCGCGGGTTTGCCGCGCCAGTGATCATAGATGCCGGCTATGACGACGACGATCTGGCCTTCTTTGCGTCGTACGACTCTGATCCCTTCAATCGATGGGATGCAATGAACGAACTCATGATTCGAGCCGTACGCGCGCAGGCCCGCGCTATGCTGCTCGGCACGTCTCAGGATGTTGATCCCAAGCTGCTCGCAGCCGCCGGTGAAATTCTCAAGAATGCCGACCTCTCGCCAGCCTTCAAAGCAGTTGCGCTCACAATGCCGTCCGAACGCGTCGTCGCCGACTCGATGCCGCTCATCGATCCGCAGGCTATTCACGCCGGATGGCTTGCTGTACGCCAGGCCATCGCGAACCGCCACCTGTCTGCCTTCCTTGCAGCGGCAGATGAATGCGCCACGCCCGGCGACTATGATCCGAACCCGTCGGATGCCGGCAAGCGTGCGCTTAAGAATGTCTGCCTCAGCTACGGCATTGCAGCAGGAAATTCGAGCGCAACGATCAAAATCCGCGATCAATTCAACCTGGCCAACAACCTGACAGACAAGCTTGCCGCGCTTCGCATGATGGTGAACTCGCCGACGCCTGCCAAGCAGGACATGGAAGTCGCAGCGTTTCAAGAATGGGCCTCTACGCCCCTTCTGCTCAACAAGTGGCTCGCGGTGCAGGCTACAGCGCAGTCCTTCCCAGGTGAAACGCCCGTGCTTGACCGCGTGCGCGCGCTCGTCGGAATGGAGTGGTTCAATCTCAAGAACCCCAATATGGTCTTCTCACTCGTGTTGCCGTTCTTTATTCAGAACCCTGCCGAATTCCACCGCGCCGACGGTGCAGGCTACGAGTTCTGGGCCGAAATGGTGATGGCGCTCAATCCGATCAATCCGCAGGTCTGCGCCCGCGTTGCACGCGCGCTGGAAAACTGGCGCCGCTTCACGCCGGAAATCGCCAAGAGGATGCACGATGCCCTCGAGAGCATCTGGGTCCGCCGCGATGAACTGCAGCCAACGGTGCGAGAAGTCATCGACAAGGCGCTCCACAACCCGGTATAGCGTCAGGCTTCCATTCGACGGCGTCCTCGCTTACGCTCTAAGAGGACGCCTCAGTCCATCATCATCCTAGGAAGAAGAAAGTGACAGCTCTTTCGCTTCAGCAATATTTAGGCCGCGAAGAAACGCTTCGCGGCCTCGATCCCAAACTCGTTCGGCTTCTGCTGAACATCGCCGAAGCCTGCAAGACGATCAGCAGCGAAGTGCGCTGCGGCGCGCTCGCCGGCGTTCTTGGCCTTGCCGGCTCTGAAAACGTACAGGGCGAAGAACAGAAGAAGCTCGACATCATCAGCAACGGCATCTTCGTTGACGCCGTAGCTCGCTCCGGCTCCTGCTGCGGAATGGTGAGCGAGGAAGTCGATCATCCGATTGCCGTGCCAGAAACGGAAGAAATCGGACCTTATCTGGTGACCTTTGATCCGCTCGACGGTTCTTCGAACATCGACATCAACGTGTCAATCGGCTCGATCTTCGGCATTCTGCCTGCTGGTCGCCCCAAGCGCACCCCCGCCGAAGCAGATTTTCTTCGGCCCGGGCGAGAGCTGGTCGCTGCCGGCTACTGCATGTATGGTCCGCAGACTCAGCTCGTACTCACGCTGCGCCGTGGCGTCGTCATGTTCACGCTCGACCCGCGCACCGGCACGTTTATTCTTACCCGCGAGAATGTGACAGTGCCCCGCGAAGCGAAAGAATTTGCCATCAACTGCTCCAATCAGCGCTTCTGGGAAAAGCCCGTCCAGCGCTACATTGCTGAACTTGTGCAAGGTGCAGACGGTCCGCGAGGTAAAAATTACAACATGCGCTGGATCGCAGCCATGGTGGCAGAAGTGCACCGCATTCTGCAGCGCGGCGGCATCTTCATGTATCCTCGCGATTCCCGTAATCCTGATCGGCCGGGCAAGCTTCGTCTACTCTATGAAGCCAATCCCATGTCGCTCATCATGGAGAATGCACAGGGAGAATCGACGAACGGCCACGAACGCATTCTCGATATCGTTCCTGAAAAAATTCACCAGCGCGTCGCGGTCTTTCTCGGCGCCGGCGAAGAAGTTGAAACCGTTACGTCCTATCACCGCGAAGCCTGATTCCTCGGAGAGAAGGAAATGGCGCATGCCGCAGCGACAAGCGTCCAAGTCGGAAGAAGATCTTCCGACCCATGCAGATCTCGCATGGCATGCTCCTGCCGCTTTTCTTCGTGAGGTTTCACATCATCGATGAAGAGCGAGAATGCTCCTTCAAAAAAGCCTCCAGCCGCTAAAAGCGGATGGAGGCTTTGCTTTAAGCGACAAATTTGCTCGCTGACTTTTGCCGAATAATCAGAAGAGCTCTCCAAAAAGCTTTTTCTTCTTCTTGTTTTCTTCTGCATCCAGCTTTCCCGCTTCTGCAGCAGATTCGGCAGCCGGCACGTCAGCCGAATCTTCCGCAGCCGACGCAGCAGCAGGAAGAGCAGCTGCCTGCGATGCCGTCATGCGGCGGGCCAACGCTTGAATTTCGCCGGTGATGGCAGAACGGTTGGCTTCTCGGTCCTTTTGCTGAGAAGCGGCCGCATCCGCCACCGTCTTCTGCAACAGCTCGATATTTTCTCGCAGCGCCTGCAGCACCTCATCATTGCGATCCGTAACAAGCGCTTCCAGCTTGTCAATGCGAGCTTTAATCTCCTTGCTCGCTTCGGTCACGCGGTTCTTGTCAGCTTCTTCAGCCTCCTGGTGTGCACGACGCGCTTCCTTGTAGGCAGTGCGAATCTCGAAAAACATGCTCGCCTGCTGCCAAATCGTATAGACGCCAAGAAGCACGACGATGGCGCAAAAGCCGCAGACGACCAGCACGCCGAGCGGCGCTTGAATTTCGGTATAAACCAAATTGACAGTCGTCTCTTGCGAAAGAGTTGTCCAGTTGATGATGAGGAAGACCGCCATCACAACCATGATGAGCAGCATGCCAAGGGTGCGGAACTTCACAACGGAATCTCCATTCAGATAGAACGCTCTAAGGTAGCGCTGAAGCGCTTCATATAATACAGGCGCGGCCTTTGACCGCGCATCGTTGTCAGGCCGGCACCGCCCGCCGGCGATCCGGAGCACAAGCTATGAAGACAGATCCTCGTTTCCCTACGCTTCACATCGTGGACCATCCTCTCGTCCAGCACAAACTTTCCATCATGCGCCGCAAGGAGACGAGCACCAGAGACTTCCGAGAGCTTTTGAAGGAAATCGCCATGCTCATGGGCTATGAGCTCACGCGCGATTTCCCGCTCACCACGCAACGCATTGAAACGCCGCTCGCCGAATTTGATGCACCGATGATGACCGGTAAGAAATGCGTGATCGTGCCGGTGCTTCGCGCCGGTCTCGGCATGGCGGACGGCCTGCTTATGCTGATGCCCTCTGCGAGAGTCGGCCACATTGGCCTTTATCGCGATGCGCAGCACCGCCCGGTGGAATATCTCGTCAAGCTGCCCGCCGTTGAAGGACGCACTTTCATCGTCGTAGATCCGATGCTCGCAACTGGCTATTCCGGCGCACATGCCGTTGATGTATTGAAAAAACGCGGCGTCAAGGGTGAAAACATCCGCTTCATGGCGCTTGTGAGCGCGCCTGAGGGCGTCAAAGTCTTTGGCTCTCAACATCCCGATGTTCAGCTCTACGTGGCAGCGCTTGACGATCATCTCGACGAAAACGCCTACATCGTTCCAGGACTTGGTGACGCCGGAGACCGCATTTTCGGCACAAAGTAGCCTCTTGCACCTGACCGGCAAAAGCCTCCTTACAGGAGGCTTTTTTTGTCTTATGGAAGCCGCATTGAGACCCCTTCGAAGGAAGCTCTGTTTTTCATACACGAAATATCAGTAATAACCCTATTATTTCTAGACTACAGAGGCAACGACAAATCATTTCTACCTCTTTATATATATAAAAACTTGGATCAAAGGCCTCTGATGTCCTTTTTAGATTGACGATCATCAAACTTAAGGAGATCTGAAGCGTGCATCATGCAAGCACTTCAAGCGTGATGCGCGGTTAAAGCCACGAGCGCATTGAAGTCCTCTTTTTTCTTCTCCCTTCCGCGCCGAATTCCGGCAGCAGGAAACTGTTCACAGCAGGATCAACATCATGTCTCATGACAGCGAAAAGTACGCTCACGTGCCTACCGCGACCGACAACGTCTGGGGCGTCGGCCTGAAGGATGCCAAGCGCGCGAGCCGCAAGACCGCCTACGCCGATGTGGCGCAGTCCGTCACCGGCCTCATCCTCGGCATCTTCCTTTTCTGCCACATGGCATTCACGGGCTCCGTGAACTTCGGCAAGGATCTTTTTGCCAACCTGATCTCCGTGTCGGGCGGCGCCTTCTTTGACGGCCAGGAACATCTTTGGATGCACGTCGTCTTCGTCGGCTTCATCTTCATCTGCATCGTGATTCACGCCTTCTGCGCGCTGCGCCGCTTCCCGACGTCGTACAAGCAGTTCCGTGACATCCGCGCCCATGCCCGCATGGTTCACCACGAAGATACGACGCTCTGGATGATCCAGCTCGTTACGGCTTTCCTGCTTTTCCTGCTGGTCTTCCCGCACGTGATCAGCATGCTCACGCACCCGAGCATCTTCGACCCGAACCTCATTGGTGTTCACACCTATGACAATGGCCTGCTCTACACGTTCATCTTCCTCGTTGTGACGGAACTGCACGGCATGATCGGCCTTTATCGTCTGGCTGTTAAGTGGGACATCTTCGCGAAGAACCCGGACAGCAACCTCATTGACCAGCGCGCTCAGACGGAACGTGCCGGCCTGCGCAAGGGCATGCTGATCGTCGCTCTCATCATGATTGTTCTCGGCACGATCACGATGTGGCGCAACTACTCGATCGGCTCCGAACAGGTTCAGGCTGGCGAAGAATCTACTCGCTATGTGATCCCGGCCGACAAGGCTTGGTTCCTCGCTGAATAAGCAGATTCACGCTGACTGCGGTTGCGGATGTGCTCCGCACCGCAGCGATCTCACAAAAAAGCCTCCCATCTTGAACTGTCCCCAGAAAGTGAGACACTTTCTGGGGATTATTCATGAGCAGGAAAATTTCAGCTGAAATTCGTCATCAGGTGTTGTTGCTGCTTAAGCAAGGCGCACGATCGCGAACCATCGCAACGCAACTCAAAGTGAGCCGAAGCTGGGCAACAGAATGTCAACGCCGCTTTGACCGCGGCGATCTCTCCTGGCTTGATCCTGCTTACAGATCGCTGACGTCTCTTGAACTTGCAATGCAGGCTGTTCGAGAGTACGTGGCGTGCCGCAGCTACGCAGAGGCTGCCCGTATTTGCAATATTTCGAGTTCGGCTGTTTATCGCTACGTCCAAAATATGTCAAAGTGGGGAATGCCGCTGTTATCCGCAGAGCGGTCATCCTCTTCGACGAAGCTTGAAATGAAATCTACTGTCCGGGCCAAATCACTCCTATCTATTAAGAAACCGATGTTGAGCGACAGAATATGATCCCCCAAAACGACAAGAATTGACCCCGGTACTC
>CAJKSP010000005.1 GCA_905202595.1 uncultured Sutterella sp.
TGCCGGCCCCTCTCGGGACTTTCACCCGTTAGAACGTGCCCATGCCGAGCACACCAAAAAAATCCCGCCTCGGCAGAGCTGCCGGGCGGGATGAGCATCAGAAGGCGTTCAGGCGCGCTCAGAACGCAGCGAGCACGGCGCCCTTGTACTTCTCTTCAATGAACTTCTTCACATCGGGGCTCGTCACCGCAGCCTTGAGCTTCTGCAGCTCGGGACGGCCGGCTTCGCCTGCACGGATCGTCACGATGTTGGCATAGGGCGAATCCTTCGATTCGATGGCGATGGCGTCCTTCAGCGGGTTCAAATTCGCGCCGAGGGCGAAGTTCGAGTTGATGACGGCAAGCGACACGTCGTCAAGCGCGCGCGGCAGCTGCGCAGCCTCGATTTCGAGGATCTCCACCTTCTTGGGGTTCTCCGTGATGTCGCCCTTCGTCGCCATGATGCCCGCTTCCGGGCGCAGCTTGATGAGGCCTGCCGTTTCGAGAACCTTCAGCGCGCGGCCGCCGTTCGTCGGATCGTTCGGA
Source organism: uncultured Sutterella sp. (assembly GCA_905202595.1). Classification (GTDB taxonomy): domain Bacteria; phylum Pseudomonadota; class Gammaproteobacteria; order Burkholderiales; family Burkholderiaceae_F; genus Sutterella. The sequence goes on from CAJKSP010000005.1 coordinate 525, forward strand.
ATGGCAACCTTGGCGCCTTCAGGCGTATCGGCGACGTTCTTGAGCGTGCGCGAGTAAATGCCCATCGGCTCGAGATGCACGGCCACAAGGCTTTCAAGCTTGAGCTTGTGCTCCTTGGCAAACTCGTCCATGTAAGGCTTGTGCTGGAAGAAGTTGGCGTCAAGCTCGCCCTCGGCAAGCGCCAGATTGGGCTGCACATAGTCCGAGAATTCGACGATCTTGACTTTGAGCCCTTCCTTTTCAAGGGCCGGCTGCACGAAGCGGATGATGTCGCCGTGCGGCACCGGCGTCACGCCCACAGTGAGCGTGGCGGCCTTCGAAGCGTCAGCGGCCGGCGCGGCCGCCTTGTCTGCACCCTTGTCGCCGCAGCCGGCCAGGCCGCAGGCGAGGCCTGCCGCAACGCAGAGAGAAGCGAAAAGCTTGTTGAACTGCATGATTATTCGTCCTTCCAAAAAAGTGTTCGGGCTTGTCGTCGTTGTCGCAGTTCCGGCGGCGGCGCGCTCGCTTGGCGGAGAGGATCCGGGGCGCAGCCGGCGCTTGGCTTGATGGAAACTGAGGGGCATCCCCGCGGGATGCTGCATGAAGAAGTGTACGTCTTTGCCGCCGCCGAGCTACAAGGCAAAGGGGCTCTCTTGTACAAAAGCTGAGGTATTACCTCAGGAAGACTGAAAAAAGCAGGCGCCGCAAGGCGCCTGCGATCCGTCATTTCTGCTCAGCGCCCGCTGCCGGCTTCATGTAGGCCGGCCGCTCCGCGGGCTTGGCTGCGCCGTCAGCCGGATACCGCCCCTCGAGTCTCGCCAGGAGCTCCTGCGTATACGCTTCGACGGCCGCCACCGTGAGGCCGCGGCCCTGCGGCGCCCGGCCCGTCGCCTGCAGGCGCGGAATGCCGTTTTCAAAGGTTTGATAGAAGATGGCGTTGATGACGCCCTTCTCGGCATGCACTTCATAGGTGAGCACGAAGGGGCAGGCGCCCGGACCCGACCCAGCAGGGAGGCGCTTCACCTGAGCGCCGCCTTTCTTCAGTCCGGACTCGATCGCCTCAACAAGCTTCGGGCTCTTGACGCGCTCGTTCTCGAGGAGGCAGACGCTTTTGTAGTCAACCGGCGCAAACGAAGCGCTCTCGTCAGCAGGCGAAGCCGGCCCGGACGCGCAGCCCGCGAGGCCGAGGGAAATCGCCGCAGCGGCAGCCGCAGCGGCAAGACTTGAAAAACGTAGTGAAGTCATGTCCGGCGTGAAGAATGGAAGTTTCGGGAGCATTCAATATACACGGCATGTCCCGGCAGCAGGCTTGAGCTGCGCATGGGAATTTCCCGCCGAGGCCGTGGCCGCAGCCTTGACTGCGCCGGCAGCAGGCGCGCTTCAAAAATCTGCGGGCTCCAGCCTCTATTGCCGCGCAATGCCCCTAAAATGAAAACGAACTGTTTCCAAAGCTCACCCGCGGCCTCATCCGGCTGGCATCTCCCTCAAGCCTCTGGACGCGCGGCGACCCCGTCCTCCCATTGAGAGATCCAGAACAACAAAATGGACAGCACCTCCTACAAGCCCCTCATCCGCGTAATCGACGACGATGATTCCGTGCGTCGCTCGTGGGCGTTTCTTCTTTCTGGCGAGTCCTACGACGTCGTCACCTATCCGGACGCCGGCAGCTTCCTTGCGTCAAGCGACTTCCGCCGCTACGGCGCCATCCTGCTCGACGTGCGCATGCCCAACATGTCCGGCCTCGAGCTGCAGAACAAGCTCAAGGAGTTGGGCTGCGACCTGCCGATCATCTTCATTTCCGGCCACGGCGACATCGACATGGCGGTCAATACGCTCAAAAACGGCGCCGTCGACTTCCTGCAGAAGCCTGTGAAGGACGACCGTCTGCTAGAAGTGATCGACGCCGCCGTAGCGCGCAACAAGGCCGCTCGCCGCGATCAGGCAGAAGTGGCGGGCTTCAAAGCCCGCCTCGAGCAGCTCACGCAGCGCGAGCGCGAAGTGATCCGCATGGTCGCGCAGGGCTATTCCAACAAGGAAGTCGCTGCTGAATTCGGCATTTCCGAAAAGACCGTGCAGGTCCACCGCGGCAGCGCCTACCGCAAGCTCGACCTCCACAATGCGGCGGAAATCGCCCGCCTGCTCCTGCGTTCGGGCGACCCGCTCTAAAGCGCCGCAGTTCGTCAAAAAGCGCCTTGGAAGCGCCGGCATTGCATCTCTCGCGGATGCGTCCGGCGCTTTTTCGCGTCCAGCCCCCGCTCTGCGGGTTCCTCCGCTTAGCGGAGCCTCTGCGCGCTTTCCCGCACTTCCTTCGGGCTAAGTCTTCACGAGAAGGCGATTCCTGCCGCGCCCAGCCGAGTTTTGAGGCATACTGCCGCCAACTTCAAAAACGGCCAAGCGCGCGCCCTCTGCAGCGACGTGCGCCCGGTTTCTCGCCGCTTCTTTCTCACGCCCCGGCGCTTCCAGCCGGCTCTGGCGCCTTCAAGCGGATACCGGCGCGCTTTCCGCGGCAGCCTTGCCCGCGCCTCTCCGACGCAGATTTCGCCATTTCAACCATTTTTCGGAGACACGAAGATGCTCAGCGACATTGAAATCGCCCAGCAGGCGCACCTCATCCCGATCGACCAGCTCGCCAAGAGCGCTGGCCTCGCGGAAAGCGAATTCGAGCCCTACGGCCGCGACAAAGCCAAGGTTTCGCTCGATCCGAAGCGCCAGAAGCACGCCAAGCTCATTCTTGTGACCGCCACGTCCGGCATGCCTGCCGGCTCGGGCAAGACCACGACGTCGATCGCGCTCGCACAGGGCCTGAAGAAGATCGGCAAGAACGCCGTGCTCGCCCTTCGCGAGCCGTCCCTCGGCCCGGTCTTTGGCATGAAGGGCGGCGCCACCGGCGGCGGCTACAGCCAGGTGCTGCCGATGGAGGCGATCAACCTCCACTTCACGGGCGACCTGCATGCCATCACGGCGGCGAACAACCTGCTTGCCGCACTGCTTGACAATGCCCGTCATCAGGGCCAGGTGGATCTGCGCGAAATCTTCTGGCGCCGCGTGCTCGATGTGAATGACCGCCAGCTGCGCAGCATCGTCACAGGCCTCGGCGGCCCGGCCAACGGCGTGACGAGCGAAGCAGGCTTCGACATCACGGCCGCCTCCGAACTGATGGCCATTCTCTGCCTCGCGACGGACATGGAGGATCTCCGCGCCCGCATCGACCGCATCGTCCTCGGCCTCAAGCGCGACGGCACGGCCTACACCTGCAAGGAGCTCGGCGCTACGGGCGCGCTGCTCGCCCTGCTCCTCGAAGCGATGAAGCCCAATCTCGTGCAGTCGATTGAAGGCAACCTCGCCTTCGTGCACGGCGGCCCGTTCGCCAACATCGCCCATGGCTGCAACTCGGTGGCGGCCACTTATGCCGCCATGACGCTCGGCGACTACGCCATCACAGAGGCCGGCTTCGGCAGCGACCTCGGCGCCGAGAAGTTCCTCAACATCAAGTGCCGCGCCGCCAAGATCGCTCCGCAGGCCATCGTGCTCGTCACGTCGACGAAGGCGCTCAAGTGGCACGGCGGCGTGCCGCTTCCTGAAATCGACCAGCCCAACCTCGAAGCCATGAAGCGCGGCATGTGCAACCTTGACGCGCATGTGGCGAACCTCAAGCACTTCGGGCCGAAGATCGTCGTCTCGGTGAACCACTTCCACACCGACACCGACGAAGAAATCGAAGCGATCCGCCAGCGCTGCGCTGAGCTCGGCGTGCGCTTTGCGCTCTGCGACGGCTTTGCCAAGGGCGGCGAAGGCTCCATCGAGCTTGCCCGCGAAGTTGCGGCGGCCTGCGAAGAGCCGAGCGAGCTGCACTTCACGTACGAGAACGACCTCCCCGTGACGGAAAAGATCGAGAAGATCTCCCGCGAGGTCTACGGCGCCGACGGCATGACGCTCTCCGCCGCCGCTCAGAAGGATCTGAAGCGCCTGCAGGATCTCGGCTTCGACCGCCTCCCGGTCTGCATCGCCAAGACCCCGTTCTCGCTTACGGCTGATCCGAAGGCTCTCGGTGCGCCGAAGGGCTGGAAGCTCCCCGTGCAGCGCCTCATCCTCAACGCCGGCGCGGGCTTCGTCGTTGCGACGACGGGCGCGATCATGCGCATGCCGGGCCTGCCGAAGAATCCGGCGGCGATGCATATCGACGTCAAGGACGGCAAGATCACGGGCCTGAGCTGACCACCAGAAAGCCCTAAGCGCACGGACGGCTTGAGACAAGCCGCACCAAGCGCCTAAAGCCTTTGAAGGGCCGCCGGAAGCCATTCCGGCGGCCCTTCTCGCATCCGCGCAAAGCGAGCGCCCCCAGGCGCCCGCTCGTGAGAGAATGGACGCCCGCATTCTTTTCCGCCTTCTCGCGCCATGACGCCATCCCCCGCAACGCCCTCCAGCCGCCCGCTTCTCTTCCAGCCGATCCAAGCCGCCATGTTTGCCGACATTGCTCGGGCCTACTGGCGCCAATGGGGAACACCGAGCGATGAAGGCGACCCAAGCTGGCGCCTTTGGGCGGCGGATCTCGTTGAAAAGGCAACGCTGGGATTCTCCGCCTGGCGCGGCGGCGCCCTCTTGGGCCTCGCCGTCGGCCATCTCGTCGGCGCGGCCAAGCTGCCGCTGCCGGCCGGCTGGGTGCCGGCGTCTGAATGGCGCCGGCGCACTGCCGAAGAGAGCCCGGCATCCCTCGCCTTCTTTCTGCGCATTGCTGCGGCCAACGTCCGGCTTCGCAGCGCCGCCGCCGCTGCAGGCCGCACGAGCGAAGCCGAGCTCGACTTCCTCTGGGTAGCGAAGGAAGCTCGGGGCCTCGGCCTCTCCAAAACGCTGCTTGCTCTCTTTTCAGCCGAACTCCGCCAGGCCGGCGCCGCGCGCTTTGCGCTCTTCACGGACAGCGGATGCGACTTCTCCTATTACTGCCGGAAGCCCTGGGAGCGCTGGAGCGAATGGACGTGGCCCGACAAAGAGGCCGAAGAGGCCGGCATCCCCGGCTTTCAGAGCTTTATGTTCTCTCGGCCCCTTTGATCAGCAGACGCGCGCGCCGCAGCTTTCAGGCGCCGATCAGCGGCCGGCCCGGAAACAGCTTGTCGAGCGTGCGCGCCAGATAGCGCGAGAAGCGCACGTACTTGACGTGCGGGCTGAGGTTGCGAGTCGGGTCGAAGCTCGCGTTGGCAACCTTCTCGCCTGCGACGAAGAGATCCATGTTGATGGCGTACTGCGTCACCCACGTCGGCAGGTAGTACTGCTCGCGCGCCCAGGTGTAGAGAATCGTCTGCTGACAGGCCTCAGGCGGCGTGCCGTGCTTGAGCTCCGTCACGCGAAAGCCCTTTTTGGCCAGCAGCTTCAGCAGCGTGCCGTGAACCGCCGGCTCGACGACAGCGGGCCGTATGACGCAGAGGGAATGATTCTTTGTGCGCCAGCTGCCGTTGATGTGCACGACAGAACAGCCGGAGAGAGCGAGCGACGCGGCCGCAGCCGCAGCGCAGAGAAGCGCTCCGCATTCAAGACGGCGGCCGTGCGCGCGCGCCAATGTGCTTCTTCTCATGGAAGCCTTCTCCTCTCGCTTGAAGATGTCCTGCTCAGCTTCGGCTGAGGACTCGAATGAAGATGCTACATGACGGCTCCCCGTTCAAGCTGACGCTTGTACGAGGCGGTCGGCATCTCTGCTGTCTGCCGGGCAGGCCCAGACGTACGCCCGCTCCGCCCGCTCTGTCGCGCAGGGCGATCATCCGTTCGCCTTCAGCATTCTTAGGCCCTCTGCGCCTGGATGTTCAAGGCCGCGCTCACTTTTCGCGCCTGCGGTGCGCGCCGCATGGCGGACAGGTCCGCAAACGAACAGACAGATCGAGCTCTTCGCGCTTGAAGCCGCCAGGCAGGCTCGTCTTGAAGAACGGGCAATGGGTCAAACGCGAACAGCTTATCGCGAGTTAGGCGGCAGGCATAAAGAAAACGGCGGTTCGGAAAAGGAGGAAACCGAACCGCCGTTTGAGGAGATGCGAAGCTTTTCTCAGGCAACCACCCCGAGAGCTTCGCTTGTCAGCAGCAAAGAGCCGAAGCCGCTTCGCTGCTGAGGAGCGCTGCGCGTCGCCGTGCCGTTCGGCTCGGAAGCGAATCTCGGGGACCAGCCGAGAAGCGCTGCAGTGCTCCAACAAACCACAAAAAGGAGAAAACACACCCTTCAAAGAGTGCTGCCGCTTTTCAGCGGCCCGGCCGGAGAAGTCGGACAGCATCGAGATCGGCCCTCGAAATAGTGTTCAAAAAATCCGAACGTCATGACCAGTGACATCGCCATTTACTGAACGAGTGTCAGTATACCAAGCGAATTTTGAACGAGTCGCCTGAAACAGACGTCCCTCTGCAATAAAATTGAAACAAAATATTTCAACTAATCCTAAGGCATTAATCCTTTACGGTTTGATCCGAACCAATCTTTATCACATCAGACAAGGGTTTTTTCGCACTAAAAACGAGTCTGAAAGACTCGCGCAGCCCGCAATGCAGCAATTCCGAGGCATTCCCTTGAAAGCTGTTATGCACATTGTCGGGTTTATTCCTATTTCTTTTCTATATGAACTCTGAATGGCTTCACTCAGTTTCAGCGTTCGCTGCTCAGACGCCGCACTGACAAGGCCGATTTCGATAGAACGCCATCCGAACGGCGGATGACGGCTACCTATAATGATTAGGAGAGGCGGTCAGAAGGTGTCCGTCTCGCCAGCCGAAGCGCGGCCGACCAACCAGCGCGAAGGCGCTGAGCGGCTGCGGTTCGATTTCTTGCGCCGCCTGCTTCCTTGCGGAATGAAGAGAAGGTGAGGATCCGAGCGGCGCTGCCTGCCGCTGCGGCGAATGCGCCGCGCAAGGGAAAAAGCTATGTCAGAAGAAGTCAAAGCGACGTGGCGCAAGTACATCTGCGCAAACCGCAAGGATGAAGCGGTCGGAGTAGCCTCCTACTATTTCTATCCGGAAGACGGCGGCGAACTTCCTGCCTATCTCCCTGGCCAGCACGTGCAGCTGCGCGCATCGCTCTCCGGCAAGGCCTTCGGCCCTCATGAATACGTCATCTCTCAGGCGCCGGGCGGCGCACTGCTCCGCCTCACGGTGAAGCACTACGCCGGCAGCGACGAAATCCCCTCGGGCATCGCGCTCTACCGCGGGCTGCAGATCGGCAGCGCCGTGGAGCTCTCGGCGCCCTTTGGCAGCTACACCTTCGACCCGAAGGAAATGCATCCGGTCGTGATGATCGGCGCCGGCATCGGCATCGCGCAGCTGCTGCCGCTTCTCGAAATGCTCGCCACCGTCAATCCGGTGCGCGATCTGCACTTGCTCTATTCCGTGCAGAATTCAGCCGCTTTTGCGCTGAGAAGCGATGTGCTGGGCCTCTTCGAGGGCCTTCACAGCTTCGGCAAAGCCATCTTCTACACGCATCCGCTTGAAAGCGACGTCATCGGCCGCGACTACGACGCGCAGGGCCGCATCAGCCCGGAGCGCATCCGCTCCTTCTGCCAGAACCCGGATGCCGACTTCTGGATCTGCGGTCCGGCGGACTTTGTCGACATGGTGAAGCAGGCGCTGCTTTCGATAGGCATCATCGCGCCGCGGCTGCACTGCGAAGTCACGACGGCTGACTGAAGCAAACGCCGCAGCCTCCCTTTTGCGTCCTGCCCGGACGTGAAGCGTCCGGCAGGATGCCGAACTGGCAGTCTGACCGAAGCGGCCTAGGCTCAAGACTGCTTGGTCGGGGTTATCCGTCCGGCAGGTGAGAGGCTTGGCTATCGAGAACGCATTCTTCTTGCGCCATAATTAGTTTGATATGGTTCGAGCAGCTGACAGGCAAAGCTGCTCGTTCTTGCGCCGACGCTTCACCCGCCGGCTGCCCCTATTCATTCTTTTTTACCGGCCATGCATCTGACCCGCTTCACGGACCTCAGCCTCCGCGTGCTTCTCTACCTCGGCTACATCAACGGCGAGCGCCTTGCCACAGTCAGCGAAATCTCCACTCGGATCCGCTGGTCGCAAAACCACATCGTCAAAGTGGTCCACCGTCTGAGCAAGCTTGGCCTGCTCGCCTCCGTGCGCGGCCGTGCGGGCGGCGTCCGCCTGGCCAAGCCGGCAGCTGAATACCTTCTTGGCGATATCCTGCGAGATCTTGAAGGGCGCGAGGCCATGATCGACTGCGAGCATCCCCCCTGCGCCGTGCAGTTCGGCTGCCCGCTCATCAAAGCGGTCAATGAAGCGCAGGAAGCCTTCTTTGAGCGCCTGAACGCCTTTACGCTCGCCGATCTGCTTCAGAACAGCGCCATGGCCGAGAGCTACAAGAGCCTCGTGCCGCCTGAGCGCGAACAGCGCATCTGGCGGCGCTCAATCCTCATCCGCAAGATCGCGCCGGCAGCAGCCGTCCCCGCGCCCGCCGCAGCGGAAGCCGGCGGCACGGCGCCCAACAAGATCTCTAAGAAGGACGAGTAGAGCACTGAAGGCGCAGGGGCCGCCCTCTCAACGCAGGAAGGCCGTGATCGGCAACTCGAAAAGCTTCGAGAACGCCTGCGCCGCATCGGCAGGGATGGTTCTGACGCCAGACTCCCAGTCGGAAATGCGAGCCTGACTGGCGCCAGCCACGGCAGCAAGCGCCTTCTGCGTCATTCGCCGCGATCGGCGCATGCGCTTCAGAAGAACGCCCGGCGCCTCCTGAGGCTCCAAAGCCGCCTCTGCCGAACTGGATCCTTGAGGCGCGGCGCCGGCAAGCGCCAAAAGGGCTTTGAGAGCCGCCTCTGCCGCATCAGCCTTCTCGGCCGGAACGCGCACGGTAAAGACGACGGCGCCGTCTGCCGCCTCCGTGCGCTGAAGCGCTTCAGTCATGTTCTGCCTTCCTCTCTCTTCCAATTCGCCGCCGTGTGCGGCGTACGCCACTCTAGCAGAACGTACGAAAAAGCCTTCCGCCAAAGGCGAAAAAAAGCGGCTGACGAACGTCGCCATGCCGTCACCTCTTCGCTATCCTAGAGACTTCCAATGCAGGCGGAACGGCGCGCTTCATGCCGTCTTCAAGGGGCAAGAAACCCGCTTGGCGGCCGCCTCATTATCTGGCGCGCCTTTCAGACCTGTCCATTCAGCGTTCGAGATTTTCCGATCATGCCCCCCATCAAGAAGGTCACGAAGAAAGTCACCATTCAAATCAAGCGCGAAGCGCGCAAAGCCGTTCGGCGCATGACGAAGCTGCGCGAAGAGCTGACCTTCCGCTTTGAAGACATCCGTGCAGAAGCCGAACGCCGCTTCGGCCCGCAGGATCCCGACCACCAGGTGCTTCGGGCGCTTCCGGCGCCGAGCGGCATGTCGATGAGCGTGCTTGAAGCGCTCGAGAAGCGCTGCACGAAGCGAGACTTCAGCAACGAGCCCGTGCCTGATGACATTCTGTCGAATCTGCTCTACGCAGCCGACGGCATCAACCGCCCGAAGAGCGGCCGGCGCACGACGCCTTCGACGCTCGATTGGCGGGAAACAGAGATCTACGTTCTCAAGCCCAACGGCATTTGGCGCTGGATTCCGGAAAAACGCGCGCTGCTCTTCTGCTCGCCCTTTGATGCGCGCCACCTGGCGTTTTTCATCCCGACGCCCTCCGTGGCGCTGCCGCCGGCCATTCTGGTCTACGTCACAAACTACAGCCGCACCCGCCACCTGATGTCGAGGCTCGCTGAGTCGCTTGCAGAGCATTTCAAGCTGAGCGACTGGAGCGAAGAGGCCATTGCCGAGCTGCGCGAGCGGAGCTGCCAGCTCGATGCCGGCGTGAAGCTGCAGTCTGTCTACCTCGCTGCCGCCGCCATGGATCTGGCCTGCGAAGCGCGCACCGGCTTCCCGCACGCCAAGCTGGAGCGCGCGCTCTGCCTCTCCGAGGCCGAATCCATTGCGGCCGTGCAGGCCGTGGGCTTCCCGGCAAAATCGATTCTCGACCACATCCGATGAGCAGGCTGTCCGGCTGCACGCCGCAAGCGCACTAGCGGCGTGCGCCCGGAGACGGAAGAATAAAGCCGCCCGCCGCCGACGGCACGGCCGGATTGCCGAGCGACCCCGGAATCGGACCCGGCTGCCGGAATTTGGCGCCGGGAGACGGCGCCGGCCGCCGCAGGCCCGGCTGCGGCGCAGGCTTCACGCCGAGATCCGTTTGAATGCGAGGAGCGGCCTTAGGCCGCACGGCTTCGATCGAAGCCTGCGCAGCCGCTGACCGCTGCGCCGCCTCCTGCGCCTCTCGAAGCCCTGAAGCGGCCGCCGGAGGCTTCGCTGCCGGCGCTTGAGATGCCGGCGCCGGCGCGCCCGCCGCACCGCCCCCAAAGAGCGAGGGCCCTGGCGGCGGAGCCGACGGCGAAGCGTCCGGCAGCGACGAGAGGTTCATCCGCCCGCCGGCAGGCAGCCAGCAGCCGGCAAGCGCCGCGGCTGACGCCGCGAGCGCCGCCGCCTGCAGAACGCGCCGAATCGTCTTCGCCGATCTCATCAGGCGAGGCGGAAGCGCGCCGGCTCGTCGCCGGAGAAGTCCGTGAGAATGGTGCGCCAGCCCGCCGCCTCAAGCGACGCCTGGCCTGCCTTCGTCGTCACGAACTGCAGTCCAGAACCGAAGAGCTTGCCGTCCTTCATCACGGTGCGCCCGCCAACGATCGTCTCGACTGCGCGCTGCCGCTCGTAGTCGAAGACCGTGACGTCGGCCGCAGCCTTTCCCGGCGTGAGATGGCCGCGATCTGCGAGGCGAAGATGCCGCGCAGCGGCCACAGACGCCTTGACGACAAATTCGGAGAGCGTCAGCGCGCCGAACTTCACGAGCGAAAGGCCGACGGCGAGCGTGACGTTGCGCGGAATGCAGCCGCCGTCCGTTGAAATGGCATCCACGGCAAAGGTGCCGTCAGGACGCTTGGCAGAGGCGACGGCAAGGCGGGAGATGGCCGGATTCACCGGGAAGGAGCCGGCGCAGTCCGTGCCCGCCTTCTCCCAGTACGCCAGCGCATCGGCGCCGGCAATGAGCTCGGAGACGACGCCGCTGTCGCGGATGGCGTAGAGGCGCCCCGTCCGGAAAGCCGTCCTCAGGCCGTCGGCTGTCGGCGGCAGCCCGAAGGTGTGCAGGCAGTTCTGCGTGACGTGGTCGATCACCGTGCCGTCCGGCCCGCAGGCGAGCATCGTGCCGTTCAGGGGCGAGACATAGCTCTCGGACCAGATGTTGGGATTGTCGATCAGCATCTGAACCGCGTCTCGGGACTCCTCGGCCGCATCCTTGACGCGGCCGCGGCAGTAGGCATTGATGTGCGCGAGGTGAAGCTTGTAGCCCTTGGCCGTCTCAACGGCCTCGATCATGCCCTTCAGATCGGAGCCCGCCGTAGTCGAGCCGGCGTGCCAGGCCACGTAGAACCCCAGATCGTTCGCCTCCTCGACCACCATGCGGCAGGTCTCGAGCGGCAGCGGCCAGTGTCCGCCCATCAGCTTCACGCCGATGGCGCCTGACGCAACAGCCGACTGCACGAAGCTGCGGATCTGCGCGCGAGTGGGAGAGAGCGTGCCGAAAAGCGCCTTGGGAGAAAAGCCTTCGAGCATCGCAACGTTGATGCCGGAGCCTGTCTGCGGCGCCCACTTGAGAATGTCAGCCACGGGACCCGCCATGTCCAGGCAGGTGGTCACGCCCGCCAGCGCCGCCATGCGCGTGCCGTATGGACTGCCGAAGCTCGTGCCCAGATGCAGATGCGGATCGATGAGACCCGGCATGACGGTGAGGCCCGTCAGGTCTTCAACCTCGTCGGCCGAGCCCTCGACGTGCGGCGCCACCTCGGCGACGCGCCCGTCCTTGAGAGCGATGTCCATCGTCTCGCCCGCCAGCCCATTCACCGGGTCCACCACTGCGCCGCCGCGCAGAATTCGATCAAAGTGAGCCATAGCTCTCTTCGCCTCCTTTTCTCTATGCCAATGCGTGTCGGTACGGCCGGCGGCGCTGAAGGGATATGGTCGAACCCCCGCGAGCGCGCGACGGCTGTTCTCGCCTTTCATTATGGCGGCAACAGCGCTTTGCAAGCAGGCGAAGCCTCAGCAGGAAACGCTTCGGATCATCTGGAATTTCCCTAGTCTCGTAGGGAATTTCAGCTAGGGCGGTGTATGATCGGCGAATCTGCGCGCACTGACGCGGCGGCGAGTCGCCTGCCCCAGCGGCGCTGCTGAAAAGGCTGCCATGACAGAACAGTCCGATCTGCATCTTGAGGAATTCCGCTTTCTCGTCACGCTCTGGGAAACGAGGAGCCTCACCGCCGCCGCCGCCCGCCACGGCCTCAGCATGGGCGCCGCCTCGCGCCGGCTTGCCCGGCTCCGCGACGTCTTCAGCGACGACCTCTTTATCCGCTCGGGGCTGCAGCTCATGCCCACGTCGCGCATGCGCTCGATGCTGCCGAGGCTGCAGGCCGTGCTCTCCGCCGCCGACTCGCTTTTTGCCAGCGACGGATTCGACCTCAAGAACACGCAGCGCACCGTGCGCATTCTGGCCGTCGACAACGGCGTGCTGACGCTTCTTTCAAGCGCCGTGGGACGCTTCTACCGCGAAGCCCCGCACGCCTCCATCTCGATCCTGCCGGTGAGCAGCCGTCTCTTCGACGCCATGCGCGAAGGGGAAGCGGACATGGCGCTCTTTCCCATGGAGAGCGTGCCTGCGGACTTCCACCGGCTGCCGCTCTATCGAACGCGCCGCGGCATTCTCGTCAGGGAAGGCCATCCGCTCATTGAGCGCTATGCGAGCCGAGGCGCCGTCACGCTCGACGACCTCAAAGCCTATCGGCGAATCCGCAGCACGTTCGACGGCGCGCCCGAATGGCACCGGCGCTATGAAGCCGAGGCCGCCGCTCAGGAGACGGCCTTCGAGATGCCTTACTTCCTCGCCGTGCCCTTCGTCCTCGCTCAAACGGACTTCACCTACATGGCGCCCGTCATCACGCTCATGCACTTCGTGCGCATCGAATCGCTGCGGCTGCGCATGCTGCCGGCGCCGCCCGAAGCGGCGCACTTTGCCCCGTGCCTCATCTGGCATCAGGGCACGCATGCGGATCCCTTCCTGCAGTGGGTGCGCGCCATCATCGCCTCCGCGGCGCAGGCGACAGCCAAAGCGCTCGGCGCCTTTGAGGACGAAGCGACCTAGAGGCAGCCCGAAGATTCGCCCTCAGAAGGCGCCTCAAGCCCGCCGGCATCCGCTACTCTTAGCGTAGAAAGCTTTGCTTTCGCACAAGGAGACTTTTATGAAGCCTGCACGCCTCACTGCCGGCCTGAGCGCTTTGGCCGCGCTCCTGCTGCTCGCCGGCTGCACCACCTATGTCACCGTCGTCACCGACCCGGAGGGCGCTGCGATCACGGATCCGACCGGCGCCGTCGCCTACGGCGAATCGCCCGTCGAAATCGCCTACAGCCGCTCGGACCTTGAGCGGGCGGGCGCGATGGTGCCGGGCTACAAGGCGACCTGGCCCTCGGGCGCCTCGGCTTCCACCGCATCGCCCCTCGCCGTTACGGATCTGCGCTACGGCATGACCGTGGCTCTCAAGCGTCCCGAAGGTGCGCCCGGGCTCGAAAAGGATCTCGCGCATGCGCTGAAGAATGCGCAGACGCGGGCAAAAAACGCCGAAGCCGAGCGCGACCGCCTGCAGCTCTATCTCGACTCCGGATGGGGACCCGGATGGGGGCCGGGCTGGGGCTTCGGCTGGGGCTGGATGCCCTGAGCCGCAAGCGGCCGGCAACAAAATGCCGCCTCGCGCGCATGCGCCGGGGCGGCTTTCCTTCAGAAGCGCACTCAGGCGCTTCCTGCGGGCTTAGCGGGGATTGCGGTTGCAGAGGCCCTCTTCCACCATCGCCGGATTCGGACGAGGTCCTTCAATCATGTGAAGTCGGTTCGCATCCGTGTGATGGAAGTCGCCCTTCACGCCCGGAATCTCCAGAATCGTGTCCTGCTCGTAGCTGAACGTGCCGTCTTCGTGGAACTTGAAGACGACGTCCCAGGACTTCGTGAGGAACGCCTCTTCAAGGAACGGATTCGAGCAGATGCCGTTCTGCATCGAGCCGCGCACGGCGCGCAGGCGGATTTCCTTGGCGCCCGGCTGCGATTCGCCCTCGGCCATGGCAATCTGGCCGCGCGGAATGGCGAGCGTCATGTAGACCTTGCCCGTCTCAGGCTCCCACAGGAGATAGCCCACCTGATCATGAAATGCGCGCAGCTCTCCGGGCTTCGTGATGAAGACGTGGTAGCGCAGGCCGTAGAAGACCTGCGGGCCGTTGTTCTGCGGATCGATCACCTCGAAGGTCCACGTCTCGTGATAAGGCTCGGCCACAGGACCCGTCGCCTCAGGATGAGTGTCGACGCCGTCCTCGCCGTACCACTTGCCCGCAAGCGGAGCTAGGGGCCCAAGATGAGCCAGGGCATCGGCCTCGGCCGGCGCTTCGGTATAGATGTCGGCATAGCGCATGACGGATAACTCCTTGAAAAGCGGACAGCCGCAAATGAAAAAGAGAATGAAACGCGGCTGCGCATGAACTGCATCGTAGCAGGACTTGAGCCTGTTGTTCGACTGGGCTGTACAGATGATTCGTCTTCCATGGCGTCAAGATCAGCCCAACGCGCAGTAAGAGCGGCGATGCTGCGTTTCAGGGCATCTCTGCGGCCGCTGTGTATGATGCACCCATGCCGTCCCGACTTGCTGCGGACGGTTCGACGGACTTCCCCATGCTTCTGCACGCTTATTCTGCTTCCTTCGGCACGCGCGCCCTCCTTCGGCTCTCTGCGGCAGCCGCTCTTGCGCTCGCTGCGCTCTCAAGCGCCGCTTCAGCGGAGCTTGATCTGACGCCGCCGCGCTTTGCGCCCCGCGCGAGCGAACAGCCGGCACCGGCTCCTCAGGCTGCGCGACCGTCCGCCTCAGCCGGCGCCGCCGCCTTCCGCCGAGACGATGCGCACGACAGCGGCGCCCTCGGCCTCAAGCCGGCCGCGCTCGCCGGCGCGCTCAGCTATGAAGCGGCGCGCGCGCTCTACCATCAGCGCGCCGATCTGCTGCAGGCTGACGAAGCAGAGGTCGCCCGCGCCGCGCATGCGGCCGAAGCCGCCAAAGCGCTTTCAGGTCCCCGCGTCGATGCGACGGTGATGCAGGTGGAAGGCCGCAAGGAAATCAATCTCGACGCCAATGTGCCGCTCGGCAGCCTCGGCGCCGCCATCGGCGGCATTCTCGGCGGCCTGCCGCCCGGCGTGTCGCTGCCCTCGTCGATGAACGTGGGGCTTCACGAGAATCTCGACATCGGCGGCCCGCGCGCTATGATCTCCGCCCTCTGGCCGATCTACACGGGCGGCGCTATTTCTGCGCAGCAGGCTGCGCTCGTCTACAAGACCGACGAAGCCGCCGCGGCGCGCGACGGACGCCGAGAGGCCAAGGATGCCGAGCTTGCGCTGCAGTACTGGGGCGTGCAGCTTGCCCGGTCGGTGGAGGACCTTCGGCGCCGCATGCTGGACGACGAGGAGGAGGAAGTCCGCCGCGCCAAGGCTTTTGAAGCCAAAGGCGTCATCTCAAAGCTCGAGCGCATGGCTGTTGAAGTCTCCCGAGACGGCGCCAAGCGTGCGCTTGCAGCGGCCGCGGCAGACACGCACGTCGCCGAGACCAGCCTCATGAACGCGCTGCGCGAAAAATCGCTTCCGCCGCTCGATACGCCGCTCTTCGTGCTTTCCGGCGATCTGGGGACCCTGGAAGACTGGCAGGCCGCCGCTCTGCGCCGCTCGCCCGTTCTAATGCAGGCCGATGCGCTCAGGAACCAGGCAGGCGAAGGCGTCAAGGCCGCCAAAAGCGCCTGGCAGCCTCAGATCTTTGCCTTCGGCATGCGAAACCTCATCCAGCACTACCTCACCATACCGGAGCCGGATTGGATCGCCGGAATCGGCGTGAAGTTCACGCTCTGGAGCAACACCGACCGCTCGCAGTCCGTCTCTGCGGCAGAATCGCTCGCGGCCAAAGCCGATGCAGCCAAGGCCGAAGCGGAAAATGCGCTGCGCACGGCCGTGGAGAGCGCCTGGATCAAGGCGCACGCAGCGAGAGACGAGCATGCGCTTTCCTCATCAACCGTTGCGCTTGCCCGCGAAAGCCTGCGGCTTCGCGAAGCGAGCTTTGCGCAGGGCCTCTCCACCGCCGTAGACGTCTCGAATGCGCGAGCTCAGCTCGCAGCTGCCGAAGTCGCCAAGCGCGCCGCCGCCTACAAATTCGTCGCCGCCTGGGCCATGCTGCATGCCGCAGCAGGCTCGATGCCTGAATTCGTGGCGTCGCTCTCGCGAGCCGACGCCGTGCCGGAGCGCTGAGAAGCCCGCCGAAAGCCCCTTGCCCGCGCTGCGCAGCCGACTGCACAGCCGCTTTTATAAGATCCGTGATCATGACCGAAGTCAATCCCGCCGCCTCATCATCGACGCCCGCGAAGCGCTCGTCCTTTCTCCCCGCAGCGATCGGCCTTGCCGTCCTCGCAGCGGCTGCCGGCTTTATCGGATGGGGCCTCTGGAAGGCCTTGACGCCCGCAGAGCCGCCGCTGCAGGGCATGATGGACGCGCGCACGATTTCCGTGGCCGCCAAAATTCCGGGCCGCATTGCAGCCGTGCATGTGCGCGAGGGCGATGCCGTCCGCGCGGGCGACGCCGTCGTGAAGATTGCTATTCCCGAAATTGAGGCCAAGCTCGAGCAGGCACAGGCGCTCGAGCGCGCTGCCGAAAGCCGCGCGCAGCTGACCGACGAAGGCCCGAGGCGGCAGCAGATCGAAGCCGCGAAGGCGGACCTCTCGCGCGCGCGAGCCGGCCTGACGCTTGCCGAAGCGTCCTGGCGGCGCGTGAAGGCGCTTTTCGACGAAGGCTTCGTGCCGGCGCAGAAGCTCGACGAAGCGTCGGCAGCGAAGCGCAGCGCCGCCGGCCTTGTGAAGGCGGCTGAAGCGCAGCTTTCCGCCCTTGAGGAAGGCGCTCGTCCGCTTGAAAAGGACGCTGCGGCAGCGCTGGCCGCGCAGGCCGCAGGCGGCGTCGCTGAAGCGGCATCGCTTGCCGGGGAAAGCGACGTCAAAAGTCCGGTCGCGGGCGAAGTGACCCGCATCGTCATGCACGAAGGCGAAGTCGCTCCTGCCGGCTTCCCGCTTGTGCTCGTGACGCAGCTCGACGACCAATGGGCAGTTTTCAATCTTCGCGAAGACGAGCTTCGGCACATTCGCGTCGGCACCGTCTTCAAGGCCTATCTGCCGGCGCTTGACCGCAGCGCAAGCTTTCGCATCTACTGGATCAATCCGCGCGGCGACTACGCTGTCTGGCGCGCCACCCGGCAGTCTTCCGGCTACGACCTGCGCACGTTCGAAGTCCGAGCGCGGCCGCTTGAAGACGTAGAAGGACTCCGCCCCGGCATGACGGTCGTGCTCGATCGAAGCGCGCTTGCCGAAGCGGCTCCGGCCGACTCCGGCAAATAACCTCATCTTCTGAACGTTTTCGTCATGAGCATCCGAAGCTGGCTTGACGGCGCCGCACGCGCGGCGCTGCTGGAATGCCGCCGCACCAAGCAGGATCCGCGCTCCTGGATCGCCATGATCGTCGTGCCGCTCGTCTGGTGCGCGCTCGTCGCACTCGTCTTCGGCGCGGGGATCATGACGAAGCTCCCCGTGGGCGTCGTCGACCTCGACGCATCGGCCGCGTCGCGCCAGGTCGTGCAGACGCTCGACGCCATCCCCTCGGTGCAGCCCGCCGGCTTCCGCTCAGCCGCAGAGGCTGAATCTGCGCTTCGCGCGGCGAAGACCTACGCCACCGTCATCATTCCGCCCGACTACGAGGCCGACCAGCGCTCGGGACGCGGCGCAGCGCTCCTCATTGCCTTCAACAAGACCTACTACCCTGTCGGCACCATTCTCGAGCTCGACCTCAAGACGGCGCTGGCGCGTGCGGCCGCCGAAAAGGCCGCCGCTTCGCTCACGCAAGCCGGCGGCACCTTCAGCGCCAACGCCTCGAGGCTTCGCGCCACTATCCCCGACGTCTACTTCCTCGGCAATCCGGCCTTCAACTTCTCCGCCTATCTGCTGCCGACGATCGTGCCGGGCGTGATGGCCCTCGGCGCCATCCTCTGCTTTGCCTCCGTGCTCGTGCGGGAGTGGCGCGACGGCGGCGTGCGGCTCCTTCTTCGAATCGCGGGCTCACCCTCAGCGGCCGTCGTCGGCAAGCTTCTGCCGTGGCTTGCCGTCTATGCGCTCGCCGCTTCTGCCTGGGTGGCGGGATTCGCCGGCTGGGCGGGCTGGGCGCCGGCAGGGAGCCTCGCCGCATGGCTTGCCGCTTCCTGGCTCCTCATGCTTGCCATGGCGGGAATCGCCGCTCTCTTCATCGCGCTCGCGCCTACGTGGGTGATCGGGCTCGCCGCCTGCATCTGCTTCGTGGCGCCGACCTTTCCCTTCACGGGCTTCACTTATCCGCTCGAGTCCATGACGCCGGGCGCGGCCTTCTTCGGCAGCCTTCTGCCCCTCACGCACTACCTGCACGCTCAGGCCGCCTGCTGGGTGCTGGCGAGTCCGGCAGACCATGTCGCCCGAGCGCTTCTGACGCTCGCGCTCTATCCGGCCGTCTGCTTTGCGGCGGCGCTCCCGCTCCTTTCCTGGCGCTGGCGGCGCTGGGCAAGCGCCGAAGCCGCTTCGGCCGCCGCCGCGCGCGAAGCGCTGCCGCATCAGCTGCAGCGTCCTCAGCCGGCAGGCTTCTGGCGCGCCGCAGGCCTCGCGCTTCGAAGCGCCGTCTTCAACCGCGACACAATTGCCATTCTCGGCGCAGCCGTCGCCTTCTACCTCGTCTTCTACGGCTGGCCCTATGCCAATCAGCAGATTGAAGACCTCCCGGCCGGCGTCGTCGATCTGGACGGCTCTGCCGCTTCGCGCCGCCTCATCCAGGCACTTGACGCAAGCTCGGCAGCCAATGTTCTTTTCATCGCAGACAACCTGAGCGAAGGACTCGATGCGCTGCGCCGCGAAAAAACCGACTCGCTCGTCGTCATTCCGTCAGGCTACGCAGACGCCATCGCCGGCGGACGCAACGCCACGCTGCACCTCGTCGGCAGCGGCGCCTTCCCGGTGAAGCCCAGAGCGCTGCAGGCGGCGCTCGCTTCCATTGCCATGGATCCGGCGCTTGCAACAGACGAAGCGTCCATCCGCACGCCCGGCCTGCCGCTCTCGGCGCTTGCCGCGCGCGCCATTCAGGCGCCTTCCGCCATTACGGAATACCGCTACAACGAAACGTCGGGCTACGGCACCTACATCGTGCCGATGGTGGGCCCCATCATCATTCAGGCCGTCCTCGTCATGGGCATCACGATGGCGCTCGGCGGCTGGCTGCGGAGCCGGCCGCGGCCGAATTTCGTCGAGGACGCGCTGGAGCGCCCGGGCTGCGAAGGCGCCGCCTGCTTCTTTGCCTTCTGGCTCCTCGCCTTCCTCTGGTTCCTCTACATGGAAGGATTCGACTTCCGCCTGATGGAGTACGGCGCCATGGCCAACCCCGGTGCGACCATTCTCGCTGGCGCCTGCTACTGCGCAGCGGTCGCCGCCATGGCCGTCGCCATCGCGCTTCTCTTCGGCTCGAACCAATGGACAACGCCGGCAACGGTCGTGATGTCGGCGCCGTCGCTTTTCATTTCGGGCGCCGTCTGGCCGCTCGAAAACCTCAAGAATCCCATCGTCTCCGCCGCCTCTCAGTTCGTGCCGACCACGCCCGGCATCCGCGCCATCATTGCGGCGGCGCAGGACGGCGCATCGTCTGCAGCCGTCTATCCGGCCTGCCTGCACCTCATCGCGCTCGCGCTCTTCTACCTCGGCATTGCCTGGCTCGCATCGAGACGCCTGCTGAGACGAAGCGAAAGCAACGGCGCGCGTCTTAGCACGCCGCCTGCAATCGGCCGATAATGCGCCACGCATGCAACGGACTGCCGCCGCATGCGGATTCCTTTGACCTTTTGGCTTCACAGCCCTGCGGCGCCTCAGCGCACCATGAGGCTCTGCTGCTTCACGCCATGCCGACACCCTTCATTGACACCCACGCTCACCTGACCGACCCGGCCTTCGCGCAGGATCTTCCTGACGTCATCGCCCGCATGAAGGCGGCCGGCATGGTTGCCGCCGTCACCATCGGCTGCTGCGACGACGATCTCGCGCCCCTTCGCGCGCTGCTGCCTCAGCACCCGGGCTTTCTCTGGGGCGCCTGGGCCGTTCATCCGGAATATCAGGATCACCGCGAAGCCGACGAAGATGAAATCGCCGCCGTGGCGAGCGAGCCGCAGATGGCGGCAGTCGGCGAAACCGGGCTCGACTTCTACTGGTGCAAGGAGCCGCTCGACTGGCAGCGGAATCGGTTCCGCACGCACATCCGCGCAGCGAAGAAAGCCGGCAAGCCGCTGATCGTCCATGCGCGGGACGCCGAAGCGGCGGCGCTCGAGATCCTGCGGGAAGATAAGGCCGGCGACGTCGGCTTCGTCATGCACTGCTTCTGCGGCTCGCTCGAAACGGCCGAGGGCGTCATTCAGGCCGGCGGACACGTCTCCTTCACGGGCAGCCTCACCTTCAAGCGCAACGACGCGCTCCGAGCCATGGCGGCCAAGCTGCCGCTCGAGCGGCTCATGCTCGAGACGGACTGCCCCTACATGGCGCCCGTGCCCCTGCGCGGCAAGCGCTGCGAGCCGCAGTTCTGCGCTTATGTCGCGGAGGCGATCGCCGCTGCTAAAGGCCTCTCGGCTGACGAAGTCAAAGCGCAGACGACGCGCAACGCCGTCGCCTTCTTCCATCTGCCGCAGGCGCTACTTTCGGGCCTCTGAGCAGCGAGGTCCCTACCCCCGCCGTCGCCATTCCTTACGTTTGCGCGGCTCCGCCGCGCGGACTGCGCCCGATGCCCGGTGTTATCCTCGATCGGCAGCCCGAATGGTCTTTTTTCTCTTTTTCCAGGATCCCGAATCGCGGCCTTCAGCGCGCGCTGGGCAGCCTGGCGCACCGCCCTGCGGCGGCGACATGATTTTTTCCATGACTTCGATCCTTCGCACTTTTTCTCTTCAGTTCGCCGCGGCAGCCGCCGCCTCGCTTCTCGCGCTTGCCGCACCCGCCGCGTCAGCTGCAGACGCCGCCGCTCCAACCCGCCTTCTTCCGCTGACGGATGCGAGCGCTGAACACCTGACGGACAATCCCATCCTGGCGGAAAAGACCGCGCAGTTCCGCGCCGCCATCCGCAGCAACAATGCGTCTCGCGTCAAGGACTTCCTCGAGGAAGGCTTCACGCCCAACTTCATGATGGAGAACGGCGACACCGCCTTCACCTACGCGATGCGCTCGGACTCCCGCAACGCGGCCGTCACGCTTCTCGATTCGGGACTTCTTGACGTGAACAAGCCGAACCGCTTCGGCGAAACGCCGCTGATGCTTGCCGTCTTCAAGGGCGACAAGGCGATCTTCGAGAAGCTGCTAGAGCTCGGCGCCGATCCCAAGGCCGGCACGAACTGGACGGCGCTCCACTATGCCGCCACTGCGGGTCTCAACGACTTCGCGAAGCGCCTGCTCGAGCTCGGCGCCGACCCCAACGCGCAAACACGCGCCGGCGTCACGCCCCTCATCATGGCGGCGCGAAAGCCCTCGCGCGAAGTCGTGATGACGCTGCTGCGCGCAGGCGCCTACCGCGACTACTGCACGGACCGCGGCCTTTCTCCCGCAGACTTCGCGAAGAAAGCCGGCGACGAAGAGCTCGCCAAGTATCTGGCCGTGAAGACCTGCGCCGTCATCGGCCGCAAGCCTGCCGCCGCCCCCGAGCCCGCGCAGCGCTGACCGCCCTTCGCTCAAGCGCCCGCGAGCCTTCGGGCGCTTCGCTTCTTCGTCTGCAGCCGCGCAGTTCGAAGCCGCTTTCCCTGCGCCTTCGGACCGCCGGCCTGCCGCTTCCCGCCCACTTCCACATCTGCTTTTCTCATGACGTCCGCGCTTCCTCTGACGACGCTCGAGCTTCTCGCCCCTGCCCGCGATGCCGATTCGGGCATGGCCGCCATCGACCACGGCGCCGATGCCGTCTACATCGGCGGCCCCGCATTCGGCGCGCGAGCGGCTGCCGGCAACAGCTGGGACGACATTGCGCGGCTCTGCGACTATGCGCACCGCTACCGCGCCAAGGTCTTCCTCGCGCTCAACACGCTCTTCACGGACGAGGAGCTGCCGCTTGCGCGGCGCGCCGCCTTTGACGCCGCCGCAGCCGGCGCCGACGTGCTCATCGTGCAGGACATGGGCCTCCTTTCGGGACCGCTTCCCGACATCGAGCTGCACGCCTCGACGCAGTGCGACATCCGCACGCCGGAAAAGGCTGCTTTTCTCGAAGCATGCGGCTTTTCGCAGATCGTGCTGGCTAGAGAGCTTTCTCTCAAGGAAATCGCCGCCGTGCGCGCAAAGCTGCAGCATGCGCGCATTGAATTCTTCGTGCACGGCGCGCTCTGCGTGAGCTATTCGGGGCAGTGCTGGCTCAGCCAGGCCACGACGGGCCGATCCGCCAACCGCGGCGCCTGCTCGCAGCCCTGCCGGCTCCCCTATGACGTCTACACGCTCTCGGGCGAGCCTCTCGCCAAGAAGAGCCACGTGCTGTCGCTGCACGACAACGACCAGTCGTCGCACTTGGAAGCGCTGATCGATGCCGGCGTCTCCTCCTTCAAGATCGAAGGCCGCCTGAAGGACATCGCCTACGTCAAGGACGTCACGGCCTACTACCGCAAGAAGCTTGACGAGATCCTCGCCCGCCGGCCGGAGCTCTCTCGCGCTTCCGACGGCATTTCCGAACTCGCCTTCGAGCCCGATCCGCAGAAAGTCTTCAGCCGCGGCGCCACGGACTACTTTGTGGAAGGCAAGCGCTTCGACGAGCCTTACGACAAAGCGCAGCTCGCGAGCCCCAAAAGCACCGGCACGCCCGCCGCAGAGGTGCTCCGCCTCGAATCGAAGCACATCATCGTGAAGGCGCGGCCCGGCGTCGCGCTCGCCAACGGCGACGGCCTCGCCTATCGCGCAGCCGACGACGAAATCCACGGCCTTGCCGTTAATCGGGCGGAAAAGCTCGACGGCAGCGCCGCCCAGGGCCGCCGAGGCGAAGCGGCTTCAAAGCACGCCGATCTCTATGCGCTCTATCCGGCCGAAGCCGTCGCGAAGCTCGAGCGCCTTGAAGGGCTCGCGCCGGGACTCCTTCTCATGCGCAACCGCGATCATGCGTTTCTGAAAACGCTCGCCGGCCGCACAGCCGTGAGAAAAATTCCCGTCCGCCTGACCGTGGAAGCGCAGGGCCGCACGCTTTCGGCCGTCATTTCCGACGGCCGCACGCAGGCAGCGGCCGCGCTCGAAGCGCCCGAACCCTTTGCGCCCGCTGCCGATCCGCAGAAAAACCTCGACACGCTGATCCGAAACTTTTCCAAACTCGGCGGCACGCCCTTTGAAGCCCAAGCGGTATCGCTACCGGAAGGCTTCAGCGCATTCGTGCCGGCTAGCCTTGCCAACGCGCTGCGCCGAGAGCTTGCTGAGAAGCTCCTCCAGGCCCGCGAAGCAGCCCGGCCGAAGCCCGAGCGCGCCGAGGCGGACCCCGCTGCGCCCTATCCTGAAAAATTCCTCAGCTGGCGCGCCAACGTCGCCAACGCCGGCGCCAAAGCGTTCTATGAAGCGCACGGCGCCAAAGTGCTCGAGCCCGCCTTTGAAATCAAGCCCGTCCGCAATGCCGCGCTCATGACCTGCCGGCACTGCGTGCGCGCCGCGCTCTCGCTCTGCCCCAAGATGCTCAGATACCGGCCGGAGCTCCTCGAACAGCGCGACCGCTCGCTCTTCCGTCCGGAGCCGCTGCGGCTCGTCAATTCCGCGGGCGAAGCCTTCATCGCCGAATTTCACTGCAAGCTCGATCCCTGCGAGATGACGATCGAGCTCGCCCCCAAAGAGAAGAAGACGGCAAAGTCCGCGCCGGATGCGCCTTCTTTGAAGCCGACATCGGTCGCGAGGCGCGCAAAGCCGCAGCGCCGCGCCGGCCCGTCGACGCACTGACGCCCCGAGCCAGCTCGCCTGCGGAGCCGGCGTCCTTCTCTGCATTCGCTACCATTGCAGGAGAGCCTCACCTTTCGCTTCTCATTGGAATCCAACGGCATGGCCGATTACGACGACGAACCTCTGGAGATTCTCAATCCGACGCCCGCCATGATGCCGGTGCTTGAAAGCATCTGCACTGCGCTCGGCCGGCTGACGGCGCCGGATGCGACGCTGCCGGCGGCGTGGCTTTGGGAAGAGCTACCCGCCGCGGATTTTGTGCGCGAAGCGGCGCGCTTTCCGCTTCTGCTCGACGGCTGGCCGGAAGGCTCTCTTCCGCACGTTGCCTCCGCGGCTGAAGAAGACGACCTGGTGCATCGGCTTTCCACGGAACTCGGCATCATGAGCAGCGAAGATCTGGACGACCGCTTCAAAGCCTCGATCGAAGGCGCCGGCGTGGCCGCCAGCTACCGCAAGATGCTTGAAGCGCCGTCATTCAGCGATCTCGTGAGAAACGAAAACACCATCGGCTGGGGCGGATTCGACCCCATTTCGCGCGATCCTGAAATTGAAAAGCGCATGCGCCGGCAGCGCATCTTCTGCGACTACTTCCGAGGCGCCGCGAGCTGGACGCAGCTCCGAAGCTGGGATGCCGCCTCCGCCTGCGCGCTCATCGTCGAAGCCATGGCGGCCGGCATGCTTTCGCCGGCAAGCGCCGCGCCCTATCTGCGCCGAGCCGCCACCGAACTGGCCGTGCGGTTTCTCAGCTGGCACGAATTGTCCAAGGGACTGCTTCTCGCGCGCGCCTTCAGCGCGCTGACGCAGAGCGAGGCTGCCGCACACGACGCCATTGCTCGCGAGCTCGACATGCTGATGAAGCTTCTGGAGGGTCCCTGGGCTGCTTTCCCCTGGCCTCGCATCAAAACGAGTTGAAGCTCCGCGCAGCAGAGTGCGTGTGCTGATCCCAATCTTCGCACCGCTTTGCAAAGTGTCTGCCTGATCCAATTTTCAGCCGCTCGGTCCAACGTCGATGCGGCTTTTTTTGCTTGGACTGAAAGCTTCTCCAGCTCGCCAAATATTGCACCGTACACCCCTTTACACCCTCATTTTTCGTTGCAGATATGCAACCAACCTCCGATAGCCAGGGGGGTGATAGATGCACGCATCTTCTATTTATATACAAGGAATGTAGACAACACAAAACTCCCTGCCTATACCCTTACCTAGCTCCTTGAATATAGGGTTAATACCCCCCCCCTAAAAAGCGAGCCACGTACGCTCTGCACGTGCTTTGCACGCGGCGCGCTCGATGCGCCGAACAAGAAAATTTTCTTGGAGTTTTAAATGAAACAGAATTTCAAGAGCTGCGCGACGAAGACCATGATCGCTTCCGCGGTTGCTTCGATGATGGTGGGTGCAGCTTTCGCGGCTCCGGTCGGCTGGGAGGCTCAGCCTTCGGATGTTGAAACCGTCAAGGTGACCACATCCCAGACGATTAACCACAAAGCAGAGGACCTGACAGGGAATTTTGCTTACGAAGCTGCTGCTGACATTAAAGGGACCGTCAACTTCTTCGCGGCCAATAGCGGCAAACACACGTTTACGGGTAAGGCTTGGCTTAACAGCCTGACAACTTACACCGGTAGCGATTATCAAGTCGGAATTAAGGGCTTGGTCGCAAACGGCGCAGAGATTCACAATCAAGGCCACATCTACATCAACGCCACAAAGGAAGCTTTCTGGCGCAATCAGGGCATGCTTGCTACTGGCGGCACCATTGTTAATGACACAAAAGGCATCATCGTTACTGACAATGCGTACGGCATGGCTGCTGGCAGTGGCACCGGCAGCAATACCCTTACCAATGAGGGCACGATTTATGTGAATGGCGGCGCCGGCATGGAGCTTGGCACCGGCATTGCGACGACCGGCTCCAACTCCGGCACGATCATTGCCAATCCCTCTTCTGCTGAAGGCGTGGACTCCATCGGCGTGCTCTTCGGCATGAGTGGTGAAAAAGCTACGTTCACGAACACCGGCATCATCGATGCCTCCAACGGCACGCATGCCATCAAAGTTGACTCTGGCTCTGCCGACATCAAGCTGACGGAAGGCACTGTCAAAGGCGCCATTCAGATCGGCGGCAAAACTAATTCCACAGTTGATACCGTCAATCTCAAGATCAATGAAGCAGCGGCTGTCGAAGGCGATCTCACCATCTATGGCGGCACGGTCAATCTGAAGAGTGACGACAATGCCGTTTTGCACGGCAACCTCATCTCGCTCGGCGGCACCACGGACATTCAAGGCACCACGACAGTAGATAGCCTTGTCGTCGGCCGTCAGGCCTCTGGCACGGGCGACAATGTTGTCCAAGCAACCGCTGGCAATATCAGTGTGGCTGGACAGCTTGCTACGCAGACAGCTTCTGTTCTTAACGGCACGCTAACGGTTAAGGACAGCGCCACGCTGGCTGCAGATAAGATCGCTATCGCTTCCAGCGACGCTACGCTTACCGTTGAGGGCATCCTCCAAACCTCATCGGATCAGGTTTATACGGTCGCGGATGACCAAGCTTCTCTGACGCAGGGACTTAAGTTTTCGAATGGCGAGCTGCATTTGACGGACGAAACGTTCACGAGCAGCGTGTGGGACAACCTCACAGACGCCTTAGGTTCAAACGGAACTTTCACGTTCGACACCGCAACCTATGTGGCAACGGGTGAAAACGAAGTCATTAATTACGAAACGCTGAATAAGTACCAGCGTCTCGGCAAGGCCGTCGTAGTTAAAAATGCAGCTGCCAAAGATACGGAAGTCGTATTGGATAAGTTGAGCACCGGCACTGACTATACCCTTGGCGCCTTCGACTTTAAGGTTGCGGCTGACGCAGAAGGCACTGATAAATGGAATCTCACGGTCGGCGATACAGATAACGGCACTGCCATCTTCCGCGGTGCAGCCGACGGCGAAGTGTTCATGAATGCCGGCGACGCAACCATTACGCTGAACAATGTCGAATTCGGCCAGGAAGACTCTGACCGCGGCAATGTTTCAAACACGGTGAAGTTGGGCACGAATACGACAGTTAATGCCGGTACATTCACGTTCAACGAAGTCAACCTGAACCAACTCAACTTTTATGCCAACGAAGGCAGCACGCTCAAAGTCGGCTCTGTAACAGCAAAGGCCGATGGCCAAAACGCTGGCGGACTAGTGGCTGATGGCGGCAAAATTATCTATGCCGATCAAGCGGATGAAAATGGCAATCTCACTGTCAATGGTGTGGCATATATCCGTAATGGAGGCACATATGTAGCCGGCAATCATGACTTCGCTGGCGTGACGGCTGCTAATGCTCTTTATATTGGGCAAAAGACGACTTTTGCCGACGGTGTGCAATTTGGTTCTGCTGAAACAGAACCAAACTACGTTGTCTTCGACATGGCGTCGATCGCAAATGCTGGCTATACAGCAGAAGCTGAAGGCAGTATTTTGACGGTCAATGGTGACAAGTTTACTGGGGATAAGGCAGCGACTATTCGTCTTATCAACAAAGACAAGCGCATTGCCGATGTCGAAACCGATGATGATGGCTTCAATACCTATATCCTCAACGTCGGTAAGTTCGGTAATTCCGTTTCTGAAAACGCAGAATTGGAAAACGTCGGCGATTTGTTCGGCCAAGAGTACAACGTTACTTACTCAAGCACAGATGGCACTGTAAAGGTTGAAGTAGACCGAACGGGTGCTCATTCAACTTTGTCCAAGGAGAATTCTGCTGCTGCTCAGGCTGCAGCCGATGCATTAAAGACCTGGGACACCGATGCTCTTGGTTTGGTTTCCCTGACGAAGAATGAAATTGCTCAGAAGCTTGGCTACGCTGACTGGCAAGAAGCAGAAACAGCCGGCGTTCAATTGAGCGATGTGCAGAATCGAGTTCTTGATTCCAGCGACGAGGTCATGATCGGCGCCATCGCCTCAGGCGCTTTCTCCGCTTCGGTTGACTATGTGAACGAAGTGGCTAAGACGCTCAATCGTCGGAACAGCATTGCCAATCTCAATACGGAGCGCAATCCGAATGGTCTGACGGCTTGGGTGGACGTCTTTGGTTCCGCCAATGAAGCCAAGAGCCTCTTTGACGACAGCGACGGCCACTACGGCTACGAATCCGACATTTACGGCGCGATGCTTGGCTTCGACTGGGTTGCCCCGTGCGGAGCAATCGTGGGCGCTGCGATCAACGTCGGTTCTGCAGACAGCAACTCCGTGGGCGACTTCTCCACGAAGTCTGATGCTGACAGCGACTACTACGGCATCAGCCTCTATGGCTCGCATCGCATCGGCAACTTCAACGGCACGGTCGACTTCGGCTACATCCATTCGAAGAACGACATCACGACGAAGACGTTCTTCGGCTCGTTCGGCGAATCGCTTGACGGCGACATCTTCACGATCGGCCTCGGCGCTGAGTACCTCGTCAATGCCGGCGCATTCAACGTCGTGCCGCATGCCGGCCTCCGCTGGTCTCGTCTCGCCATGGACGACAGCCAGTACGGCGCTGACTACGACGCCATGAACCTCTTCCAGATGCCCATGGGCGTGACCTTCTCCGGCACGATCGAAACGGCCGGCATGAAGGTGGCTCCGATGCTCGACATCTCGGTGGTTCCGGCCTTCGGCGACAAGGATGCCGTGGCGAACTTCATGGGCGGCTACAGCGAAACGGTTCGCGTCGTCGACACCAACCCGGTGCAGATGACCCTTGGCGTCAATGCCTCGGTCGATGCCTGGACCTTCGGCGTCAACTACGGCCTCACGGCCGGCGGCGACGATCGTTTGAACAACTCGTTCAACCTCAACGCCCGCTACACGTTCTAAACGCCCTTTTCTTCGGCTCAGGCGCTTCGGCGCCCGGGTCGAGACGAAGAGCGCATGAACGCCGCGCTTGAGAAGGCGGATCTGCGCCCGCAGAAGCGCAGCCGCCTTCCGCACCGCTTTTTCCTCCGCTTGGCTTGAAAGCAGAGGAGGCCCGCTGCACAAAGCCTGCCGCATGGCGCAGCGCGGCTGCGAACTCCAAATCAAGCAGCTTTGCGCCCGTTTCCCGTGCAAGCGGGAAGCGGGCCTTTTTGTTGTCTATTTCCGGAGAAACGCCCAATGGGTGCCCAGGCTTTGATCATCACGCAGCAGAACGCTGCGCCGAAGCCATCGCGCACGCGACCGAACTTTGCTTCCGAAATCAAGCGCAAGGCTGCGCTTGAGCTCTTTCAAGAAGGCTTCGGCTACAAGCGCACGGCCGCCGCACTCGGACTGCCGACCAACACTGTGCGCGACTGGGCGCGCGCCTGGCGGAAAGGCCGCTTTCACATCCGGCTCAACGCCAATCAATACCGCTACAGCGCCAAAACAAAGCTTCTCGTACTCGATATGCGCCGCCGAGGACTGCCGTGGCGCGAGATTGCCGAATCAACCGGCGTGCCGACTTCGACCTGCCGCTCTTGGTACGCTAAGGCGGAAGCCAACCCAGCCGCTGCGGCCAAGCTTTATGCTGATCGCGCGGCAGAACGCCGCAGGAGCAGCTTTCGATGAAGTCACCCGTCCAATCCAACAGCCTCTTGGCGAGCCCCGACGCGCTCGTTGCCTGCCGCGCCTTCATTCTTAAGGCGCGCGCATCCGCCCAAGCCGAAGGCTCGGCCGCCGTCTGTGCAGGGAGAGGCCGCGGAAATGCCGCTCCTCTGCTGGATCGCGGCCGACTCTGGTCAGCGCTCGTCTGCACTATTTTGACAACCCAGCAGCCGACGACGGAGCTCAGCCTTTTTCCGTCCCTGCCTCAAAGTCCAGAAATCACGCGAAGCTGGGTTGCTGCGCAGGGCGACCGCTTGGAAGAGCGCCTTGCGCTCTTCTGCCGGTCGCGCGGCGTGCGAAGGCTCACTTCATAGCCAACGCCTGGACAACGCTGGAGACAGCCGGCGCGTGGCCCATTCTGGAGGCGGCCGTCAGCATTCTGCTTGCAGGCGAGCCTTCGCTCCTGCGGGAGCGCGCTGCTGCCAATGCCATTGAAGGACTTCTTGACGGCGTAGGCGCGAAGCAGGCCCGCGCCTTTCTCAGAAGCCTCGGCCTTCTGACGCACGGCTCCGTCATTGATACGCGCCTCCTGAACGCCTTGGCGTCCTTCGGCATTCAAGCGCTGCCGACCCCCGCGGCGCTGGAGCGCCGCGCGGTCTATCAGCGCGTCGAAGACTTCATCGAGTCGCTCTGCCGCTCGCTCTCCGATTTGAATATCCTGCCGTGCGAGCTCGATGCGCTCGTCACGCAAGCCATGCCGCGCAATCCCTCGTTCAGCTTTTGATGCGGCTTCCGCTTCAGAATGCCGCTGCGCACTGCGAGCGGCTGCGCAAGCTTGAAAGCGCCTGCCGGCGCTCTCCTGCCGGCTGAGGCGGAAGCGCCTCGAGCAGCGCATCGAATCGGTCCACGATGCGGTCGGCGCCCGCCTTCAGAAGGCTGTCGATCCAGCGCTCTTTGGCGCTGGGCTTGCAGGTGCCGGCAAATCCCCAGGCCGTCATGCCGGCCGCCTTGGCGCCGAGAATGCCGGCGGGACTGTCGTCGATCACGAGGCAGGCGTCAGGGCGCATGCCCATGACAGCCGCGGCATGAAGATGCAGATCCGGCGCAGGTTTGCCTCGTGCAACATCCTCGGCGCTGAAGACCGCACTGCCGAAGCGGCCTGAAAGGCCTGTACAGGAAAAAGCGAACGCCAGACGCTTTCTGGGGCTGTTCGACGCCACGCAGAAAGGCATGCCCGCCGCTTCCAAGCGGTCGAGCGTCTCCTTCACGCGGGGCACCGCCTGAAGATGCGATTGGAAAAGCGCCTCGAGAATTTCGCGCTTGCAGGCTGCCCAGGCTTCAAGATCCTCAATGCAATAGACATTGGCGAGAAGCGATCGGATGGCTCTTGCATCCAGGCCAGTGAACTGCGTCATGGCGTCCTCGGGCGTCATGGGATGGCGCGGATTGCCGCAGCGCTTCGTAGCGAGCGAAGATGCGAGCGCCGACAGCGGCTCGCTGTCGATGAGAACGCCGTCGCAGTCCAGAATGATGAGCTCAACAGAAGGCTTCATAGTCTTTCTCTTCTTTTATTTCTTCATTTGAATTCCGGAAAGACCTTAAGCGAAGCAGATGACAGCGCCTTGGCAGCGCGATGACGGCTTTGTGACAAGAAGCCGTCTGAAGCCTGAACAACTGCGCGCTCGCGCCTTTTCAAGCGCCGCCTTAAGCCTTGAGGGCCGCCTGCGCCAGTGCATCCGGCAGCGCATCGGCCACATAGAGCGAGCGGCCCTTTCGCTGAAGGAGCCCAGCCTTGGCGAGCGCCGAAAGCTCGCGGCTCACAGCGGAGCGCGTGGCATGCGCCATTTCGCTCAGCTCCTGCGCCGTAACGGGATAAGGCACGCGGCTCCAGCCGGGCGCGAGCGGCGCGCCAGCCGCCTCAAAGAGCGCGAGCAGAAGAAGCCCCGTGCGAATCTTGAGCGGCGCCAAGTCATTCACCAGCAGTCCGTCGATCTGAGATTCGTGATTTGAGAGGAGTCTCTCTATGTAGGCCGTGCGCAGATCCGGCATCTCAGCAAGCGCGGACTGAAAGGCATCGGCGCTGATGCGCCGCATGACGACGGGACCTATCGCTCGGGCGACAAGCGGCATCGGCTCTCCCGAGTGAATGACGGCCTTGGGGGCGCCGAGCAGCGTTCCAGCCGGGAAAAGGCCTGTCATGCGGCCGATGCCGCCGCCGAAAAGCACATAGGTTGCGACGAGCCCCGACTCCACGCGCCGCACGGCTCGATCAAGGCCGAAAGTGAAAATATCGTGTGCTGGCCGCTCCTCTGCCGCGCCGCCGGCAAAAAGTTCGGCAAAGCGTTCGTCGTCAGGCCTCAGCAGCCAGGGACGGTCGGAATAAAAGCCGCAGCGCGCGCTGGCAAGAAGCCGAGCAAAAGGCGAAATGGAAAGCGATTCGGACATGAGCGGAAAGCGTTCCCAAAAGGATGCGGGCAGCAAGATCCTCTTTTCTTCATTCTGCCAAACAGCACATGACGCCGCCAAACAGCAGGCGGCCGGCGCAGCGCGCATTATCTGCGCGCCGCGCCGGCCGCCTTCGGGCGAAAGTTGCTGAAGCGCTTCAGAACGAGCGTGCTTCAGGCTTTGCCGGTCAGATGCCCTTTTCGATCTGCGAGAGCGCCGCTTCGGCCGCCACGCGGCCGGAGGTCATAGCGAAGGACGAAGCCGAGCCTTCGCAGCGCAGGTCGTACGACGAATCGTAGAGGCCGCCGATGTCCTGG
Organism: uncultured Sutterella sp.; assembly: GCA_905202595.1. Lineage (GTDB taxonomy): Bacteria > Pseudomonadota > Gammaproteobacteria > Burkholderiales > Burkholderiaceae_F > Sutterella. The sequence continues at coordinate 32,864 of CAJKSP010000005.1, forward strand.
CCCACAACGAAGAGGTTCGGGATGACGTCGCCCTGCGGGTTCTTCGCCTGGAAGCTCGGCGTCACCGTCACGCCGCCCAGCGTAAGGAAGAAGCAGCGGATGGCCTTGAGCGCGTAGTACGGGCCCTTCTCGAGATTGAACTTCTCGAGATGCTCGGGCAGACGGCCGAATTCCGGATCGTGCTTCTCTTCGGCGTACTTGTTCACCCTCTTCATCGTGTCGAGCAGGTTCTCCGGCGGCACGCCGATCTGCTGCGCGAGGTCCTGAATCGTATCGGCCTTGAAGGCCCAGCCGCGCTGCATGCCGATTTCCCAGGTCTTCGGGAGCGACTTGAGGGGCACGCCCGCCAGCACGATCGCATTGAAGGGCAGCACGGCGCCCTTGTTGATCATGCGGTCCATCTTCTCCTGGTCGAAGATCGTGTAGGAGACGCCGCCCGCCGAGGTCATGGCGTTGTAGACGTCAACGAAGACCGAGCCGCGGGACTCGTTGAAGAAGCGGCGGCCCGTATGGTCGACCCAGAGCCACGGCTGAGCGAGAGCGCAGCGGCCCTGCTTGAGTTCGTCCGGACCCGAGAACTGATTGATCGGGGGAACGTCCGGCAGATACGGCGCATTGCCTGCCACGGCATGCATGCCGGCAACGCCGGCGCCCACGAGGCGCGCCATGTTGATGCCGTCGCCCGTGCGGCCGTCGACAACCGGACCGCGGAGCCAAATCGGCTCAACCATGCCGAGAGCGGACGAGTCGAAGACGTACTGCGCGAGCATTTCCTTGTTGGCCGCAAAGCCGCCCGTCGCAATGATCACCTTCTTCGCATGAATGATGAGCTTGCCTTCCTTGGCGCTCGTCGCCTCGACGCCCACGACGCGGCCGTTCTCCGTGATGAGCTTCGTGGCCGTCGTCTCCATGTGGATTTCGCCGCCGCGCTTCTTGACGTTCTCGATGAACTTCTGAATCACCGCCGCAGCGCCGCCCTTGAAGAGGTGCCACGTCTGCAGGGATTCGGACGGGCCGTACATCGTGCGGATGCCGCGGAATTCAATGCCCATGTCCTGAATCTCGTCGATCGTGCGGGCGGACTCTTCAATCAGCACGCGCAGAACCGCGGGATCGCAGCGGAAATGGTGATACTGCAGCGCCGCATCGAGCACCTGCTGCACGGTGGTCTTGATGCCGTGCTCCTTCTGATAGCGGGTGCCGACGCCGAGCGAGCCTTCCGGGAAGAGGCCGGCGCCGCCGAGGAACTTGAGCTTTTCAAGCACGATCGGCTTCGCGCCCTTGTTCACTGCGGCATTCGCCGCAGAAAGGCCGCCGAGGCCGCCGCCGATAATGACGATGTCGGCCTTTTCTTCGAGAACGGCTGCTTCAGCGGCCATCGGCACGCTGGCGACAGCGGCCGCCGCAGCGGCTGAGCCGAGGAACTGACGACGATTGAGCTTCATGGTCTTTCTCTCCTTTATCTAGCCTTGACGTCTGACGAGCCGCTCGATCCTCTGCTGAGCTGGTCTGGCGGCAGGGAAGAAATGGACTCGCGCCAAGGTCTGAATGGACTGCGGATCGAAGCATGATCCGCAAACGCTCTGCATCGTAGAGAAGCGGCAGAGAGAAACTGTGCTCAAGCGCACAAAGTGGGGTTTGTTCTCAAGGACGTTAACGGCTATGACTTTCCTGAGCTGAAGCCTGCGGGCGCTCCGTCAAAAGCAAAGCCGCTCCGCCTTCATCTGAAGGCAAAGCGGCTTTGCACTTTCCTAACCTGTCGGCGAGAAGCTGCGCCGGCTGCTACGGCGCCGGGGCCTCTCCGCTTTCGGCGATCAGCTCATTGAGCTTCTTGACTGTTCCTTCAAAGCGCAGATACTGCGCGCTGTCGGGCGGCGTCTTCGTCATCATGAATTCGATCTGCTTCTTGGCGAGAGGCCAGTCCTCCGTCGCCATCGCTGCCAGGCTCACCAGCTCGACGGCCTTGTCGTTTTCCGGCTGCAGGCCAAGCGCCTGAAGGAGCACGCGCTTGGCGTCGCCATAGTGCGCCTTGTCCTGCGCCGTCAGCACCGCCGCACCGTATTCCAGCATGATGTCGGGATCCTGACGAATCTTCTCGTCGGCCGCACGCGCCGAGCGATAGGCCTGCGACGCGCCCATGAAGTCGCCCGCATCGATTCGACGGTGAGCAAGGAGCACCCAGGCCCGCCCGTCCTTCGGGCTCTCCTCCAGATAGGTTTCGATGGATTCAGCCGAAGCCGTCCCCTGCATCACCGCCTGCTCCTTCTGAAGCATCATGAGCTCCGGCGCGCCGAGCTTCGCATAGAGACCGGCGGAAACAACCGCGAAGCCTGCAGCTACGGCGGCAGCGAAAGCGCCGCGGGGAATTCTGAGCGGCTTGGCCGCATAGGCGGCCGCTTCGTCTTCGCTTGCCTTGAGCTCCCGAGATTCGGCCACGGCGCGGCTTTCGAGGTCGGCAAGCAGCGACTGATAGAGCGCTGGCGTCACGGCGCCGCGAGCCAGATCTCCATCAAGACGAGCCTTTTCGTCGCGAAGCGCCTGCGCCAGATTGGCGCGCGCCTCCTTCGCATCCTGGGCAACGTCGGATGCCGAAGCATCGGACGCGCCGCCCTCAGAGCGGCGCTTCAGGATCGTCGGCATCAGAATGGCAATCGCCGCGAGGAGCATCAGCAGCTCGACGGCATAGAGAATCACGCGGTCAGTCATGAGCTTGAGAGCGGATGTGAAGAAGAAAGGAAGAAGCGCAAACGGCGCCGCAGGCCTCGTTTGTCGCGGCGCATGCGGGAAAGCCCGACTATACAGCATGAAGCGAGGCGGCTTCCTCCTCGCGGCATTGCCGGGAGAAAGCCGCCTCGCGCACGGCGGGCTCAGCGCCCGCCGATGAAGGCGTTCTGGATCTTGCGGAAGCTGCGCTCATTTGCGAAGCCTCCGCATGAGAGCCGCAAGATTACTTCTTCGCGAGCTTCTCGGCCGTCGCCTTCTTCAGAAGCGCCGTCGCATCCTGAGCGGCCTTGGCGCCCTTGGCCAGGCTGCGAACCGCTTCGTCAGGATTGTGGAACCAGGCGCCGTTCACCGCAGTCCAGTACTCCCAGTTGATGTGGGCGGAGGCATGGAGCTTGCGGGCCTCGTCGAGCGTCTTCTGATCGACGCCCGCGGCAATCGCCGCTTCGAACGCGTCGAACATGTCGTTCATGCGCGCTTCCGTCTCGCGGACCTTGCCGTCGTAGTAGCCGTGCATGGCGTCAATCGCCGCATTCATCTGCTTTTCCGTCTTGTCGGTGTGGCAGGTGAGACAGGTTTCCTTGATGTAGTGGCGCGGCGACGTGGCCCAGTGGTTCGTATAGACCTTGCCCGTCTTCTCATCCTTCACCTTCGGCATGTGGCAGGAAGCGCAGTTGGCGCCCGCCTTGTCGTGCTTCGAGCCGAAGAACGTCTCCGTGTCCGGATGCTGCATCTTCACAAGGAGCGCGCCCGTCATGCTGTGCTTGAAGTCGCGGTAGCCGATCTTGTCGTAGTAGGCCTCGATCTGGTCGGCGTTCACAAACGGGAAGTGATTCGTCAGGCGGTTGTCCATGCCGATAGGCTTGCCCGTCTTGGCGTCGATGCCGGGGTTGCAGATGTATTCGACGTGGCACTGCGCGCACATGAGGTTGGCATCGGGCTTGGCGAGATAGCCCACCTTGCGCGTGAAGCCGCGCACGCCCGCATCCTTCACTTCGACGGGCGTCTTGTGCGCCGCCACCTCGTTCCAGACGGAGGGACCGTCGGTGCGCGTCACGGCATCAATCAGCGCATCGCGGACGATGCGGGGCTTGGCCGAATGCGGATCGTGGCAGAAGTTGCAGTTGAGTGCATGCTGAACAGCGCGCACGGAGTCGACGGCATTCGAGGCGCGGTTCCACTTGGCGCCTTCGACCTTGTCGCCCATGTAGGCCCAGTCAAGCATCAGATCGGTCGACTTGCAGGACCAGCAGACGCCGTTGCCGGCAGCGGCCGTGCCCGGCTTGAAGGGCTTGTGCTCATTGCTTTCCGGATGGGTGTCCTTGAGGACGTCCCAGACCTTGTAGGACTTGCCGCCTTCAAGCGTCGTGTAGAGCCAGCCGTCCTTGGGCTCGAAGCGGCCGCCGAATGCACGGTCGACGAGGAACTGGTCGATGGCCATCCAGGTGTGCGAGCGCGGCAGGTCGTGCTCCTTCGTGAAGCCGTGGCCGCCGAGCGCGCGATCGAAGAACGGATCGGGCGCAGGACCCGTAGCCGCCTTCTTCGACTGGCGGGCCGGACGCTCGCTCGTCGTGTAGAGCGACTTGTATTGCGGCTGGTGGCAGGCGCCGCAGGTAGCAGGATCCATGCTCGTCACCGGACGGTTCGAAGCCTTCTCCAGGTGCTTGTCCAGACCGGAATGGCAGGTCGTGCAGGCCACGTCCTTATGGGCGGCGCCGGCGTGATTCTTCGTCACGTTGCTGTGGCAGGTCTGACATTGATTGAGATCAACAGGCGCAGCCCAAGCGGCAGCGCTGAAACCGAGAGCAGCAGCGAGCGCGGCAGCTGCGGCGGTGAAATGGTGGGCCTTCATGGCGAATCTCCTGAGGGTGGTGGCAGAGAGGGCGCCATGCTTGGCTGAACTTGCGCGCTGAGCGCGATCGAAACGCCGTCTCTGTCGGGGTCGCACTCATAGTAGCGTTCCTTAAGCTGAGCTTAAAGAAGCCAGAGGGAATGCATGAGAAGCGCTTTTCCTGAAGCTCTCTGCATCGTCAAAATACCTGTCTAACAAGCTTTTCTAAATAGGACCGCTCCATATGCATCACCTTTGGGAGGGTTGAGGGGAGATGCCGCTCGAGCGATGCACCCCCTCGCCCCATCCCGCCTCAGGCTTCGGAAGCGCCAGCGGCCGCCTGACGCATGGCCTTCCGGCGCTATCAAAAAGCGACGCTGCCTATAAAGAAAAGGCGCGGCTTCTCGACGCCGAATCGGCTCAAGAAGCACCGCGCCTTCTTCATGAGAAGCAGCTGGCGGCAGCGGCTACTGCGCAAGCTCCTCGCCTTCGCGGCGAGGCCACGCCAGAATGCCCTTCTGGCTCGGCAGGATGCGCGGATCGAATTCGGGACTTGCCACGCCCATGGCCTTCTGCCGGAAGTAGTCCGAGAGGCAGATGCAGGCAATGCGGCCGAGCAGCGCAATCGCCACAAGGTTCAGAACCGCCATGAGCGCCATGAAGAGATCGGCCAGATTCCAGACGAGCGTCAGCGCGGCGACACTGCCGAAGGCCACCATCGCCACCACGAGCACGCGGAATGTCCAGAGTGCAGCCGGACGGCGGCTGATGAAGTCCATGTTGACTTCGCCGTAGAAATAATTGCCGATGATCGAGCTGAAGGCGAAGAAAAGAATGATCACGCTCATGAACGTGTTGGTCCAGGCGCCGAGCTCGCCCGTGAGCGCATGCTGCGCGAGCTCGATGCCGGTTTTGCCAGAAGCCGCCCAGTCGGGGGAGAGCAGCACGATCATCGCGGACGACGTGCAGACCATGAGCGTGTCGACAAAGACGCCGGCCGCCTGCACGAGGCCCTGCTTCACCGGATGAGAAGCATCGGCCGCAGCCGCAGCGTTCGGCACCGAGCCCATGCCCGCCTCGTTCGAGAAGAGGCCGCGCTTCACGCCCGTCATGAGCGCAAGGCCGAAGCCCGCCCCCATCGCCGCATCGAAGTCAAAGGCCGAGCGCACGATCTCCGCGAGCACGCTCGGAATGAGCGTGATGTTCATGACCGTCACGACGCCCGCCACAAGAAGATAGGCGCCAGCCATGATCGGCACCATGACGCCCACGACCTTCGCAATGCGCTCCATGCCGCCGAAGATCACGAGCGCCGTGAGCACGGCGATGCACACGCTCGAGACTTCAGGCGCAACGCCCCAGGAGGCCTGCAGCGAAATGGCGATGGTGTTGGCCTGGACGGAATTGAAGATGAGGCCGTAGGTCACGGAGATGAGCACGGCAAAAAGCGTCGCGAAGAACGGCGAGCCGAGAACATTGCCGATGTAGTAGGCCGGCCCGCCCACAAAGCCGCCGCCTTTCTTCGGCGCCTTGTAAACCTGCGCGAGCGTCGACTCGATGAAGCCCGTCGCTGCGCCGAGAATGGCGATCACCCACATCCAGAAGACGGCGCCCGGACCGCCCGTTGCCACCGCAATCGCAATGCCGGCAATATTGCCTACGCCGACGCGGGAGGCCGTTGACACGCAGAACGCCTGAAAGGTCGACACGCGCCCGCTTCGCGGCTTCGCGGCGGCGCCTTCGCCGATGAGGCGGAACATCTCCGGGATCCTGCGCAGCTGCACGAAGCCTGTGCGCAGCGTGAACCAGATGCCGAGCCCCACAAGCATCACGATGAGGACATAGGACCAGAGCACGTCATTGACGGCGGCGACAACGGCATTGAGAGCTTCCATTCTTTCTTGCTGACCTTTGCTGGCTGGAGAGGGTTGCAGATCTGCTCGGACGAGGCGCCGCAGCGGGCGATCCATCCGGCGGAGTACGGGAAAAAGGGGGCATTTTATAACCTAGCGGAGATGCGCTCCATCAAATTTCGCAGAAATCCGCTCTGCCTCCTGGCTTGAATACATGCCAGCTTGAGGCTTTCGTCGCGGCAGGCTGCCGATCAGGAAAATTCTTACCCGCCGGCATTGACAGACTGACGCCGGCGGCGGCAAGATTTTCGTATTGCGGCGCTCGCCCTTGGAGGCCTGCGCCTGCATGATCAGCAATTCCTTCTCAGACAGTCCGCATGACTTCCATCATCCGCACGTCGATGTACGCGTATTGGCGCCCCTTCTCCTTTAGAAGGCGGGCGCTCTTCGTCGTGCGCAGAGGATGATCCGAAGCGCAAGTGCATCGCCCCTGAAGCTCCAGGGGACCTGAAAAGGAAGAGAAAGCCCGCGATCCGATGATCGGCGGGCTTTTTTGATGTCTCGGCCGATCGCAGCGGAGCGCCCCGCTCGACTATGACTGCAACTGCTTGAAAACCCCGAGGCCATCATGATGAATGCCGTCCGCATCTGCCGATACCGCCGCCTGAACTGGCGATTTAGCCGCTCTCTCTGCAGCGCTTCTTCTTCATCCTCGCTTTGCTTCAGGCTTCATCATGACGACGACATCCGACACCACCCGATCTCCTCGCTCTGCGCTTCTCGAACGCGCCTGCTTTAGCGCCGCCACGTCGCTGCCGCTGAACCGCTCGGCAGAAAATGCCGTCCGGACACTGATTCTCGCGCAGGAGGCGAAGGCCGCTGCGGCCTCTCAGCAGCCGTGCGCCAAGCCCGAGCGCCTGGCTCGCGCGCTTCTTCGCGATACCCGGCTTCGCTCCGCCGCCATTGACGGCACGGCGCTAGCCGCCATCGCCCGCAAGGCGCTTCTGCTCTCGGCGACGCTGCCGGCCATGACGCCGCAAGCCGTCGACCTTGCGCTCGCGCATCGCCGCGACATGGGCGCCTCCATCGGCCGTCCGCTTTCGAGCGCCCTGGTCGCCAGCGAGCGGCCGAGCAAATGCAGCGCCCGCAACCTCCCTCTTCTGAAGCCGTTTGAAGCCGCCATGCGCCGCCGCGGCGCGCGCCTTGTCGCTGACTACGCCGAAGGGCGCCTTCCCGACGAGCTGCCGGAGGGCATCTGCGCGCTTTCCTTCGACGCGCTCGTCTACGGCTTTGAAGCGCTCGCTCTTGTGCGCGCCCAAACACAGCTTCCGATCCTTGCGCGCGGCGCCATCCTGACGGAAGCCGCCGTGCTCGCAGCGGCCGAAGCAGGCGCCGATGCCGTCGCCGTGCCGCTGCAGCTCCTCTCGGACTCCGGCGCCGAACACGTCATTCGCGCCGCTGCGGAACTCGGCCTTGAAGTCGTCGCCGAAGGCATGGATGAGGAGCAGCTCCTCGCCGCGCTGCGCCTCGGCGTGGCCATGGCCAGCATTGCCAGCATTGATCCGATGACGCTCGAGGCAGACCCAGGTCGTGCGGCGGCGCTCGCAGACTTCGTGCCGCGCCGCTGCGTGCTTCTCTGCCGCGGCGCAGCTGAAACCGCCGCCATGATGGCCAGAACCGCCCGCCGTGCGGGACGCGCCCTCGTCTTCATCGCCGGCGAAGCCGTCTTCGGCCGCGAAGCGAGCTGCGCGCAGGCGGCCTAGCCGCCCGATCAGGCGTCTTTAAGCTGCCGGCGGCTCCCGTGGCGGCCGCAAGTCACGACGCGCAGATCGCCCTGCTCGGCCGCGCGGCGCCGCCTCGCTTCCTTCGGATCGGTCAGGAGCGGCGCGGCAATCTCGATGCGGTCTCCGGGCTGCACGGCATCCGAAAGCGACGCTCTGCGCCCCCAGACGGCCAAGCCTTCGCCGGCCGCAAGCGGCCGGCCGAAGAGCGCAAGCGCCTCTTCAATCGTGGCGCCCTCAGGAATGCGCCGCGCGCAGATCTGTGCGCCCGATGCGCCGGCAATGCAGAGTTCGGCATCAATCATGCGTGCAGTCATGGAATAAAGGTCCTTGAAGAAGAGAAAGAGAGATGTACGCCCGCATCCGGACCGCACAGTCGGGATCTCAAGCCGCTCAGCCAGGGCGCATGCATGAGTGCCCAAGCCGATTAGATATATTTGAATCCAGCGGTCAAGCACTCTATGTGCGTACTTGGGGTTGGCACACCGAGCCTGGAGGGCCGGGATAGAGATATCACAGTTGTCCAGCAGCAGGCCCTTGTCATAGAACCACACACGATAGTTTTCAAGCAATGCCAGCGCAAGCTTGTTGTGCAGGCCGCGGTTGCTGATGTACTTGCCGTTATTCGATCCTGATCCAGTACACGTCCAGAACCCAGTGCAGATTGTTCTCAATGTCCCAATGGGCGCGAACAATCGAGAGGATGCGCTCGCCGCAGCCTTTCTCACAAGGCAGCGAGGTGGCGTAGTAGCTGTACTCGTCGGTTATCTGCCCCGTTTTCTTGGTGAAGACTTGCTTGCGAATCCGCACGAAGCTGCCGCTTTCAAGCCCCTTCCACTTCTGCTTGAGCATGGGGCTTGCCAGCCGGCCCAAAATGACGTCAATGGTGCGCTGTTCAATACGACCGTGGCCGCATTCAACATCCTGCTTGTAGGTCACGATCTGATCTTCGTGCGTCGTAGCGAACAAGTTGCTCGCCTCGCTGTTGGTCTTGTCCTGGTTGACCTTGAGACTGATGAGATAGTCTGCTCCGCCGGCGAGTACCGTCGTGACAAAGCGCACTTGACAGTTCATCGCATCGGCGGCGACGACGGCGCCGTTGATGTCAAGCCCCGCAAGCAACTGCGGGCCGACCGTCATCTCATTTGTTTTCTTGGGGATGAGGCGATGCGCCAAGCAAACGCGGGTACTCGCGTCGAAAATGTTCATCAGATATGAAGACCGCAGAGCTCTGCGTTTCCCTTTGTTCGACTTCCTGTTGCACGGACAGCTTGACCGTCAGCGGGGATCACCCTTTCAGTGCCCTTTTTGACTAGGGGCTGCGTGAGCCTCATGTAGAAATCTTCCATGACTTCGGTTTTCGCCTGCAAGAGCGCACGGCGCACCGTATCGCGAGTCATGTTGACGCTGTCGAATCCCTTGAAGACCTTCGTGAAGAACTCGGCGTAGTTCTTAGCAAAGTCGGCAATGCTCTGGGCATCACTTTTGCCGCAGAGAGCGGACATGAGCGAAATGAGAGTAATGTCAGGCAGCGGCACGACGATGCCTGGTTGTCGCCGAGATTCAAGCACCGAATCAATCGTTGCAGTCTTGATGACGTCCTGAACTAGCGGAACTTGCTTTTCAGTCTGTTCTGTACGCCTTGTATCCGTGCCCTTTGTGAGCTTGTCAACGAGCTCCCTGAGCTGGGCAATTTCGGCATCCTTGCGGCGTACTTCCTCCAGCTTCAGGTACGTCTGACCGAAGATGAAGACGTCGTTGCGAATGGATCCGATCGTCTCGCGGATAACCTTGATCGCCCCCGTGTCGGGATTCTTGATGCGCTGCTCCCTGTAGACCTGATATAGGTCGCTTTTGCCGTTGTAGTTGAGGCTGCAATTGGGAAGGATCTAGGGGTACTTGGTGTAATCAGGTTTCTTGGATCGTCGGATATTATAAATATTTCTTATTTTATCAAATATCTGATTAGCCGAATGTGATTTATCTGTAATATTCATAAATTATCTTTTTTTTACCACATTTGCCTATCAAGGTGTTGTACATCCGCCCTGCCGCTCGGCGTGCAGAGCGGCGCTAAGCGGCTAAAATTTAATGTTTTCCGACGCCGTCTGCTAAACGGCGCACAGTCCCCGCGGCGCCGGCCCGGCCTGAGGCGGCAGCGCCCCGAGGCGGAGCGCAGGCTCCAAGCCCATTCACCATCAACCGCAACCTCAGACACTCAGATGGCCATCATTCAAAACAAGCGCGCCCGCCACGACTACGAGATCGAGGACCGCTATGAAGCGGGCATCGTGCTCGAGGGGTGGGAAGTCAAAAGCGTGCGAGCCGGACGCGCTCAGATCGGACAGTCGCACATCTACATCCGCGAGGGCGAGCTCTTTCTCTGCAACGCGCACATGACGCCCGCAGACCAGGCCTGCACGCACGTGACGCTGCAGACGAACCGCACGCGCAAGCTCCTCATGCACCGGCGCGAAATCATGAAGCTCATCGGACGCGTGGAGCGGCAGCACTATGCGCTCATCCCGCTCAACCTGCACTTCACCCGCGGCCGCGTCAAGGTCGACGTCGCGCTCGCCCGCGGCAAGCGCGAATATGAAAAGCGCGCCGACGAGAGCAAGAAGGAGTGGAAGCGCGAGCAGGAGCGCATCATGAAGAAGGACGGCCGCGGCCGGCACATTCTTTAATGCGCCCCCCGAACGGCTCTTCCGATGTTTCGGACCGGCCCTGAGCCGGCCTGAGGCCGCCTTCACGATTTCACCCGCTTCGCCATGACCTACGCCGCCGATGTCTCCGCCGGCTCCGCCGCGCTTGAAGCGCGCGCCGCCCGCCGCTTTCACTGGGCGATGGCGGGCTTTGCTCTTCTTATTGCAGCCGGCGCCTTCGCTGCGCTCATTCTCGGCCGCTACGGCATGAGTCCTGCCGACGCGCTCTCAGCGCTGCTGCCCGCGGACGCGAGCGGCGCTTCGAAGACTGTGCGCAGCATTGTTTGGAACGTGCGCCTGCCCCGCATTGCGCTTGCGATTCTGGCGGGCGCCGGCCTCGCCGTTTCGGGCGCCGCCTTTCAGGCGCTCTTCTCCAATCCGCTCGCCTCGCCCGATACGCTCGGCATTGCGACGGGTGCCTCCTTCGGCGCCGTGCTCGGCATTCTCTTCGGCGCCGGAAGCCTCGGCATTCAGCTTCTCTCTCTCGCCTCCGGACTGGCCGCCGTGCTGCTCGTCCTGGCCGTTTCGCGCGTTCGAGGAGAATCATCGATTCTGATGATCATCCTCTCGGGCATGGTCGTAGGCGCCCTCTTTACAGCGCTCGTAAGCCTCGTCAAGTTCGTCGCCGATCCGCAGGACGTGCTGCCGTCCATCACGTTCTGGCTCATGGGCGCGCTCTCGGGCGCAACCAAGGAGAGCCTTGCCGCGGGCACGCCGATGGCCGCTGCGGGCTTTCTCATTCTCTGGCTGCTGCGCTGGCGGCTCAATGCGGCGGCGCTGCCGCCCGACGAAGCCGCGAGCCTCGGCATTCCCGTGCGGCGGCTTCGCGCCGCCGTCATCCTCGCCGCAACCATGACGACGGCGTCCGTCGTCTCCATGTGCGGCCTCATCGGCTGGGTGGGACTGCTCGTGCCGCATGCCGCCCGAATGCTCTTCGGCGCCAACAACCGCTTCGTCGTGCCGGCCTCGGCCCTTCTCGGCGCACTCTTCATGCTCGCCGTCGATACGGCCGCACGCACTGCGCCGCAGGGCGAAATTCCCGTCTCGATCCTGACGGCCGTCGTCGGCGCCCCGTTCTTCATCTGGCTCATGCGGCGCTCCGGCGGCCTCAAATAAGAGGCCGTCGCCGCTCCGCATGCACCTTCCACACAGGGCTGCCACTTTCATGAAGCTTCAAGCGATCAACGGCGCCTTCGCCTATCCGGGCGAAGCGCCCGTGCTGCAGAACGTCAGCTTTTCCTTCGGCGGCCGAGGCATTCTGGCCGTCCTCGGCCCCAACGGCGCTGGAAAGACGACGCTGCTTCGCGCCATCCTGGGCCTCGCGCCCTTTACGTCGGGCGAGGCGCTCTGGGACGGCCGGCGCATCGAGGACTGGAAGCCGCGGGACTTCTGGCGCCGCGTGGGCTATGTGCCGCAGGCCAAAGCCCCCTCCTTCGCAGCCATGACGCTCGCTGAGCTCGTCGCTCTCGGCCGAAGCGCCCGCCTGGGTCCCTTCTCGCTGCCGGGAAAGGCCGATTGGGAAGCCGTTGACCGCGCGATGGAGGAAGTGGGCGTCTCGCATCTCGCGCACCGCCTCTGCAGCCAGGTCTCCGGCGGGCAGCTGCAGCTCGCGCTCATCGCGCGGGCGCTCGCCGCCGAACCCGAGCTCATCGTTCTCGACGAGCCGGAAAGCAACCTCGACTTCCGCAATCAGCGCGTCGTGATTGAGGTGCTCAAGCGCCTTGCCGGCCGCGGCCTCGGCGCCATTCTCAACACGCACTTTCCCGCACACGCCGTGGAGCTTGCCGACGAAGTCCTCCTCGTGCCGCGCGGCCGCCCTCCGATCTGCGGTCCGGCCCAGAACATGATGACCGAAGAGCGCCTCTCCGACGTCTTTGAAATCCAAGTGCGCATTCGAGAGCTCCAGCTCCCGGAGCGCACGGTCACGACGGTGACGGCGGTATAGCGCCGCGCGAAGGGGCCGATGTCCCGTCCGGAATCAAAGCCGGCCATCGGCCAAGCCTAGAGAGCGGGAGCGCTGAAGCGCTCCCGCTTTTTTTCACGCATCCCGTTTGCAAAACCAAGGATTCTGCAAACTGTCGACGTTGCGAAACTATTACTTATTATTCGCGTGTTTCCCTATTTTTCAAAACGTTGAAACAACGTAAACTTGAAAATCGCGGACTTGCCTTGACAGCTTCTGCCTTGCAGAGTAACTTTGCCCTGCTTTGCAAACGGCCTCCGGCGCGGCTGAAGCGCCTGCCTTTTGCTTTCTGCGCGCCCTGCTGCGTCCGCAGGCGCCTGCGCACTTTCACCCTGGACGTGGAGACGGAACAATGGCCGACAACAACCGAGTCATCATCTTCGACACGACGCTTCGCGACGGCGAGCAGGCGCTTCTTCAGAGCCTCTCCAAGCGCGAAAAGCTTCAGATCGCCGTCGCGCTCGAAGAGCTCGGCGTCGACATTATTGAAGCGGGCTTCCCGATTTCTTCGCGCGGCGACTTCGAAAGCGTCGCCGAGATTGCCCGCACGCTCAAGCATGCGGTGCCCTGCGCGCTCGCACGCTGCGTGGAAAAGGACATCGTTGCTGCGGGCGAATCGCTAAAGAGCGCCAAGCGCTTCCGCATCCATACGTTCATTGCAACGAGCGACATCCACGTCAAGGACAAGCTCCGCGTGAGCCGCGACCGCCTCATTGAAATGGCCGTGCAGTCGATCAAGCTCGCGAAGCGCTATACGGACGACGTGGAATTTTCGTGCGAAGACGCTGGCCGCACCCCGATCGACGAGCTCTGCCGCATGGTGGAATCCGCTATTGCCGCCGGTGCCACGACGATCAACATTCCCGACACCGTGGGCTACACGCTCCCGGTTGAATTCGGCGGAATCATCACGGCGCTGCTGAATCGAGTTCCCAACATCGACAAGGCCGTTCTCTCCGTGCACTGCCACAACGACCTCGGCATGGCGACCGCCAACTCGCTCACTGCGCTGCAGATGGGCGCGCGCCAGGTCGAATGCTGCATGAACGGCCTCGGCGAGCGCGCGGGCAACACGTCGCTCGAAGAAATTGCTATGGCGATCAAGCTTCGCGGCGGCTATCTCGGCGGCCTCGAAACCGGCATCGTCGCCAAGAACATCGCCCGCACCTCCGCGCTCGTCGCCAAGATCTGCCACGAGCCCGTTCCCTCCCACAAGGCCATCGTCGGCAGCAACGCCTTCGCGCACAGCTCCGGCATTCATCAGGACGGCGTCCTCAAGAACCGCGAGACCTACGAAATTCTCACGCCTGAGAGCGTGGGCTTCAAAGGCAACAACATGCACATGACGGCGCGCTCCGGCCGCCACATGATCCGCGCCTGCCTGCACAACCTCGGCTACAGCGACGACGACTACGATCTCAACGACATCTACGCGCGCTTCCTCAAGCTCGCGGACCGCAAGGGCCAAGTCTTCGACTACGACCTTGAAGCGCTCGTCTTCTTCACGAAGCTCGACGAATCGGACGACATGTTCAAGCTCGACGCCATGAACGTCATCTCCGGGAACGGCTCCGTCATGCCGACGGCGACCGTGCGGCTTCGCGTCGGCAAGCGCACCCGCACCGAATCGAGCATCGGCAACGGCCCCGTCGACGCCATGTACAACTGCATCACGCGCCTCACCGGCGTGCGCTGCAAGCTGACGAGCTTCACCATCACCGCCAACGGCGCCGGCATGGACGCGCTCGGCCAAGTCGACGTCACCGTCGAATATGAAGGCCGCGTCTTCCACGGCATGGGACTCTCGACGGACGTCGTCGAATCTGCCGCCCTGGCGCTCCTCAACGCCATCAACAACATCGAGCGCGCGAAGAAAATTTCGCAGAGCCGCCGCGGCCGCCCGAAGAAGGTCGTGGAGATCGAAAAGAGCGATGCAGCAAAGCGGCGCAGCGGCGACCCCGCCGTGCAGGACGCCGAATCCTAGCCGGCCGCCCCGAATTCTCTGACGCCGCTTCTCGGCGGGCAGCACAGCCGCTGCTCAGCCGGAGGCCGCGTTCGGCCATTTTTCAGACTTTCAGCTTCAAAAGGACTTTTCACTATGACTCGCTCGCACCACATTGCGGTACTCGCCGGCGACGGCATCGGACCTGAGGTCATGCGCGAGGCGCTGCGCGTTCTTGACGCCGTCGCCGCCCGCACCGGCTTCACGTACACGAAAGAGGAGAAGCTCGTCGGCGGCGCCGCGATTGACGCCTGCGGCACGCCGCTCCCCGAAGACACCATCGCCGCCTGCGACAAGGCCGAAGCGATTCTTTTCGGCTCTGTGGGCGGTCCGAAGTGGGACCACCTGCCGCACAAGGACCGTCCGGAAGCCGGCGCGCTGCTGCCGCTTCGCAAGCGCTACGGCCTCTTCTCGAACATGCGTCCGGCACGCATCTTCCCGGGCCTTGAAGCGCTCTGCCCGCTTCGCGCCGACATTGCGGCGAAGGGCTTCGACATGGTGGTTGTTCGCGAGCTGACGGGCGGCATCTACTTCGGCCAGCCCAAGGGCCGCGAGGGCGAAGGCGAATCGACTCGCGCCTATGACACCGAGGTCTACTCCAAGCCCGAAATCGAGCGCATTGCCCGCACGGCCTTCACGGCCGCCATGAAGCGCCGCCGCAAGGTCACGTCCGTCGACAAGGCCAACGTGCTCGCCTCGTCCGTGCTGTGGCGCGAAACGGTGGAAGAAGTGGCGAAGGACTACCCTGAAGTCGAGCTTTCGCACCTCTACATCGACAACGCCACGATGCAGCTCATCCGCGATCCCTCGCAGTTCGACATTCTCCTCTGCTCGAACATGTTCGGCGACATCCTCTCCGACGAATGCGCCATGATCACGGGCTCGATGGGCATGCTTCCCTCGGCCTCGATCGGCGGCAGCGGCTTCGGCCTCTATGAGCCGGCCGGCGGCTCCGCTCCGGACATTGCCGGCAAGAACATCGCCAACCCCGTCGCGCAGATTCTGTCGATGGCCATGATGCTGCGCTACTCGCTCGGCGAAGCCGAAGCGGCCGATCTCGTGGAAGCAGCCGTCGCCGATGCGCTTTCCGAAGGCTCGCTTACGGCGGACCTGGCGCGCGCAACGGGCGCGAAGCCGCTCTCAACCTCGGAAATGGGCGAGCGCATCGCCGCGATCGTCCGCAGCGAATAAGCGCCGCGAGCAGGAGACCCCGCTATGAATGAAGCCAAGACAGCGCCCAAGACCCTTTACGACAAGGTCTACGACGCGCATATCGTGACCCAGAACCCCGGCGAGCTGCCGCTGCTCTACATCGACCGCCACATCATTCATGAAGTGACGAGTCCGCAGGCGTTTGCGGGCCTGCGCGCAGCCGGCCGCCGGCTGCGCCGACCCGACCTCATGATCGGCACCGTCGACCATGACATTTCGACGCGCTTCGCCACGCTCGAAGCCTGCACGCCGATGGCCTACACGCAGGTGACGACCCTCATGAAGAACTGCGCCGAATTCGGCGTGACGCTCTACGGCCTCGGCAATCCGCGGCAGGGCATTGTGCACATCATCGGCCCGCAGCTCGGCTTCACGCTGCCGGGCGCCACGCTCGTCTGCGGCGATTCGCATACGGCCACGCACGGCGCCTTCGGCGCGCTCGCCTTCGGCATCGGCACGTCCGAAGTAGAGCACGTGATGGCCACGCAGACCCTGAAGCAGCAGCGCCTGAAGACCATGCGCATCAACTGCCGCGGCCAGCTGCAGAAGGGCGTCTATTCGAAGGATCTGATCCTCGCCATCGCAGGCCGCCTCACCACAGCCGGCGGCACGGGCTATGCGATTGAATTCGCGGGCGAAGCCGTGCGCGCCCTCTCGATGGAAGCGCGCATGACGCTCTCCAACATGGCCATCGAAGTCGGCGCGAAAGTCGGCATGATTGCGCCGGACGAAACGACCTTCGCCTACCTCAAGGGCCGTCCCTTCGCGCCGAAGGGCAAGGACTGGGACGAAGCCGTCGCCTATTGGCGCACGCTCGCGACGGACGAAGGCGCTCATTTTGACCGCGAGATCGAGATCGACGCATCCGTCATCAAGCCGCAGTGCACCTGGGGCACCAATCCCGGCCAGGAATGCGCCATCGAAGAAACGATTCCGACGCTCGATAGCTTCGAGAATCCCGTGTCGCGCGAATCCGCAGAAGCGGCGCTGCGCTACATCGGCCTCGAGCCGGGCAGCCGGCCCACTGACGCCAAGATCGACACCGTCTTCATCGGCTCGTGCACAAACGGACGCATTGAAGACTTCCGAGAGGCCGCCAAGGTGCTGCGCGGCCGGCATGTTGCGCCCGGCGTGACGGCGCTTGCCGTACCCGGCACGATGGAAGTGCGCGAAATGGCCGAAAAGGAAGGCTTGGCGCAGATCTTCCGCGACGCGGGCTTCGAATGGCGTCTGCCCGGCTGCTCGATGTGCCTTGCCATGAACGACGACCGAGCGCCCGAAGGATCGCGCGTTGCTTCAACCTCGAACCGCAACTTCGTCGGCCGTCAGGGCAAGGGCAGCCGCACGCACCTCATGAGCCCGGCCTCTGCGGCCGCCTCTGCCGTCGAAGGCCGCATCGCCGACCCGCGCCCCTATCTCTAAGCAGTGGAGTCTTCAGCCATGGAAAAATTCACGCGCTTCACGGCCGTCGCCGCTCCGCTCAATCGCGCGAACGTCGACACCGACCAAATCATCCCGAAGCAGTTCCTGCTCGCGGTCGACCGCGAGGGCTTCGGCCGCCACCTCTTCCACGCGCAGCGCTGGCTTGACGAAGCGGAGACGAAGGAGAACCCCGACTTCATCCTCAACAAGCCCGAATACCGCCACGCCGGCATTCTGGTTGCGCAGGAAAACTTCGGCAACGGCTCGTCGCGCGAGCACGCGCCCTGGGCGCTCATGGGCTTCGGCTTCCGAGCCATCATCGCCCCGTCGTTCGCCGACATCTTCAAGAACAATGCGCTCGGCAACGGCCTTCTGACCGTGCAGCTCGCACAGTCGGAGGTCGACGCGATCTTTGAAGAGCTCGCGCGCCGCCCCGGCATGGAGGTGACGGTGGATCTTGAGCAGATGACCGTGACGGCCGGACCGCTTGAATTCAAATTCGAGCTCGATCCGTTCCGCCGCCGCATGATGCTCGAGGGCCTCGATGCCATCGGCCTGACGCTTAAGGACGAAGCCAAGATCGCCGCCTACGAGGCGAAGATGCCGTCGTGGCTGCGAATTGATCCGGCCGCGCGGTGATCTCAGCCGCTTAGCCGGACAGAGGCTCCGCCAGACGCGTGCAGCCTCCCGGCAAGAAAGCGGCCTCGGAGCGATTGCTTCGCCCCGAGGCCGCTTTTTTTATGCTCGCCGAAGCGTTCAAGCCGCTTCTTTCTTCAGCAGCTCGAGAAGCTCCTCCACATGCGTCTTGGCCTTGACGCCTCGCAGCGCATGGCGAATGATGCCGTCCGGCCCGATGACGAAGGTCGAGCGCTCAATGCCGAAGCATTTGCGTCCGTACATCATTTTTTCCTTCATGACGCCGTAGGCTCGGCAGGCCGCCTCCTCCTTGTCGGAGAAGAGCGGAAAGTTGAGGCCCTGCTTGGCCTTGAAATTGCAGTGGCTCTTGACGCTGTCGCGCGAAACGCCCGCTACGGCGTAGCCGAGCGCGGCGAAGTCTGCGAGATGATCGCGAAAGCCTTGCGCTTCGAGCGTGCAGCCTGAGGTGGAGTCTTTCGGATAAAAATAGAGAATCAGTCCCCGCCCGGCGTAATCGGCGAGCTTGGCCTCGCCGCCCTCATCAGTCGGCAGCGCAAAGTCCGGCGCACGATCGCCGGCTTCAACCTGAACGGCCTTCTCGGCCGCCGCGTTCTCTTCAGCCATAAGCACCTCCCAGCGGCCATGAACGCCGCCTTTTTGAGTTCACGGCCATGAAGTCTACCGAAGAGCCGAGTCCAAAGCAGTCTGAAGGACCGCGCCCATAAAAAAAGGGCGGCTTTCGCCGCCCTTTATGCAGGCCGAGCTCGAGAAGCTCAGCCTGCTGGAGCTCAGCGCTTCAGAGAAGCGCTTAGTCCTTGTAGCCCGTTGCGTACTTGCCGGCCATGTAGCCCGACGTATGCGCAAAGCCGCAGGCGTTGCCGCCGCAGTAGTAGGCGCCATGCACGCCGGCCACAGTCTCGCCCGCAGCGTAGAGGCCCTTGATGGGCTTCATGTCCCAGCCGAGCACTTCGAGATGCTCGGTCACGCGGACGCCGCCGCAGGAGAGGTTGTTCCACGGGAACATGCGGATGCAGTAGTAGGGGCCGTCGCCGATCTTCCACTGCTGATCCGTACGGCCGAACTGATTGTCGACCTTCGTCTCGACGGCCTTGTTCCAGACTTCAATCTGCTTCTTGAGGCCTTCGAGCTTGATGCCCGTGCGCTGAGCAAGCTCTTCGATCGTGTTGCACTTCCAAAGGTTCTCGCCCTTGGCAAACTCGTCGTTGACGCGCTGCTCGGTCCAGGAGGGCAGGCCCACAAGCGCGGAGAGCTTGATGGTCTTGAGCGTGCGGTCCCAGGTCGCCTGGTCGGCGAGCACGTAGTGGCAGCCGTCCGGATTCGAGGCGAGCTTCGGGGTCACGTGGCAGATGCCTTCCTTTTCCGTCACAAAGCGTTCGCCGTTCTTGTTGATCAGAATGGCGCCCTGATTGGTGAGGAACCACCAACGGCAGTAGGGGCCGTTGCGGCCGTGCGTCACGATGCCGCACGGATAGGAGGCGATGTACTGCATGTGCGACAGAGGCACGCCCAGGTCGCGCACGGCAATCATCATGGCGCTGCCGTCGTTGCACGGGCCGCCGATCACGACGCCCTTGCCGGCAACGCTCGGCACCCAGCGGTCGAGCGATTCGGCCGTGCCGGTGATGCCGCCCGTCGCCATAATGACGGCCTTCTTCGCGCGGCAGGTGATTTCCTTGCCGTCAGCGCCAGTGCAGCCGACGCCGAGAACCTGATTGTTCTTCTCGTCATAGAAGAAGCGCGTCAGGCCGCAGCTGTGATGAATCTTGAGCCCGCGCTCGTCGAGCTGCTTCACGAGGACGTCGATGTAGTCGCGGCCCTTGAAGCTCTCCTGGCGGTGAGCGCGCAGTTCGCTGTGGCCGGCATACTGCTCGAGGTGATGCGGAGCAAGGCCGTGATCCTCAAGCCAGTCGAACGCTTCGCCCGAATGCTTCGTGAAGCAGTAGACCGGCTCCTTGAGGCTCATGAATTCGCCGTAGGCCATGATGTCGTGAGCAAACTTTTCCCACGTATCCTTCTTGCCTTCGGGATCAGCCTTCTGCATCTTCGAGCCGCAGGCGGTGAAGAGGCCGCCGCAGAGGTTCGTCGCCGTGTGATAGGGGCTCGTGCCCTTGTCGAAGATTTCGACCTTGGCGCCGGCATCGTGCGCCTGGCAGGCGGCCATCATGCCCGCACCGCCGCAGCCGAGAACGACAACGTCGGCTTCCATATCCCACTTGGCGGGAGCGGCATTCGGACGGCTCGCAGCATGAGCAGCCGAAAGGGGCATCGCAGCGGCGGCAGTGGCGGCGGCACCGGCCGCGGCCTTGCTGAGGAAGCTGCGGCGGGAGAGATCGATCGATTTCATAGTCATAGCCTCCTTACTTCGTCGCCTTCATCTGGATGTCAAACGTATGGCAGTCGTTGCATTCAAAGCGGGGCTGCGCATGCATCGAATGGCAGTTCGTGCAAGCCTGCTCGCCGCGGTGATTGCTATGCGGATTGGGGTTGAGCTTGGCCGTGCGCTCAGCGAGCTTCTGATAGCTCTCGTGGCAGCTGAGGCAGGTTTCCTTCGCAGGAGCCGTCATCGTCTTGCCCTGGTGGCAGGTCGTGCAGGGCAGGCTCGCATGCGAGCCTGCAGCAGCGGTCGGCGCAGCGGCCTGAGCGCCTGCAGAAGCGACGGCGAGGCCCATGGCGGCGGCAAGGAGCATCAGTCGGAATTGCATGATGTAGGTTCTCCTCTCTTGGGGTCTGTATAGGGTTGTGGTTTTGATTCCGTCGGCGCCGTCTCTCAGGAGGCAGCCAGAAGCAGAAGGACTGCAGAGCCCTTCGATCATCTGTCCGCCTGCGATCGGATTAGACAGCGCTGAAAGAACGTTCTCAAGAATAGGACTCAGCCGGCAGGCTCTCAACCTACTTTGGTATAGGATCAGCTGACGATTCGATGCACAGAGGCAAAAGGCGTCGCCCTGGCAGGCTTCTTTGTCCGGCGCCCCGCTGCCGACATCATTCAATGCCTGTGAATTCAAGACCTTCTCCCGGAATTTAATTGCTGAAGAAGCGCCCACTTCAAACCTTATTTCTATTCTCGTGCGGCAGGAAGGCCCGAAGAAGCATCCTCTCGGAAGACTCTGCGGCGCAGCGATCTCAAAGCTTCTGCTGCCTGTGAAGCCCATCCGAACGCATAGCCCTTAAACCGATAACAAAAGAGAATCAAGCAGATATCAGCGTTCTCCGCTGCGAGAAGGCGCTGAAGAATCGCCCCTAAAAAAAAGCTCGGCCCCTTCGCCTAAGCGAAGGAGCCGAGCTGCCTAAGAAAGCGGACGGCTGGCGAAGGCTCAGCCTTCGCCTGCCTCGCACCCTGCGCTACTTGATTTCAGCCGCAGCGGATTCTGCCGACACCACGCCGGAAATAATGGCCCAGGAGTTCATCATGGCCGTCAGAGAATCGGCGCCATTCGCCCCGCCAACAACGCAGCCTGCACCATAAAGCCCCGGGATGGGCTTGCCAGCCTTGTCGAGAATGTGCAGCTTCTCGTCTGCCTTGAGGCCGCCGAGCGTCGTCTGATAGCGCACCTTCTGCTCGACGATGTACCACGGGCCTTCGCCGAGGCCGCCGGAAAGCTTGCGGCCGAAGTCGGCGTCCTTGCCGGCTTTGACCATCTCGTTCCAATGCTTGACAGTCTTCTGCAGGCCGGCCGGATCGATCCCCATGGCCTTGGCCGCCTCATCGAGGTTGGCCGAGGTGGCCATGACCGGACGGCCGTTGTTGACGATCTTCGTCCAGGCCATGAGCGAATCGGCGGTCGGCACCAGCTTGTCCTCGAGGGACTTGTCCGTATAGGCCTTCCAGGCGTTGGCATCCATGACGATGTACATGATCGAGCCGGGCTGCTCGATCGTCTTTTCAGTGAGCACGCCGAGCTCAGCATTTTCATCGACGAATCGGCTGCCGTCGCGATTCACGTAGATGGCGCCCGTCTTCTTCATCGTATCGGTTGAAGAAGCCGTTGCCGCCAGGCCGTGATGCGGACGAGTCTCCACGCCCTGCGGATACATCTTCACGAGATCGAGGTTGATCGTGCCTGCACCGATCTTCGTCGCCATCTTGAAGCCGTCGCCGGTCTCGCCGTCCACGCCGTAGAAGAGGTAGCTCTTCATCTTCTCCGGCAGCATCGACTGGTCAGCGCCGTAGCCGCCCGAAGCCAGAATGACGGCCTTCGAGGTGAGCTCGACCGTGTTGCCGTCTTTGTCCGTCGCCTTCACGCCGACGACTCGTCCGCTCTGATCCTGAATGAGAGACTGCGCACGAGTCTGCAGCATGAGCTTGCCGCCCATGCCGAGGAACTTTTCGCGCATGAGGTTCAGATAGTTGACAGAACGGCCTTCAACGCCGAGCTGCCGGTTGGCGGAATGATCCGGATACTGCGTAGCGGCAGGGCCGTACGGAATCTTCAGATCGCTGATGAGCCAGTCAACAACGCCGCCTGCACGCTCCGTCGCCATTTTGACGAGCACGGGGTCGTTCTTGTTCTTGCCCACGCGGAACATGTCCTTCGCGGCCAGCTCAGGGCTGTCCTTCGTCTCATGCATCACATCCCGCTGGTATTTCGAGCCCGTTGCAATGAGCGTGCCGGCATTGAGCACCGTCGCACCGCCGATCGTCGGCATCTTCTCGATGAGGATGACCGACTTGCCGAGCGTTTCAGCCTTGACGGCAGCAGAGATGCCAGAGCCGCCCGCACCGACGACCACAATGTCGGCATTCTCGCGAATGAGCTTCGGGGCCGCCTTCTTCTTCACCACAGCCACGGCAAATGCAGCGGGATCGCCGCCGGCTGCCTTGATGGCATTGGCAACAGCTTCCTTAATGCCGTTCGTCGTCAGCGTCGCGCCGGCCACGGCATCCACCGCCGTGCTCTGCGCTGCAGCAATGGCTGCAGGCACCTCCGCGAGCGCAGCATCCGAAATGCCGGCCGTTTCGCCATGCTTCACGACCTTGACCGTAGCAATCTTGCCGCCCTGAATGGTCATCTCGACGGCAATCGCGCCGTTGCGTCCCTGGCCTTCTCCGGCGTAAGTGCCGTCCTTCATCTGCGCGGCAGCTGCCGAACCGGCCAGTGCGGCAGAAACAGCGAGAGCAGCCATCGCTTTGGCAATCTTTCTCATCGAACTATCTCCTTTGTCGAGGCGCAAAGAGGCCTGCGCCCCTTTTTTGGTCTTTTGTGCGCTGCAGGCTGCTGCGCTCAGGGCATTCAGCAGCCTGCCTTTCTTTACAAAATATACGCCTTTCGACCTAGATCTGACTCCGTCCTGGAGATGAGGCTTTGAGTCCAGAGACAAGTTTGAAGCAGCTTGCGCTGAATACAAGGCAGCGCTTAGAAATCGGCAACGGCAGCCCGACGGGAAGGACAGTCAAGAAGCTCTGCAAAGCAAAAAGCGCCGCAGCCGCTGCATTCCTGCCGCCCCGATTAGAGGCGCCGAAAAGCAGCGGCTGCGGCGCTTGGACTTAGTGCACGGCCTGCACAGATCGAGCCCAGTAGCGCCCGATCACTTATCGTCGGTCTTGTCCTTTGACCGATCGACGCGCTCTGCCAAAAGCTTTCCCGCCTTGAAATAAATGCGGGCGCGGGCCGACGCGCGCACGAGCGTGCCGTCCTGAGGATTGCGCGCCATGCGCTCTTCGAACACTTTGGCGCCGAAGCTGCCGAAGCCGCGAATTTCCACGCGGCCGCCTGCAGCGAGCCAGTCCGTCAAGCCTCCGCACAGAGAACGGATGGCTCTTGAACCTTCTTGCTCGGAAAGCGTCAGCCCTTTGCTGAGCACGAGTCGGCCGAATTCGGCCTGAAGCTGGCGAGAGGTGATGATCTCGGGCATGGCAAGAATGGATGAGTTCGTTGCTGACCCGAAGACTATACCGGAAGCTGCGCCTCAGCGCGCAGACTTTGTCCGAGCGAATTCTCCCGCCGCCTTCACGAGCGCATTGAAGAGCGCCTGGGCCTCGGGATGCGCTGCCGAGAGCATTTCCGGATGCCACTGCACGCCGAGCCAGAACGGCAGCGTCTTTGACGAGAAGCCTTCATAAACGCCGTCCTCGGAGCAGACAGCCTCGAGCCGGTCGTCCAGTCCGAGAGACTTGACGCACTGATGATGGTGCGAATTCGTCTGCATCGCGCGCTTGCCGCTGCAGCCCGTGACGCGGGCAAGAAGCGAATCCGGCTCCACATCGACGCTGTGCGTCGTCACTTCGTACGGCGCCGTCTGGCTGTGGCGCTCGTTGGGAATGCCCAGATCCGTCGGGATGTCCTGCCACATGGCGCCGCCGCCGTCAACCGCCATCACCTGGCAGCCGCGGCAGATGCCGAGCACCGGCATCTTGGCCTCGCGAGCACGGCGCGCAAAGTAGAAGTCCATGCGTTCGCGCTCAGCCAGAATTTCGCCGCACGACGGCCGCTTCGCCTCGCCGTAGCGGGCCGGATCGACATCCGCGCCTCCGGTGATGAGAAGGCCGTCGGCGCGTTCGAAGAGCCACGCCCAGTCGCAGTCCTCAGCATCGATCGGGATCATGATCGGCAGACCGCCCGCACGAGTGATGGACATAAGGTACTGGCGGCGCAGGCCAATGCAGGATTCGTTTTCCCGCAGGTCGCTCGCAACAAGAATGACGGGCTTCATGATGAGGCAGTTCCTTTGAGTGCTGTTGTCAGAAAAGCGCAAAGCGCATCAGCCGCCGGCGCATCCAAGACAAGCATCGGAGCGGCGGCGCGCTTTGTCCGAGCGAACAAGTGTAGCGGGACGCCTGCGCGCCGTCGGTGCTCGTAAAAAAGCCCGCACCGGACAAACAGCGGAGCGGGCTTGATCTCGATGAAGCGCAGAGGCTTTCCGCTAGGCCGCCGTTCCCGGCGACGGGCTGTCCGCGCGAGGCGCATTGGCCGCCTGAACGCGGCCGGTCTGGCCTTGCAGCTCCAGCTCGGACTGCAGCAGCTTCACCATCATGTAGCGATTGAGCATCTCTCGTGCGAAAAGCAGGTAGCCGAGATAGAGCTCGCTCTTGCGAAGCGAAATCTTCTCGATGCCGATCTGCTCCAGAAAGCCCTTCTGCGCATCTTCAAGGAGGGAAAGAATCCGCGTGCACTTCGCAGGCGCAAAGCCGTCGCGCACCGCCTTGATGTCTCGGGCAAGCAGAATCGTGTTCTCGCGCATCTGCCCCTTGAAGGGCGAATGGCTGTTGGCCACATAGTTTTCCGTGACGCCGATCTGGTCGCGCAGCGAATGGCTCACTTCCTTCATGTTCGTGAAGGCGCGGTAATAGAAGTTGCGGGCATCGCGGTCGGCCTTCGTGCCGCCGCCCTCAAGCGCCATGCTGTAGTAGTCGCCGCGCCGCATCGTCGTCTCGTCATACAGCGCCACCGCTTCGCTCTTGAGCTTCTTGAGCGTGCCGAGGTCCTCGGCGATGAAGGCTTCAAGGCCGTCCGCAAAGATGGAAAGCGTCCGATCCAGGTTGCGGTCCACCGACGTCGTCAGCAATTCGCGAATGGCCATGCGGTCGCCGCGATCCACCTGCTTGGCTTCGGACGTCTCATCCTTCTCTTCCTTGGCAAAGAAGTTCGAGCGCACGATGACGAAGAGCGCAAACACCATGCCGATGAGCATGGCCGGCTTGCCGAGCCAAATGAAGATCGCGCAGACGAGGCCGCAGGCAGCCGCTGCCGAAATGGCGGTGAGGAACCAGCCCGAAATCACAGTGAGAACGCCGGAAATGCGATACACCGCGCTTTCTCGGTCCCAGGCGCGATCGGCAAGCGACGAGCCCATGGCGACCATGAAGGTGACGTAGGTCGTCGAAAGCGGCAGCTGCAGGCTCGTCGCCGAAGCAATGAGCGCGGCGGCAAGCACGAGATTCGAGCTAGCCCGCACTTCGTCGAAGGCTGCTTCTGCCGCGCGGGTCTTTTCGCGCGGCATGACGAAGCGCGTATCGATGGCCGAGAAGAGCGAAGCGGGAAGAATCTGGTGAATGAGGCTGTTGGCGCGGATGGCGCTGCGCACGATGAAGCGCGCCGGAAGGGAGGAGCCGAACTGCTCCTTGCCGCCTCGTGCAGACGACGCCAGATTGACGGATGTGCGGATCACGCGGTGCGCCTTCTTGGAAAACCACAGCGTCAGGCACATCACGACGCCGGAAAGCGCGAGAAGAATGGTCGGCGTCGTCTTCACCGAGCGAAGCCCTTCCATCGTGAAGGCAGCGGGATCGGCGCCAGGAGACGCCGCAAAAATGGTGAAGCTGTCGAGCGCGGCAATCGGCACGCCGACGAAGTTCACGAGGTCGTTGCCGGCGAAGGCAAAGGCCAGAGCGAACGTGCCGGCAAGAATGATGAAGGGGAAGACGTTTGCCTTGAGAAAAAGAATCGCCGCCTGAAAAAGAATCGTAAAGCCAACGAAGAGCGCGAGGAGAATGGGCTGCGTATGAGCATCGATCCAGGCGATCCATTCGGGATGCATGAAGGAGGCCCCGCTCGCGCCCTTCATGACGAGGAAGTAGAGAATGGCAGTGAGCGATGCACCGCCGTAAATGCCGCCGAAGATGCGGTATGTCCTCTCGTAGCGGAAGGAAAAGATCAGGCGAAGCAGGTATTGAACGACCAGGCCAGCAAAAAAGGCGACGACCACGGAAACGAGAATGCCCATGATCATCGCAAGCGCTTTGCCTGAATTGACGTAGAGCCCGAGGTCGGACAAGGGCTCTGACGTATTCCAGACCTTGTAGCAGGCCATGGCGACCGTGCCGCCCAAAAGCTCGAAGATGATGGAGACCGTCGTGGACGTCGGCAGTCCGAGCGAATTGAAGGCGTTGAGCAGCAGAACGTCTGTCACCATGACGGCGCAGAAGACGAGCATCACTTCCTGAAATGTCAGCTTTTCAGGCACGAGCACGCCCGTTTTGGCGACTTCCATCATGCCGGAGCTGAAGGTTGCGCCCAAGAGCACGCCGGCGCTCGCCACCCCCATGATGATCCAGAAAGGCGCCGCTCGGCAGCCGACGGCGGAATTGAGGAAGTTCACGGCGTCGTTGCTCACGCCGACGAACAGATCGCAGATGGCCAGCGCAGCAAGCAGCGCCAGCACGGCATATATGAAGGAGTCCATGCTTGGGTGAAGGGAAAGATCGGTCGAAATTCCGAGCCGTCAGCCGCCCTCTGAAATTGGGAAGCCTGTCATTGTAAAGGATGGGATTTTTTGCGCGAATTAATCCGCAGAAGTACTTCTTTAGGAGAACGTGCTTGGAACCCAAAGCGCTTTCGAAGCGCGCCCCTCGACATGAAAATCGGCCGCTTCTTTTAAGGAAGCGGCCGACTTGTCCGTGCTGAAAGGCTCATGCGGACTGCAGGCGCTAGCGCTCGTCGCCCATCTTGAGCTCGACGCCCTTCATCGACGTTTCGACGGCCGGGCGGCGCATATAGAGATAAATGACGAGGGGCAGCAGAATGAAGCCGGAGATGAAGATGACGATCTTGATCGACATGAATATCGCCAATCCGCCGCCCGCAATCGGGCCGATGACAGAGCCCGCCTGCTGGAAAGCAAACGAAAGGCCGAAAATGCGGCCGCGGTCTTCAGGACCGGTATTGTTCGTGAGAAGCGCATTGATCGCGGGGAAGATGCCCGCAAACGCCAGGCCGCCAAGGAAGCGCCAGGCGCCGAACGGCACCAGCGAATCCGGAATGGCCTGAATCATGCCGAAGACGGCGGATCCCAGCAGCGCCACGTAGAGCGTCGGCCGATAGCCGAACTTCTGTCCGGCGATGCCCCAGAGAGGCGATGCGATGACGCCCGAAATGCCGACGATCGAGAAGAGCAGGCCGGTCACAAAGACGATGCGGTCCATGCTGCCCTGCAGCTCGGCCACATAGAGCGGCATCACCGGCTGCTGCAGAAGAATCGTCATCTGCACGATGCCGGCTGTGAAGAGCAGCCGCTGCACGACCGGAATCTTGAGCAGATTCGTCTTCGGCTTCGTAGACGCGGCCTTCTTGGCCGAGGCCTGGCGCTTCTTCGCCGGCTCCTTGATGCAGACAATGATGAGGACGGTGATGAACGCGAGAGCGGCTGCGCCGACGAAGAACGTCATGCGCATTCCGAAAATTTCAGCCAGCACGCCGCCGAAAAGCGGACCGAGCACGCCGCCGCAAGTCGACGCTCCCTGCATCGTGCCGAGCGAAAAGCCGAGACGCTCCTTAGGCACTACATTCGAAAGAATGGCCAGACAGGCGGGCCAGAGTCCGGCAGCGAAGCCCTGGAAGCAGCGCACGGCAAGCAGCTGCCACTCGTTCTGCACCAGACCGGACAGGCCGTAGGCAATGGCCAGCATGGCTGCCGAGCGGATCGCCATGAGCTTGCGCGAGCCGCGGTCCGACATCGCCCCCCAAATCGGAGCCATGATGCCGGAAATGAGGAAAGATGCCGAGAAGACGATGCCTGACCAAAGATTGACGTTCGACTGATCCACGCCGAGCTCCTGCATGAGGTACATCGGCAGGAACGGAATGAGCATCGTGTAGGAAAGGCTCATCAGCACAGCCGCAGTCGTGAGGATCAGAAGCGTGATCTTCCAAGACTGCACGGGCTTGGGCTGCGGCTCCGGCAGCACCTCGGCGGCAGCCGCCTGACCCGCCGCTTCGGCGCGAGAGGCCGGCGCAGGCTCCTCAGCCTCGGACTTCTTGTGGTCGAGCTTCGAAAAGTCAAGCTGATGAAAGTCGCCATCCTCCTCTGCTTCGACAGCGCCGGAAGCGGAGGCATCTCCAGCGGCCGAAGCGGCAGCTTTCGATTCCTCATCGGGCGGCATAGTCTCGAAATCTTTAGGTTTCACGGTATAGGCACTGCTTTATTCATGTTGTCGTGGGCTCCTGAGGGGAGCGGAGCTTCGGCCGTCCGGCCCGCCACAAAAAGCAACCGGCAAGACAAAGCCGTCCGTAGCAAAGGCGAGACTCTGCAGCGGACGATTCTGAGGGGCGGCTGCTTGCTTGTGAAAGCCGACGCCTTTTGATGATACGCTTTCCCATAGGGCATACCACAACGATTGCACGGCGCGTACGCAAACGCATCGCCATCTTGCGGCTTCTAAAGACCTTTCTTCCGTCTTTTTTCGGATGCACACCTTGGCTGATCCATCGATTTCCATCGGACTCGGGCGCCCGGAAAGCCTCAATCCCGGCATTGAACAGCCATCTCCAAGCAGAGAGCAGGATCTGCTGCCGCAGCTGGCTCTGGATCATCTTGTTCTCACCGCTGCCGATCCTGAAGCGACCATTCGCTTCTACGCCGGGCTCTTCAACGGCCGTCCGGAGCGCACAGGCGGCCGGCTAGCCATCTCCTTCGGCCGCTTCAAAATCAATGTGCATCAGGCCGGCGCCGAACGGCAGCCCTGCGCCCAGCTGCCGACGCCTGGCGCCGCGGACATCTGCTTTGTGTCCCGCACGACGCTGGCAGAGCGTCTGCACCGCCTGCAGGCGCTCGGCATTCCGCTCGAATTGGGGCCAGTGCTACGCCCCGGCGCCTGCGGACTCATCGAATCCATCTACTGCCGGGATCCCGACGGAAACCTCGTTGAATGGGGCGCCCCCATTTCTAAATGACGACGAGAGAACCGGCCCTGATACAGCCCCACAGCAGGCTTTAGCGGTGATAGCGGATCGACAGCGGGAAAAGCTGATCGACCAGGTTCTGCACAATGCGGTCCGGATCGCCGTACTGCCCTGCAATCAGCGCATTGCCGGCATGCCTGCCGGCCCCGAGGCCGCTGCTCGACAGCTCGCTTGCCGTGCGCCGCAGATAGGCGGGCTTGGCATCGTCGCGAGTCCAGCCCGCGCGCAGCGTCTCCCCCGTATAGAAATCCCGAAAATCCAGACTGATCTTTTTCGGCAGCTCCGATGGATTGGGCGCACGGCCTGCCGATACCGTCACGGCAAAGCGGCAGGCGCGTGCATCTATCGGCGCGCCTGGCGCCGTGAGGCGCACGCGATAGCCGCGGTCCGCAATAGCTCGGCGGACCGCGAGATCGATATAGGGATGCTCGCCTACGGAGACAAGACAGACGGCTTCGCCCCGCGCCGGAAGCCCCGAAACGAGTCCCACCGGATCGGATGCCTTTGCGGTCAGCGATCCTACAGGCTGCCCTTCGCTGGCGCAGCCCGAAAGAAGCGCCGCAGCAAACGCCAGCAAGCCTGCAGCAGCAGCCGCTGCAGGCAGGCGCCGGGCGCTCTGTCCTTCATCCTGGACCGGCTGCGCCGGTCCTTGTGTCTTCATGAATGCCATAGCGCAAAGATTAGCGCAGGGAGCGGATGACCGCGAATCAATAACCGCACCGAACACGCAGTGAAAACAGCTCGTCCTGAGAGTCCAGCCTTTTCTGCGTTAGGATGCGGGGCGCGCCGGCGCGGCAACGACCGCCGTCGCCCGCTTTCTTTGTCCGCTTGATCCGCCATGAGAACGAATCCCCATGCTGCCTCTGAAAGAGGCCAGCTTCCGAAGCTGCAGCAGCACCGCAGGCTCCCTTTGCTGCAGCCGCTGCTTCGCCCAAGCAGCCGGACGGCGCTTGTCAGCCTGCTCCTCTTTTTGCTCCTTGGCGCCTTTCTCTTCTGGGGTCAGCCTGCCCGCACTGCAGCCCGAGTCTGGGCTTTTGCGGCGCCTTTTTCGCTGGCGCTTCTCTATATGCGTGCAGACGTCAGCCGGCGCGGCCGGCTTGCGGCCGGGGTCATCAGCTTTGTCGGCTTTGCCGCCGCTTGGATCGACGCCGCCGTCCGCGGGTTCATCTTCGCCGCCTACGGCTCCGAGCCGCTTTCCGGCTTTGTCGTAGAATCCGTCGCCAACACGCACCCCAAAGAAGCGGCGGAATACTTTTGGACGGCCGCCTCGGAAATGCTCCCTTGGGCGCTGCTTGCTGCGGCCGGCATCTGCATTTCTGCCGCAGCGATTTTTCGGCTCTCCAAGCTGGCCGCTCCCGTCGAGAAGAATGCCCGCCCCCTTCCAAGCCGGCTCTCGCAGATCTGGACCGTCTTTCTGGTGCTCTTCGCTGCGCTGGTCTGGAGCCTGCGTCCCTGGCGCGCTCTGCTGCCTCCCATCTATTGGACGAACTGGCTCCATGCTATCGAGGGCTTCCAAGCCAAATGGACGCAGTTCGCTGACGAAAAGCAAGATGAGACCAGCGATTCGAAGCGAGAAATCCTCAGCCGAGGCAGCGCGGACCATACGATCGTGCTGACCATAGGCGAAAGCACTGTGCGCGATCACTTCTCCATCTACGGCTACGAACGGCGCACAACGCCGAAGCTTGAAGCGCAGGCGGCTGACGATGAACGGCTCGTCGTGGTTCAAAATGCCTGGTCAGCGGACGCCAATACGCTCGGCGCTTTTCGCTCCATGTTCAAGCTGCCCGGAGAGAGCAAAGACGATCCGGACAACGTTTTTGCCTATTTTCACGCCGCCGGCTGGAAGATCTGGTGGATTTCCAACCAAGACGACACGGCTATCAAAGGCGAGTTCGCCGCCTTTGCCGACCATCAGCTCTTTCTCAACCCGCTGTCGGGCCGCTCGAGCCTGTCGCTCGACGGCAAGGTGATTGCGCCGCTTGAAAAGGCGCTTGCCGACCCGGCAGAAAAGAAGCTCATCGTCGTGCACCTCATCGGCGCTCACCCGCACTATTCGCTGAGATATCCGCCGGAGTTTGCCCCCAAATGGCCCGAAGGAGATGCCGTCGAGCGCCATCTGGAATCGCTGGACCGGTCTGCTTGGATTATTGATGCCGTCAACCAGTACGACGCAGCGATGACCTACCAGGACGATGTGCTCAACAAGACGCTCGAGCTGACAAAAGCCGCCTCTCGAATGGGCTCGGTCGATTGGATCTACCTCTCCGACCACGGACAGGAGCTCGGCCGCTGGGCGAATCGCACGGGACACAGCCGCCTCACGCCGTCCGGATACCGCATTCCGCTCCTTCTCTGGTCATCGGACGGGCGCCTCAAGCGCCAGGCGCTTGCCGAAAAGCCCTTCCGCGCCGACCGCCTGAGTCCGCTTCTGCTGACGCTCGCAGGCATCGACTGGAAGCGGGAATCCGCTGAAGACGACTTTCTCTCCAGCGCCTACGACTGGGATGCGCTGGAGCACCTGCCCGATGATGCGGACTTGAAGAAGGCCGAGGCCTTCGACGCCGATGCGCAGAAGCATCAGCCGGCTCTGCAGCCGCCGAAGCCTTGAGCTATACAATCCACATCCCTTTCGATTTCAATGCCTTTCATGAAGCCTCACTCCGTCTCCCGCCCTGCGCTCTACAGCCCCAAGCTTGTTTGTGCGCTTTCGCTCCTATTCACCCCCATCTTCGGCGCGCTCCTGCAGTCGCAGAACTGGATCGCGCTCGGCGAGCCCGATCGAGCCGCTGCTAGCCGCCATTGGGTTCGGACAACGCTCTGGATGCTCGTTCTGTATCTGGCGCTGCAAGTCTTCTTCCGCGACGAACCCATCATGAATTGGATGGGACCCTACTTTCTGCTCGTGCTTTGGGCCGCCTGGATGATCACCAGCGGCTGGAAGCAGCTCTCTGTCATCAAGTCGCGCTTCGGCGATGCGTACGAGCGCCGTCCTATCGGCAAGGCCATCACGCTCGGCGTCGGCGGATGGGTGCTCTACGGCGCCATTTCCCTCACAGTTGCGCTGGCGCTCATGCTGCTCGGCATTGAGCCTGCACAGAAGGCTCCGGAATACGGCGTCGTCATTTCGATGCCCGAAGGCGCCAAAGAACCGGTCGTGACGCCGCTGCCGCCGCCCGATGCCGCAGCGCCGCAGAGCAAGGCGCAGGCCGAGCCGGTCAAGCCGGAAAGCGCCTCGACGCCAGCGGCCCCCGCAGCGCCCTAGCCGCCTCATTGGAAAAAGCCGGCGCATGCCTAAACGCCCCGACCCGCTCTTCAGCTTTCCGCAGCGCGCCGAAGAAGCCGCTTCCGTGCTCGATCTTCTCGGCGGTTCGCCGCGGCGCCGGCCGCTCACCGCAGATGAAGCGCTTGCCGAAGAAGCACGCATTGAGCGCGAAGCGCTCGCCGGCATCCCGGCTAGCGAAGCGGAGCTGGCGCGCCGGCTTCTGACGGAATCGCCCGACTTCAAAAAAAACCGCCGCGCCATCCGCCTCCTCAGGCATGCCGCAGCGGCGGGTTCTCCCGAAGCCCGTCATCTGCTCGGCCTCTGCTGCCTTCGCGGGCAAGGCGTCAAGCAGGATCTGACGGCTGGACTCGCCCTCGTGGAAGCGGCTGCGTATGCGGGCGTCCCAGCGGCGGAGCTTGATGCAGCCAAAGCGCGGGCGCTCGGCATCGGCGCGCCGGCATCCCCCGATCGAGCGCTCTACTGGCTGCGCCTTGCCGGCGCCAAGGGCTCCGCCCGCGCTTCGCTTCTCGCCGGCAGAGCCTACCGAGACGGCCTCGGCTGCAAGCAGGACTTCAGCGAAGCCGCCGCCTGGCTTGAGCGAGCGGCTCGGCAAGGCGAGCGCAGCGCCGCGCACGATCTCGCTCGTCTGCATCTGAACCGGCAGTGGGAAGAACGCTCTGCGCAGGCGGCGCGCTACTGGATGATGGAGGCGGCGCTTGCCGGCGACGTTGATGCACAGTTTCGCGTGGGCGTCTTTGCCTGGTCGGGATCGGGAGGCCGCGTCAATCTGCGCGAAGCCGTCCGCTTTCTGTGCCGGGCAGCCGAAGGCGGGTCTGCGCAGGCGGCCTCCATGCTCGCGGGCTTCAGTCTGACGGGCAGCGGACTGCCGCTCGACAGGCGCAGAGCCTGGATTCTCTACCAGCTTGCCGAACGCCTCGGCGATGCGTCTGCCAAAGCGGCAGCCAAGACTGTAGCGCCTCTGCTGTCGGCTGCTGAACGGCAGGAGGGACGCCAAATCCTCAAGAGCGACGCAAAAAGCGTCCTGGAGCTTCTGATACCGCGCGCGGAGCGATAAAGGCGCCCCGACCGCAGCAAATGGACCCGGCTGTCCAATGCGCCGCCAAGACAAAACAAAAAGAGAGCCGCGTCCGAAAGCCTTTGCGAACCCTCGGACTGAATGGAATGCCGGCGTGCGCCTTTATTCTTGTTCTGTCCCAGCTGACCGAGCGCCTCCGAAAAGCGCCTTCCGCCAAAAGGGAATTCCGATGATTCAACTTTCGAAACAGCGGCTCAAAATACCACCAAAGGAGAAGTCTCGCTGTTGCTCGACTTCTGCCGTCTCTCAACGGCAAGAGGTATTTTGACACCCTTCGGCGCCGCTATCCGTTAATTGCTGGTGAAAATCATGACAAAACATGAATGTTTGCACCCAAAACAATCGGCCTCCTCCGTTCTGCTTAAATACCCGTTAAAGGGTATAGATTAAATACGGATCCACTTGGCAGGATTTGTATTGGACAGGCATCTGCCCGACTTCTGGCAAATCCTCTTCTTTCAAAAGATGCTTAAAAAAGAACAGAGCAGAAAAGAAGCCGAGCATTTGGAGCGCTGCCGCCTTTCTTCCCTAGTCGTCCGCGGGTTAATACGCTACATAGCCTCCGCTTGCGCAGATAGAATGAAAGAAAGGGTCCGGCAGCTTCAACTGCTTCTGACCGCTCTGGATCAATGAAGAGCCGGCTTGCTTCGTAGCGTTGCTCTCCGCTTGAATATTTCCGTCGAGACAGACGCCCTGCCCCGGCAACGCCGTCCTTAACGGCGCGCCTGCCGTTTTTCAAAGATCAAAAAGGGCCTTCCGATTTCCTTTCCCTACTATGGAGTCAGTCCATGAATCGTCTCGAACTCGTTGACCGCGTCGCAGCCCGCAATACGGCGTCGAAGGCTGAAGTTGACCGAATCATTGTGAGCGCACTCGAAGAAATCATCTCCGCCGTGAAGAATGGCGAATCCGTCACGCTCATCGGCTTCGGCACGTTCAAGTGCGCCGACAGCGCCGCCCGCACGGGCCGCAATCCCTCGACCGGCGAAGCAATCCGCATCCCGGCCATGAAGAAGCCGAAGTTCATTCCGGGCACATCCTTCAAAGCCCTGCTCAACGAATGAACTTCAAGAGGCGCGTGACGCGTACTTTAAAGGCTTGAGTCGCCTCCCGCCCTCAAAAAAAGGCTGCCGGTCCCCATGGACGGCAGCCTTTTTTGCATTGAAAAGCGGCAGATTAGCGATCGTTGCGTCGCTCGATGAATCGTCTGACAGCGCCTTCGAGCGCAGCGCGCGCTTCTGCCGAAGGGTAGCCCAGCCCAACAGAAGGGAACGGCGAAAACATGCCGGCAGGCCGCCGATAGATCTGCAGCGCAAATGTATCGACGCCTTCGTCTGCAAGCCACTTGGCGAGCTCCATGAGCTTCTCGTCGGACAGGTAGTCCGGATGCGCCGTCGTCCGGCATTCAAAGGGCACGCCCGATGCCTTGAGAAGATGAAAGCTCTCGAGAAAATGCTCTGCAGCCTTCGGCGCACGGGCAATGCGGCTGAAAAGTTCGGGATCCGTCGGCGGCGCCTTCACGTCAAGCCCCACCCAGTCGAGCATGGGCAGCACCGCTTCGAGCTGCCGCGGATAAGCGCCGCCCGTATGCAGCCCCACCAGAAAGCCCATGGCTTTGACGCGCTTCACGGCATCTGGCAGCGCCGGATCCAAGCAGGGCTCGCCGCCCGAGAAGACGACCCCGTCGAGAAGTCCGTGGCGGCGCTTCAGCAGCGCCTCCACATCCGACCATGCATAGTGGACGTACTGCGGATCGAATTCGCGAGGCTGCATCCAGGGATTGTGGCAGTAAATGCATCGCCAAGGACAGCCCTGCAGAAAAATCACCGCAGACAGCTTCCCGGGAAAGTCGATCGTTGTAAAGCGGGTGATGCCCGCAACGCGCAGCGCTTCAGCGCTGACCGCATTCGGCTCACCAGGCAAAGAAAACGCCGCCGGCCCTTCCGAGGCTGCGGCGGCGCGCTTTGCCGAACATTCCTGTTCGGTCATGGCTGCTCCATCAAGCAGGGCGGAATCACTTGGCCTGAGAACGAATCGCTTCGCGCTCGACATGTTCGGCAGCGCGGGCTTCCGTAAAGCAGCGGCGCTGATAGAACTCGCCCTTCTTGCCGATGTTGAAGAACTTCACCGGACGAAAGTAGCCCATCACGCGAGTCCAAACCTCGCACGGCTGACGCTCGCAGTCCTGCAATTCGATGCCTTCAATCTTTTCGCTCATTTCTTGCTTGCTCCTATCGGCGTCCAAAATGCTTGGAAGCTCATGCTAGCAGGCTGGGCAGGCAATGTCGCTTGGCCCAGCGTTGAAATTTTTCGAACAAGCACAATCTATCGCGTCGTTAGAGAAAATTTGACACTATAGATTGTGCTCCCCTTGTTTCTCAGTCCATCAGCTCGCGGCTTTAGGCTCTGCACCCGCCGCTTCGCGCTCGGCGAGCTGGCGCCGCTTCTTCGCAGCGAGCTCTGCATCGCACTTCGGGCAGAAGTCGTGGCGGCCGGACAGATAGCCGTGCTTCGGGCAGATGGAAAAAGTCGGCGTGACGGTAATGTAGGGCAGCCGGAAGCGCGTCAGCGTGCGGCGCACGAGATCGCGGCAGGCCTCAGGCGACGAAACGGCTTCGCTCATGTAGAGGTGCAGCACCGTGCCGCCTGTGTACTTGCGCTGCAGATCGTCCTGC
This sequence comes from uncultured Sutterella sp., assembly GCA_905202595.1. Taxonomy (GTDB): domain Bacteria; phylum Pseudomonadota; class Gammaproteobacteria; order Burkholderiales; family Burkholderiaceae_F; genus Sutterella. Next base: position 69,662 of record CAJKSP010000005.1, read on the forward strand.
ATTTCGAGCGCTTCAAAAGGATCGTCCGTGAAATCCACCGGCAGCTGCGTGCTGTTGGTGTAGTACGGATTCGACGTCGTGCCCGCCTGCAGAATGCCGGGGAAGCGCTTGCGGTCCTCCTTAGCGAAGCGATAGGTCGCGCCTTCAGCCGGCGTCGCCTCCAGGTTGTACATGTGATCCGTCTCTTCCTGGAACTGCACCAGGCGCGCACGGATGTGATCCAGGAATTCGAGCGCGAACTGATGCCCGAAGGGCGTCGTGATGTCGTCGCTGTCGTTCGTAAAGTTGCGGATCATCTCGTTCACGCCATTGATGCCGACCGTCGAGAAGTGGTTGCGCAGCGTCCCGAGGTAGCGCTTCGTATAGGGGAAGAGGCCCTGATCAATGTGGCGCTGAATGACTTTGCGCTTGATCTCGAGGCTCGTCTTCGCAAGATCAAGCAGGTAGTCGAGCCGGTCATAGAGCCCCTTCTTGTTGCCCTTGAAGAGATACCCCAGGCGCGCGCAGTTCACCGTGACGACGCCGAGAGAGCCCGTCTGCTCTGCGGAGCCGAAGAGGCCGTTGCCTCGCTTCAGCAGTTCGCGCAGATCGAGCTGCAGCCGGCAGCACATCGAGCGGATCATGTTCGGCTTGAGCTCGGAATTGATGAAGTTCTGGAAATACGGCAGGCCGTAGCGCGCCGTCATGTCGAAGAGCAGCCTCGCGTTGGGGCTGTCCCAGTCGAATTCCGGCGTGATGTTGTAAGTCGGAATCGGGAAGGTGAAGACGCGCCCCTTCGCATCGCCCTTCATCATGATCTCAATGTACGCACGGTTGATCATGTCCATCTCAGGCTTGAGCTCGCCGTACGTAAAAGGCATCTCCTCGCCGGCAATCACCGGACGCTGCTTCTTCAGGTCCTCCGGGCAGGTCCAATCGAACGTAAGGTTCGTAAACGGCGTCTGCGTGCCCCAGCGGGAAGGCACATTGAGGTTGTAGATCATCTCCTGAATGCACTGCTTGACGTGCTCGTACGGCAGATGATCCTTGCGGATGTAGGGGGCGAGATACGTGTCGAAGGACGAAAACGCCTGCGCGCCCGCCCATTCGTTCTGCATCGTGCCGAGGAAGTTGACGATCTGGCCCGTTGCAGACGACAGATGCTTGGGCGGCTCGGCCTCCACCTTGCCGGACACGCCGTTCAGACCTTCCTGCAGCAGCGTGCGCAGCGACCAGCCGGCGCAATAGCCCGACAGCATGTCCAGATCATGCACATGCACGTCGCCTTCGCGGTGTGCGCGGCCGACTTCCGGCGGATAGATGTAGTTGAGCCAATAATTGGCCACAACTTTGCCCGACACGTTGAGAATCAGACCGCCGAGCGAATAGCCTTGATTGGCGTTGGCGTTGACGCGCCAGTCCACCTGGTCGAGATACTCATTGATCGAGCTTTCTACATCCACCCAGCTCTTCTTGGCATCGCGCGCTTTGGAGCGAGACTCCCGGTAGACAATGTAGGCGCGCAGCGTCGTAAAGCGGCCCTCGTCGAAAAGGGCGTGCTCAACAGCGTCCTGAATCTGCTCGATGCCGAGCGTCGTGCCGCCGATCGCAGCCAGCCGCGGCATCACTCGCGCCTCCACAATGCGGCGCGCCTCCTTCTCATCGAACTCGCGCGTCGCATTGCCCGCCTTGGCAACCGCCGACACGATCTTATTTACGTCAAAGTCCTTCACAGCCCCGTCGCGCTTGAGCACGTGCTTCGGGGTTTCGCTGGCGAGAGAGGGCATGTCTAAGTTTTCCAATAAAATCAGTATCTTCTTCTAACAACCACCTATGGTATGAGAATCCGCACATAACCACCATAGGTTGTGTTCGCCTCTTTAAAGAAGCCCTCCGACTATAGCAGAGGAGCTTCTCGGGGTCGCTACGCCTTTATGCTGATCTTGGAGCAGTGCGCCGCGTCGTTTACAGTCTCGACATCCGTCTTCATTCAAGCGCTTTCGGGCATTTGGCTGCGCCGTCATCGTCTCAAAGCACGAAAATTAGGGTTTTCACCTAGACCATCTTTGCGCCAACCTCCTAATCGCCGTTTGGCGCGCGGGGCAGGCCTTGAGGGGAAGGCGGCCTTGCAAGCAGATCCAGTCTAGGTAGTTTCTCTAATATGGCAGCTTCCCGGCGCCTCATAGAATTCGGCGCAATTCCTCCTTCCGGCTGCCTGTCGGCCGGCAAGGCGTGCATCAGCATCGGATGCTTCCGAGGGGCTGCATTGAGAAGAAGCCGGACGCGCTGTTCGGCGCCGTTCGCAATGCAAGCATGCCGCATCCGATGTTGTTTGAAGCCCGCGGCGCTTGCAGCGCTGCGGGCATTTTTTTTCTGCAGCCTCGCCGCCGCAGCAGCCAGGCAAACATTCGGGCATGAAAGCCCTGGCTTATCGGCACCGCCCAAGGTTTATAAGCAGGTTTACTTATCAGCCAACGTTCGAAAATTTCAATCTATCAATAGCGTTTTGTTCAATTTCTTCAAACAAAATATGCTCAAAGGGCTCTCTTAAAATGTGCAAATCATTGATGCACATCAATTGTTGAGACAGGATTAACCTGCATTGGCACGACAAGAAATGCCGATGAGGCGGGGAAAGGAAGAGGCGCAAACGCTTGGCATCCAAGACCGCCTTGTTTGAAAGACTGCTCTCCAAGCCAGCCGTGCGCGGAGCCTCCGCGTCATGACGCTGACGACGGCATACGCCGCAACTCGATGCGCATGCCCGCTGGCGCCGCTTAGAGCGCCGAATCGCGTCCGCAAGGACTTCAGAAAGCCTGCCAGCAGACAAGCTAAGGGGCGGAAGCGTCCCTTTTACGCTTCCGCCCCTTCAGAATGCAGCTTATGAAAGATGCAGGACCAACCACATCATTCGAGCGTTTGAGGAGCAACGCATGTCGCTTTGTTTTGTGCTGCAGGGGGAAACTTACTCTTACAAAGATCGGTTCGCAAACGAGAGCAAAGCGCACAAATTCGAGGTTTTTTAGCATTTTTCTCCTCTGCAGGGATCACCTCTGCAACCTCAAATGCCGCTCATGGCCTTCGACAGAATTGAACAAATGCCGACTTTTATAAGTTTTAATACGTAAATTCTTCCCGACTTTCTTGAATGGACGCCCGAACGGATGAGGCCTCGGCGAATAGGCGCCGCAGGGTTGGTCTTCTAAAATGGATCTTCTGCCGGACGCCCTGCGGCGTCTGCGGATCAGCGCGCCGGCTGAAGCCGGCGCATCCGTCTGGGGCGCTCGTTTCGACGAACGCGCCTCAAGCCCCGCGCTCCGCGCAGCGGCTTCGCCGCTTCGCCTCCCGCAGCAAAAAGACCACCATCCATGGACAACAACCTCAACTACGGCGGCCAATCGCGCGTTAAGGCGCTCGACGTCCTCTCGACGCTCCCCGAGCTTCTCACTCACCATCTCGACAAGCGTCCTGACGACGTCGCCTACAAGGCCTACGATGCGCATGCGCGCGAATGGCGCGACTACACCTTCCGGGACGTCTTCAACGAAGTCTGCCGCTGGCGGCACGCCCTGGCGGGCCTCGGCCTTGAGCGCGGCGCGCGCGTTGCGATGCTGCTGCCCAACTGCATGGCCGCGGTCTACTTTGATCAGGCGGCGCTTGCCAACGCGCTCGTGCCTGTTCCGCTTCATGCGATCGACACTCCAAAGTCCTCGGCCTACATTCTTTCGGACTCTGGCGCCGAAGTGCTCTTCACGAACAAGAAGCTCAAATGGCGCCAGATTCTGGAGGCCGCACCCGACATCAAGCTCAAATGCGTCGTCATTACGGACGACGAGGATGCGGACGACCCTCAGGCCGCCATTCCGGTGCTTTCGCTCAAAACCTTCCTCGAGCGCACGCCGAAGGAAAAGCTTCCGGAAGGCCCGAAGCCCGGCGATTTGGCTGCGCTTGTCTATACGTCCGGCACAACAGGCAGCCCGAAGGGCGTCATGCTCACGCACCGCAACATTCTGGCCGACATCCGAGCCTCCCTGGGGAACCTGCACCCGAACGAAGAGGAGATTCTCCTTTCGTTCCTGCCGCTCTCGCATACGTTCGAGCGCTCCGTCTCCTACTATCTGGCGCTCGGCCTCGGCTATCCGCTCGCCTTCAACCGCTCGATCGCCACGCTTGCGGAAGACTTCCGCATCATCCGTCCGACCGTCATTCTGTCGGTGCCGCGCGTGTATGAAATGATCTATGCCAAGCTGCGCGACAGCCTTTCGAAAAAATCCGCCGTCGCGCGCTGGCTGTTCAATTGGGCTGTCGAAGTCGGCTGGCGCCGCTTCTGCCGCGAGAACGGACTGCCTGTTGAATCATCAGGCCGCGCCTGGCTCGATCCGCTCGTCGCCGGCTTCCTGGACCGCAAGATCGGCAGCGCAGTCCGAGGCATCTTCGGCGGGCGTCCTCACTTGTTCATCTCCGGCGGCGCCTCGCTCAGCCCTGCCGTCGCCAAAGCCTTCCTCGGCTTGGGCGTGCCCATCTACCAAGGCTACGGCATGACGGAGGCGAGTCCTGTCATCGCCGTCAACAAAGAAGGCAGCAACCATCCCAATACTGTCGGTCCGGCGCTGCCCGGCATTGAAGTCCGACTCACGGATCAGGGCGAGCTGCAGGTGCGCGGCCCAACGGTCATGAAGGGCTATTGGAATCGTCCGGAAGCAACCCGGCAGGTTCTCTCCGACGAGGGCTGGCTCTCCACTGGCGACATCGCGGAAATTTATGATGACGGCCACATCCGCATCACCGGCCGCATCAAGGAGATCATCGTCACCTCGACGGGCGAGAAGATTCCGCCGGCCGATCTGGAAGCCGCCATCGAGACGGATCCGCTGTTCCAGCAGGCGCTGGCCATCGGCGACGACCGTCCCTTCATCGCGGCGCTCTGCGTCGTGCAGCCCGACAAATGGCGGGAGCTCTGCAGCGACCTCGGCCTTGATCCGGACGATGATGCAAGCCTGGATGCCAAGCCGGCCGTGCAAGCTGCCATCAGACGCATCAAGAAAGCCGCCTCAGGCTTTCCAAACTACGGCGTCCCGCGCATGGTCAAGCTTCTGCGCAACCCTTGGACGATTGAAAATGGAATGCTCACGCCGACCCTGAAGCTCAAGCGCAATATGATCCGACGCACTTATGCCGACGAGATTGATCAGCTTTACGAAGCGCTTGCTCCGAAGCGCAAGGCGCATTGACTGTCTGCTTCAGTCATCAGACAATTTTTCCCCCTTTACAAATTCAAAAAAAGGCGCTTCATTCAAGCGTTGCCGCCAAATTTAGAAGCATGCAGCTGACATCAACCGCTGCCGAGGATGCACTCGGCTTCATTGCGCGCTTTCGCACCGTGCCCGAAATGCTCGAGCACGCCGTCAAAACCTGGCCCAAACGCGAGGCTTATCGCCAATTCGACTATCAGGAGAACAGCTGGATCTCCACCACTTGGGAGGCGTTCCATCAAGGCGTCATGCGCTGGCGGCGCGCCTTTTCCGCCATGGGCCTCAAGCGCGGCGACCGCGTCGCCATGCTGCTCACAAACTGTCTTGATGCCGTGACGTTCGATGAAGCAGCGCTCGCCAACGCGCTCGTTCCGGTGCCGCTTCACGCCATCGACACGCCTTGGTCGTCGGCCTATATCCTCAAGGACTCCAACAGCCGCTGCCTCGTCACGACGTCGCGCGCGCGCTGGAACGCGATCCGCTCGGCCGAACCCGATCTGCCCGACCTGAAGGAAGTGATCTTCACGAACGAAATCGTGAGCGAGCTCGACGGCGCGGTTCGGCTGTCGGGCCTTGAGGACTGGCTGGCTCGAGGCAACTCCGTTCTGGACGAAGCGCTGCCGGCCGGACCGACCGAAGACGATCTTGCGGGCTTCATCTATACGTCTGGTACGACAGGCCGTCCGAAAGGCGTCATGCTCACGCACCGCAACATCGTCTCGAATGTGCAGCAGATTTCCCTCGCCGCGCCCATCTGCACGGAGGATGTCTATCTGTCGTTCCTCCCCTTTTCGCACACTTTCGAGCGCACCGTGGCGCACTACTGCGCCGTGGCGCACGGCGCAGCCATGGCCTTCGCGCGCTCCGTGCAGCATATCGAGCAGGATCTGGCCGAGGTCAAGCCCACGCTCATGTGCACCGTGCCCCGCGTCTTCGAGCGCCTTTATCAGAAGATTCAGCTCAATCTGGCCGAGTCGAGCGAGCGTGCGCAGTATCTGACCGCCTGGGCGCTTGAAGCCGGCTGGCGGCGCTTCTGCCGAGAAAATCATCTGCCGATCGAGCATTCCGAACGCGAATCGCTCGACGAAACGGTTCTCCCGATGCTCGACGAAGAGGTGAGCGCAAAGATTCGGGCGATCTTCGGCGGACGTCTCCGAATGGTGTTCTCCGGCGGCGCCGCCCTCAACTACACCGTTGCCAAATTCTTCTGCGCCATGGGCGTCTCCATGCGGCAGGTCTACGGCCTCACGGAGACGAGTCCGATCGTGAGCTTCACAACCGCTTCGGACAACCATCCGAGCTGCGTCGGCTTCCCCGTCGCCAACACGGAAGTGCGCCTCGGCGAGCGCGACGAGCTGCAGGTGCGCGGCCCTCAAGTCATGAAGGGCTATTGGAACAAGCCGCGGGAAACCGCAGCGGCCTTTACGCCAGACGGCTGGTTCCGCACAGGCGACCAGGCTGATCTGGACGACGGCGGACGCGTGCGGATCAAGGGACGCCTGAAGGAAATCATCGTCACCTCAACGGGCGAAAAGATCAGTCCCGTCGATCTGGAATTCGCCATTCAGGAAGACCACCTCTTCGCTCAAGTGCTCGTCGTCGGCGAAAATCGCCCCTTCATTACGGCCGTCGTCGTCGTCGAGCCCTCGCGCTGGGAAAAGCTCTGCGAAGAAATGCAGCTCGACCCGGAAGATCCTGCAACGCTCACGGCGCGCCCTATGACGAGGCTTCTTGTGAAGCGCATCCGCGCTGCGGCCAAAGCCTTCCCGTCCTACGGCATTCCTCGAGCGGTGGCGATTGTGCGCGAACCCTTCACCGTTGAGGACGGCCTTCTCACGCCGACGATGAAGCTGAAGCGTCCCCAAATCGCCCAGCGCTACAAGGCGCAAATCGACGCCATGTACGCTGGGCACAAAAACGCCTAGCGCAGCCGCTGTCTTCTGCGCCTCCAGAGCCGAATCCAGCTGTCCGAAGAAGGATCCGAATGACTCGCGCGGATCCGTCAAGCCGATCTCGCTTGCCGGACAGCGGGACTTTGCCCAACAAGCGCTGAACAGGCAACGCTCACTTCGACGGCATCTCCGCATCGGCTAGCAGCGCCGCAGGATCGGACTCGCAGCAGCCCTCAGGATGCGGCTCTGCGCTTCGGCCTTCGAAATGCTCAGGCAGCACATGATCGCCGTTGAAATTCGGTATGAACTTCGCTTCAGCAGTCTTGCCCACCTGCATGAAGCCGTTCTTGATGCCGATTTCCCGAGCGTGCCGGACGACCTTCTGATACTCAAGCGTCGTAAGAGGACGATTGATCTCCGGATGGCGGCACGCCTTATAGATCGGCATGTACTGGTTCATGACCGAGATGTAGATGTCGTCGCCAAAGCGCTCATGAAGCCAGTCGAGGCAGCGGCAGCTGTCCCGCCACTGCCAGGGCAGCACGAGATGACGCACGATCAGTCCGCGCTTCATAAGGCCGTCGCCGCCGAATGCCGCCGGTCCGGCCATGTCGAACATCGCCTCGATGGCTCGCGACGCATATTCAAAATAATGCGGCACGCCGGAATAGCGTTCGCCCAAGCGGCTGTCGAAGTACTTGAGATCGGGCAGGTAGACGTCGACGAGGCCGTCAAGCCGGCGAAGCGTGTCCGGCAGTTCGTAAGCATTGGAGTTGTAGACGACCGGCACGGAAAGGCCCTTCGCCTTGGCGCGCTCTAGCGCCGGAACAATCTGATCGACGTACTGGCTCGGCGTCACCAGCTCGACGCAAGCTGCGCCGCGGGCCTGCTGCTCAAGGAAAATATCCGACAGACGCTCGACAGAGACGCGAATCCCGCGGCCTTCGGCGCTGATCTGATAGTTCTGGCAGAAGCAGCAGCGCAGATTGCAGTGCGAGAAAAAGACCGTGCCCGCGCCGGTCTTGCCGGAGATGCACGGCTCCTCCCATGCATGGAGGCTCACAAGCGCAAGCTCCACTTCGTCAGAAGCCTTGCAGATGGACCGCTTGAGTCCAGCCGGCGTTGCGCGGTCGGCATTGCAGCGGCGGGGACAGAGATTGCATCGCGTCATAGAGCACAAAGCCTCAGTTTCGGAAGTGCGGATGAGAAAAGGCCTTCGATTCTACGCTTGATGCTTTTTGCAAGATTTCGCCCCATTGGCCAAGAGCCTTCAGCCTGCGCGCTTCTGCTCATTTCTGCGCCGCTTCGGCCGCTCCCCTGCTCCCTGCCGCGGCTGCACTGCGCTTCGAATTCAGGGCGCCGCCGGCATCTATCCCTTTTGAGATATATCCACCAAGGACGTCCAGAAATTCTCAAAAAAATTTTCGAGCAGGCCCCCAGGGCGGCCGGGATATGGTTAAAATCCGCTCGCAAATCAATCTCAGATTTTCCGGATGCTGCGACGCCGGCATTGAGCCGCAGACATCCGGGCGCCCCCGCTTTCTCGAAATTTTCCCAGTTTCGCAGCGGTCGCGCTCAAGTCCCAAGTGCCGACACCGCGCCCCAAGCTCCCCGCTCGAAGCGCCGGCGTATTTTTTTTTGCACTCAGAGGTTGTTATGCGACTCCTTCAGACGGCCCTCACTTTCGACGACGTCCTGCTCGTCCCCGCCTACTCCGAAATCCTCCCTCGCGACACCATTCTTCAGACCCAGCTTACGCGCGGCCTGAAGATCAACATCCCGATGGTCTCGGCCTGCATGGACACCGTAACGGAAGCGAAGCTTGCCATTGCGCTCGCTCAGGAAGGCGGCGTCGGCTTCATTCACAAGAACATGACTGCCGATCAGCAGGCCGCTGAAGTTGCCAAAGTGAAGCGCCATGAATCCGGCGTCGTCTCCGAACCGATCACGATCGGCCCGGACATGCTCGTCGGCGACGTCATTGCGCTTGCTCGCGAGCACCGCATTTCCGGCCTGCCGGTCATTGCAGAAGACGGCACGGTCCTCGGCATGGTCACCAACCGCGACCTCCGCTTCGAGACCCGCATGGGAGTCCCGGTTCGCGAAGTGATGACGCCGCGCGAACGCCTCGTCACGGTGCATGAAGGCGCCACGCTCGATGAAGCCAAGGCGCTGATGCATCAGCACCGCCTCGAACGCGTGCTCGTCGTCGACAAGGACTTCCACCTCGCCGGCCTTATGACGGTGAAGGACATCACGAAGGCCACGGATCATCCCTTTGCCGCCAAGGATGCCAAGGGCAAGCTCCTCGCCGGCGCTTCGGTCGGCGTTGGCGCCGGCACGGAAGAGCGCATTGAGAAGCTCGTTGACGCCGGCGTCGACGTCATCGTCGTTGACACGGCGCACGGCCACTCCAAGGGCGTGCTCGACCGCGTGGCCTGGGTGAAGCAGCACTATCCCAACCTGCAGGTGATCGGCGGCAACATCGCCACGGCTGAAGCAGCCATCGCCCTCGTTGATCACGGCGCCGACTGCGTCAAGGTCGGCATCGGCCCGGGCTCCATCTGCACGACCCGCATCGTTGCCGGCGTCGGCGTCCCGCAGATCACGGCCATCAGCAACGTCGCTGAAGCCCTGCGCGGCACCGGCGTTCCCTGCATCGCCGACGGCGGCATCCGCTTCTCGGGCGACATCGCCAAAGCCATCGCCGCCGGCGCCAACGCCGTCATGATGGGCGGCATGTTCGCCGGCACGGAAGAGGCTCCGGGCGAAGTCATCCTCTACCAGGGCCGCTCCTACAAGTCCTATCGCGGCATGGGCTCGCTCGGCGCCATGGGCAAGGGTTCTGCCGACCGCTACTTCCAGGACAACAATCAGGGCAACATCAGCAAGCTCGTTCCGGAAGGCATTGAAGGCATGGTGCCCTACAAGGGACCGATCGCTGCGATCATCTATCAGATGCTCGGCGGCCTGCGCTCCTCGATGGGCTACTGCGGCTGCCGCACGATCGACGAAATGCGCACCCGCGCTCAGTTCGTCCAGATCACGGCCGGCGGCCTGCGCGAATCTCACGTCCATGACGTGAAGATCACGAAGGAAGCTCCGAACTACCACGTCGCGCAGCACTAAGCAGCGCACGGGCGGACTGCAGCGAAGCCGGTCCCCCGGCTTCGCATTCCGTCCGCCGAAGCGTCCGAATTTCTTTCCTTCAGAAAGAATCGGACGCTTCGAACTTTCAAGGCCTTGAAAAAACGCTGCTTTATAGGCTTTCGCCGTCAATCCGCCCGGCCGCTTCTGCTAAAGTAGCGGCCGCGGATGCCAGCGGCGCCGCAGGCGCCGCCGCTTCCTCTTCCGGGCGCTTCCGCCCGACACCATCTGTACAGAGGTTCATCACTGACATGACCCCGTCCCACGACCGCATCCTCATTCTCGACTTCGGCAGCCAGGTGACGCAGCTCATCGCCCGCCGCGTGCGCGAAGCCCACGTCTACTGCGAAGTTCACCCCAACGACGTCTCTGCTGAATTCATTCGCGAATTCGCCCCGAAGGGCATCATCCTCTCGGGCTCGCACATGAGCGCCTACGAAGAAAGCAACGACCAGGCAAGCCAGGCTGTCTTTGAAGAAGGCGTGCCGGTCCTCGGCATCTGCTACGGCATGCAGACGATGGCGCAGCAGCTCGGCGGCCGCGTTGAAGGCGGCGGCAAGCGCGAATTCGGCTACGCTGAAGTCCGCGCCCACAACCACACGAAGCTGCTTGAAGGCATCGAAGACTTCAAGGGCCCGAACGGCGAAGGCATGCTCAAGGTCTGGATGTCGCACGGCGACAAGGTGACGGAGCTCCCGCCGGGCTTCAAGGTCATGTGCTCGACCCCCTCCTGCCCCATCGCCGGCATGGCTGACGAAGACCGCCGCTTCTATGCGGTTCAGTTCCATCCGGAAGTCACGCACACGCTGCAGGGCCGTCAGATTCTGAATCGCTTCGTCCTCGACATCTGCGGCTGCAAGCCGGACTGGATCATGGGCGACTACGTTGAAGAAGCCGTTGCCAAGATCCGCGAAGAAGTGGGCGACGATGAAGTGATTCTCGGCCTCTCCGGCGGCGTCGACTCCTCCGTCACGGCCGCGCTCATTCACCGAGCGATCGGTCAGCGCCTGACCTGCGTCTTTGTCGACAACGGCCTCCTGCGCAAGGGCGAGCGCGAACAGGTTCGCGAAACCTTTGAAAAGAACATGGGCCTGAAGCTCATCGTCGTCGACGCGATCGACCGCTTCATGACGGCGCTTGCCGGCGTCTCCGATCCCGAGCAGAAGCGCAAGATCATCGGCCGCGAGTTCGTCAACGTCTTCCAGGAAGAAGCGGAGAAGATCAAGAACGCCAAGTGGCTTGCCCAGGGCACGATCTACCCGGACGTGATTGAATCTGCCGGCGCCAAGACGAAGAAGGCCAAGACCATCAAGTCGCACCACAACGTGGGCGGCCTTCCCGACACGCTTCACCTCAAGCTGCTCGAGCCGCTGCGCTCGCTCTTCAAGGACGAAGTCCGCGAGCTCGGCATCGAACTCGGCCTGCCGCACGACATGGTCTATCGCCATCCGTTCCCGGGACCTGGCCTCGGCGTGCGCATCCTTGGCGAAGTGAAGCGCGAATACGCTGATCTTCTGCGCGAAGCCGACGCCATCTTCATTGAAGAGCTTCGCAAAGCCGGCCTCTATGACAAGGTGAGCCAGGCCTTCGTGGTGTTCCTCCCGGTGAAGTCTGTGGGCGTCATGGGCGACGGCCGTACCTATGAATGGGTCGTGAGCCTGCGCTCTGTGCAGACGACGGACTTCATGACTGCTCAGTGGAGCCAGCTGCCCTACGAACTTCTCGGCAAGGTGTCGAACCGCATCATCAACGAAGTGCGCGGCATCAACCGAGTCGTTTATGACGTGAGCGGCAAGCCGCCTGCCACGATCGAGTGGGAGTAAGCCTCCTGCCCGAACTGACGGAAATTAGGATGAACTAACCCCCCGAACTCCCGGATAACTGATCCCTAAGATCTGTCATCGAAGGGTACGGGGCGG
>CAJKSP010000006.1 GCA_905202595.1 uncultured Sutterella sp.
CGTTCGGAATGGCCTACAGCACGGCAAAGGCTGTGGGCGTGGTCGTGGTCGTAGTCCTCGTCACGTACTTTTCCATTGTGCTCGGCGAACTCGTTCCGAAGCGCTTCGGACAGCTTGCGCCGGAGCGCATTGCCTGCCGCGTTGCGCCAGTGATTCATTTTCTCTCGCTGGTGGCCAGTCCTTTCGTGAAGCTGCTTTCGAGTTCGACGCATTGGATCATGCGCCGCTGCGGCGCAGATCAGGCGGCTGATTCCGGCGTGACGGAAGAGGAGATTCACGCCATGATCGACGAGGGCGCCGAGACGGGCGTGATCGAATCGGACGAACGCGACATGGTGCGCAACGTCTTTCGTCTGGACGACCGTCAGGTGGGTTCGCTGATGACGCCTCGCAGCGCCATCAGCTGGATCAACCTCGAGGACACTCGCGAAGTCAACATTGAAAAGATCAAGAGCGAAAAGCGCTCGCGCCTGCCGGTCTGCGAAGGGAGCCTCGACAATGTCAAGGGCTTCTGCACCACAAAGATTCTGCTGCAGCAGATTCTTGAGAACGGCAAGCCCAACTTTCGCACGAATCTCGCGCCGGCGACTTATGTGCCGGAATCTCTGACGGGCATGGAGCTTCTCGAGCACTTCCGCCGCACGGACAGCCCTATTGCGCTCGTCGTTGATGAGTACGGCGAAGTGCAGGGCCTCGTCACGCCTCGCGATGTGCTCGAGGCGATTGTGGGCGAGTTCAAGCCGGAAATGCCTGGCGAAGCTTGGGTGACGCGCCGCGACGACGGCTCGCTGCTGCTTGACGGCCTCATTCCGATTCCGGAATTGAAGGACGTTCTGGCCATCAAAACTGTTCCTGACGAAGAGGACGGCCGGTATCAGACGCTGGCAGGCATGCTGATGCTGCTCTTGGGGCGTCTGCCGCGCGAAGGCGACGTTGCCGAGTGGCTTGGCTGGCGCTTTGAGGTTGTCGACATGGATGGACGCCGCATCGACAAGGTGATTGTGACGCGCGGCCTCGCTGCCAAGGCGAGAGCTGCCGGCGCTGCGGTCGGACGAATGGCTGTTTCCGGCGCGCTGGCCTCGCGTTCGGCAAAGAACGCCAAGAGCGCTTCGAGCAATGCGGGATCGTCCGCTGCGGCAGCGCCAGGCGCGGCGTCGTCTGCCGGTTCATCTGCAGAAGGGAAGGTCCAGGCCGCGAAGCGTCTGCATGCTGCAGCGCCCGCGGCGCCTGCATCGACTTCTGCTTCCGCATCCAAGGATGCGAGCTGACAGCCGCCCGCCGATTCGGCTTTTTTGCTTTCATTTTTGCCGCCGTCCTGATGCTGCTCGGCGTCAGGACTTTCCGCTAAGGAGAGATCCATCATGAAGACCGCCGCGAAGCTCGGCATTGTGGCTGCCGTTGCGATTGCTGCCGGCTGCTCTTATCCCATCTGCGCCTATGTGAGCGGCGCCGCCTTCGACAAGCACTTGGCTGAACTTGCGTCAAGCGTGCCCGACGGCTTTCGGCTCAATGCGCAGACAGCGGCGAGCTCGCTCTTTTCGCGCAGCTTCCGCGTCGAGGTGGCGATGCTCGACGACCGCGGCGGCGAGCTCGGCAGCGCTGTCTGGAACGGAACGGCCGATCTCGGCTACGGCGTGGACGTGCATGCGTCGCTCGACATGTCGTCCGGCTTCGGCGCACTTCTCGAATCCGCGGGCATTCGCGGGTACCGCGATGAAGTGCTCGTCAAGATCGGCCTTACGGGGCAGGTGTCGCAGGCTCTTTGGCGCGTGCCGAACGGCTTTACGGTATCGGAGGCGAATGCCAGCTGCCGCATCGAACCGGTGACGCTTCTTTCCAAGCCTCAAAAAGGCGGCTATGCCGGCACGCTGACGGTCAAGGGCCTCGCTTGCGAGTCCTTGGGTTCGGCAGGCGCTTTCGGCGCTGGACAAGCCTTCAGCGTGAAGGATCTTTCCGTTGATGTCGCCGGTCGTGCAGACGGCAGCGAGGAGACGACTGTTCGTACGGGCGCGCTCGCGGCTGACGGCTTGGCCGCTGAATCCACCGTAGCGCATGCAACTGTGGCGCTCTCGAAGGAAAAGGCGAAGCCTCGTTCTAACGGCGAGCCGCAGCGCGCTTGGGATCATGTCTATTCCTTTGAAGCGGTGAAGCCGCAGGCCGCCGGCCGCACGGGCGATCGCTTCATCTTCAAGAGCCGTCTTACGGGTCTTACGGATGAAATCGTCGAAAGCGGGACAGCCTTCCTGCAGATGGCAGCTTTGGGCGGCGCGCCGATGCAGAACGCCTCGCTTCTCGTCGGACTCGGCCTGCTGCAGGATGCCTTCGTCAGAGGCGGCCTTGCGTGGGATCTTGATGCCTGCGACTGGACAATGGGAGGCAAAACGGCGCGCCTGGCCGGACGCCTCGCCTATCAGGCGCCGCAGAAGTCCGGGGATCCCATGCAGATCGGCGCTTTTTCTCTCTCCATTCCTCAGGAGATGACGAAGCCCGATGATCTGGCCGTGCCGGTGGCGCGCGGACAGATGAAGCTCATTGACGGCAATTTTGTGAGCGAGATTCGGATCACGAGCGAAGGGGCGACAGCCAACGGCGTTCCTGTGCTGTAAAGCGGGCGCGGGTAAACACTGCACCTCATTCTTAATGGGGGTGACCGTCTTTGCTGTTTGATGACTGGCATTAGCGGATGAGCGGGCCGATCTCGGCAGGCTTCTGTTGAGCTCGGGAAGCCGGCGTCGACGTCTGTCCGCCATATGTCCCTGCAGGAACAATCTTCAGCGCTCTAGGCTGAAGCTCTGCCATGACGGTGCGTCCGTTTTGTGCAGGGACTGCCGCTTCAAGATGAAAAGCCTGGCCATCAAGGTTGTCCACCGAGTTGTGCACAGGATTTGAAAATCCTGCTTCAGTTAGTCTTGCAGGCTATTAAAGCGTTTTTTGCTATGTGCTTCAAAAGCCGGCTGTGGACAAGTGGCTGATGTCTGTCCACAGCGCAGCAGGCTGAGGAAGTGCGGCGGAGGTTCTGACAGCCGCTGCGGCTTCAGAAGTACAAGAGGGAAGCGTGTTTGCAGCGTCAAGTTGTATACGTACAACACACGCAGGGTTTTTCTTATGTGCGGGCGCTACATCTCGCAATGGAACGAGAAAGATCAATAAATACTTTGCATACAGTGTGTATGGATCTTCTTAACGGTGTGATATAGTAAGGGTAATTACCACCCTCCTACTTTGCTGTTTTCAAGAGGATGAGCTTTGTGCGCAGCACAGCGCCTGAATGCTCGCTAGCGCGGCGGATGCCGCGGCGGTTCGGGCGGTCAAGAAAAAATCTTGGAGTTCATTCATGAATCAGAATTTCAAAGTGGTCTTCTCAAAGGCCCGCAATGCTCTCATGGTGGTGAATGAGGCGACAGCGTCGGTTCAGCACAAGGGCGCAAAGACCGTGATTGCGGCGGCAGTCGCCTCGCTGCTTGCCGGCACGGCATTGGCAGCCGAATGGAAGGATGCGCCCGCAGCCGACAAAGGCACCCTGAGCATCAAGGAAACGCATGCACTAGGTGAAAAGGATCTGTCGCTGAAGTCGCTTGATCAGGCCAAGAAAAACAACATCTATATCCTGGAGTTTGATTCCAATGCCCAGAAACCTGCTTATGACGGGTTCTTCAGTGCTTCAAAGGGCAGTCATGTGTTTCAGAAAGACCAGTCGCTTTGGGTCGTCGGCTCAAGTCAGAAGGGCATGCTGCCCCAGTCGCACGGCCTTTATGCCAGTGCAGCGACGGTAGCCAACGAAGGCGCCGTGTATGTGACGTCAACAGGACAGGCCAAGTCCTGGTCGCAGAAGGGCATGATGGCGGATAAGGGCGGCACGGCGCTCAACCAGGGCGTGATTGTCGCCAAGAATGCCTACGGCATGACGGTGGGTTCAACGGCTGGCAGCGATCGCAAGGGCAGCCGCATCGAGAACGGCCTCAGCGGCGACATCACGGTGATCTACACCGGCGTCGGCATGGAGCTTGGCGGAGCCGTCCAATCGAAGGGGATTAATCGCGGCGTCATCAATGTCGGCGCGCCGTCTTCTGCTAAGGGTTCCTTCACGCATGGCGTTCAGATCAAGGACTCCAATGAAAATACCTTCACGAACGACGGCACGATCAATGCGCAGAAAGGCACGACGGCCATCAACATTGAGGTAACGCAGAAGGAAAATGGCAAGAGTCATGCTGACAACAAAGAGACGAAGGGCAATCAGGTCCTTTTGAATGACGGTTCGACGATCAATGGCCTAATCCGCGTCGGCAAGTATGTCGAGAACACGGAAATTCAGGTGAGCGAAAAGGCGGCTGTCAACGGCAATCTGGAGCTCTCGGGTACTGGGACGGCGCTTAAAGGCTCTGCAGCGGGATCTGCCATCAATGGCAACCTGCTGATTTTGGCAGGCGATACGTCAGTCTCGAACAAGCTGACAGTTCAGAATGCGACGGTGTCTCCTGATGCAGCCTTCCGGACGGAGAAAGACAGTTCGCTGACGCTCAAGGGTTTGACAGTCAACGGCACGGCCGACTTCAAGGGCGGCAAGACGGTTGTTGAAGGACTTGATGCCAGCAACGGCAGCGTCACCATTGACGGCGGCAATGTCACGGTGTCCAAGACGCTGAAAACTCAGAAAGAGAAATTCCAAATTGCCGATAGCGGCGTTCTCCATGTTGCCGGCTCGGCTTTGGGCTTCAAGACGGCAGAGGGCAAGCTGAGCTATGAAAAGGCCAAGGACTTCAATGCCATCCAGAATGCCGGCACGATCTATGTGACCGACGTGACGGGCGCGATGACGAAGGAGGCTCTGACCAAAGCTCTCAAGAGCATTCAGGCCGCTAACCAAGGCAAAACAGGTCTGGTGGACCTCGGCGCCGTCACGGTTTCCGACCTCAAGGTTGAAAACGGCGGAATTGACTACAAAACCGTTGCTGGCATGAATGGCGTTGCGCTCGATCAGCTGAAGAACGCCGTCGTGACGGGGGTGGAAGACACGCTTTCTGGCAGCTATGGTTCGACCAAGCTTGCCGCCAACGAAACTGCTCTGAAGGTCGGCAGCACGCTTCAGCTCAATGGTTCGGGCAATCTGGTGACGACGTCTGACGGCAAGCTTGCCGGCGTCACAATGGCTGCAGACAAGCGACTGATTACTTCTGGTTCAAATGCCGTGATCGGCGCAGTGAACAGCACGGGGTCGAAAGTAGGTGCTCTATATGTCAAGAGCGGCAGCCTGAATATTCAGGGCGATGCTTATGCGAAGGAAGTCGCCGTGGCTGAAGGCGCGGCGCTTGCCATGCCGAGCAGCGGCAAAACGGCGTACAGCCTGAAAGCGGACACGCTGAAGGTTGACGGCTCGCTGAAGACGGATGGCAAAGTGTCTCTGGCTTCCGGCGACGTTCTGGGGCAAGCCTACATCGGCGAGCTCGAGAGCACGGGCAGCATCCAAGTCGGGGCACTTGACAAGCCGGCGAAGGGAGCGACGCTCGTTGTCAGCAAGCTGACGGGCGGCAAGATTTTTGCCGATCCGGCTTGGGTGAACGGCACGCTGGCGACGCCGGATGCCTCCAAGGTCATTGTGAATGATGTGGCTGCTGGCGCAACCGTTGAGGCCGGCCAGGCATCGCTTGTCGGCGTCGGCGCGGGCGCATCGCTCAAGGGCATGGTTTCTGCCTTTGATTCGACCGGCTACACCCTTGGGCTGTCGGACGATGATCATGCCAGCCGCGTCAAGTCGGTTCTCTATGTCAATGCCGCTTCCAAGAACTCGCATGGCCAGCCGATCTATACGGCTGTTAACGGCAATCTGCGGGCTTCTGGCGCGTCAGCGGCGCAGGGCGGGAATAACGTTCAAGTGGATGCCGACTCGATGCTTCTCGTGGATGCCAACGGCGTCGACCGCACGGGAACAACGGCAGTGTTCGCTAAAGAGGTAACGCTTGCCGATGAAAGCGTCACCTATATTGCCAATGCACGCATCGGCGACAAGATCAAGCTGTCCTCCGCAGTGAAGGATGACGGCACGCTGGTGGATATGGACGGCGGCCGCCTGCTTGATGCCACGATCATCGACGGCGTTCTTTCCATTGAGCTGATTCAGGATCCGAATGCGTTGGCTGTGCTGTCGCAGCTCAGCAGCTATGACAGCATCGTCGGCATGTACACCCGCGGCGCTGACATGTCTTCGTCGTCCGCCCGCTTCAACCGCTGGCTGACCTCGACGTCGAACGGCCTCGGCAGCAATGCAAACGTGGTGAAGGTCGGCAATGACGTTGCGGCCATCGGCGCGACGGCCGGCATGGCGTCTGTCGCCATGGATGCGCTTTCGGCCTTCAGCGACACCGTTGCTGCCCGCACGAACATCCTTGTCGCTCGCGGCGAAGGTCTCAATGTCTGGGCGGATGTGAACGGCGGCCGCTACGAAGCCAAGAAGCTGATGAACGGCGCCGGCTACTCGTCCGACATCTATGCCGGCACGCTCGGCGTTGATGCGACAGTGCCGTGCGGCGCCGTCCTCGGCTTGGCGCTGACGATCGGCACGGCCGATACGAAGAGCGCCAACACGACTGCCAAGACCAGCATGGATTCCGATCTGTTCGGCATTTCGCTCTACACGTCGAAGACTTTCTCCGACATGTGGAACGTGGCGGCTGATTTCGGCTACATGCAGTCGTCGAATGACGTGAAGGTCAATGCGTACGGCTTGGGCGGCTTCTCGGCGGATACCGATGCCTTGACGTTCGGCCTGCGCGGCGAAGCGCTTGCCAAGGCAGGTTCGCTCAACATTGTTCCGCATATCGGCTTCCGTTGGACGCGCCTCTCTGTCGACAGCTTCGAGTCCGGCTACACCACCGACATCAACGACATGAATGTCCTTCAGATGCCGGTCGGCGTGACGTTTGCCGGCGAGTTCGACATGAACGGCATGAAGGTGGCGCCGTCGTTCGATCTGTCTGCTGTGCCGTCCTTCGGCGACAAGAATGCGGCGATGAAGCTCGGCATCCGAGGCAGCGCTGCGTCGGATGATCTGGCAGTGCGCGTCATTGATGCCAATCCGATTCAGGCCGTGCTTGGCGTCAACGCGACGACCGGCGCTTGGAACTTCGGCCTCAACTACAAGCTGGGCGCCGGCTCCTCTGAGCGCTTGAACAATTCGTTCAATCTCAAAGCTCGCTATGCGTTCTAATCGCGCCGCTTCTCTGTCGAATGCTTCGGCATTCGGCGAGGCGTCTGCATGACGAACGCCTGAGCTCAGGCGGCGCCCCTAACGGGCGCCGCCGCTTCCTGCAACCGTTTCATCCTTCGGCTGCGCTTGAGGCTGGAGGAGGCTGCAAGCGGCGATGCAGCGCATCGCAGCAGGGCCGCTGCTCATGCAGATGTTTCAAGCGGTTTTCTCGCCCGTTTCTCGTTGGACATGCGAGGAACGGGCTTTTTTATTTACTTGAGTAAGCATCGATGTCATTCGACAAGACGCCACAGATCTACGAAGGCCAGGGGCCGACGCCCAAGCCCAAGCGCGCGCGTCCGGCCGGCTTCGCTTCGGATGCGGTGCGCCGGCAGGCGCATCATCTTTTCAGCCAGGGCTATGGCTACAAATACGTAGCGGACAAGCTCAAGCTTTCTGTACATACCGTGCGCGATTGGGCGCGCGCGTTCAAGCGCGGACAGTTCCGCATTCGACTCAAGAAAAATCAATACCGTTATGCCGATGAAGTGAAGGCGCGCGCCATCGCGCTGCGAGAGCAGGGGGCAACCTGGCGGCGCATTGCAGAAGAGACGGGCGTCAATGCCTCCACTTGCCGCTATTGGTTTTCTTCCCGCGACAGGAGGCGAAGCGCCGAACTGACGCTCGCGGCCTCAGCGGATGCGGCACGCGGCAAGCGCTTGCGCGCTGCAGCTCAACATCATTCGAGCATTGCAGTCAAGGCTGCGCCAGCGGATGCGCTGCATTTTCGCCGAATGCGCGCCTTCTCAGAGCTGCGCGCAGAAAGTCAGCTCTAGGCGATGTAACAGCGGTGTCGGAAGCGCTCGATGATTCCGGCGCATCTTTCCATGAGATTCATAAGACAAAGCCGCTCCTCTTGAGGGAGCGGCTTTGTCTTGAGCGGCGCTTCTTTTCAGAAGAGCGCTGTGTTATTGCCGGGCTGCGTTGATGGCGTCTCGCGTCGCTTTGGCGGCGGCAGCGGCGGCCGACTGCCAATCTTCGCCCTTCGAGGCGTAGATGATGGCGCGTCCGGAATTGATCACCATGCCGGTCTTGTCGGCTGTCATGCCGGCTTTGACGCAGGCGTCAACGTCGCCGCCCTGCGCGCCGATGCCCGGCACGAGGAGCGGGAGCGTGGGCGCGATGCGGCGCACGTTGGCCAGTTCTGCCGGGTACGTGGCGCCGACGACGAGGCCGAGTTCGCCCGTCTTGTTCCACACTTTGTCGACCAGGCGAGCAACGTGCTCATAAAGGCGCTCGCCGCCGACGTCGAGCATCTGCAGGTCGTCGCCGCCCTTGTTCGAGGTGCGGCAGAGGATGA
This sequence comes from uncultured Sutterella sp., assembly GCA_905202595.1. Lineage (GTDB taxonomy): Bacteria > Pseudomonadota > Gammaproteobacteria > Burkholderiales > Burkholderiaceae_F > Sutterella. The sequence goes on from CAJKSP010000006.1 coordinate 8,544, forward strand.
AGGCGCCCTTGTCCTGGTAGGCGAGATAGGGCTCGATGGTGTCCTCGCCCATGAAGGGCGAGAGCGTGACGCAGTCGGCCTTGTAGCGCTCAAACGCTTCGCGCGCGTAATGCTCGGCCGTGCTGCCGATGTCGCCGCGCTTGGCGTCGAGAATCACGGGGATGCCGGGGTAGTTGGCGTGGATGTAGCTGATGAGGTCTTCGAGTTCGCTCTCTGCGCCGCAGGAAGCGAAATAAGCGATTTGCGGCTTGAAGGCGCAGACGAATGGCGCTGTGGCGTCAATGATTCCCTGGCAGAAGTCGTAGATCGCGCCGGCACGCTCGGCAATAGGCGCCGGAAAGCGCTTGGGATTGGGGTCGAGGCCCACGCAAAGGAGCGAGTCCGCGCGCTTCCAGCGCGCCGCCAGCATCTCGGTGAAGGTCATGAGTTCTGCCTGTGAGAAAAAAGGTTCTTGTAGATCAGGGCCTGAAATAAAAGGCCGCCCGTATTGTCGGCAGAGGCAGAGGTCCGGTCAAGCGCCGCGAGGCTTTCTCATCGGTCAAGCGCCAACTGTTGAGAAAGCCCATCGCGGAATCTGCTTCGCTGGGAGCGTATAAAAAAGGGCGCTCTCCGAAAGAAGAGCGCCCTTGGATCAGCTTAGCTGACGACGAATCGTCAGCGAGCTAGGCCATGATGAAATTACATCATGCCGGGCATGCCGCCCATGCCGCCCATGTCGGGAGCAGCCTTCGTATCGGCAGGCAGATCGGCAACCATGCAGTCGGTCGTCAGGATGAGCGAAGCAACCGAGGCGGCGTTCTGCAGCGCGGTGCGGGTGACCTTGGTCGGGTCAAGCACGCCCATCGCCACGAGGTCGCCGTACTCGCCCGTCTGGGCGTTGTAGCCGAAGTTGCCGGCGCCATGCGAAACCTCGTTCACGACGACGCTCGGCTCATCGCCGGCGTTGGCGACGATCTGGCGCAGCGGCTCTTCCATCGCGCGGAGCACGATGCGGATGCCGGCGTTCTGTTCGTCGTTGTCGCCCTTGAGATCCTTGATGGCGAGCTTGGCGCGGATGAGCGCAACGCCGCCGCCCGGGACGATGCCTTCTTCAACGGCAGCGCGGGTGGCGTGGAGAGCGTCTTCCACGCGGGCCTTCTTTTCCTTCATCTCGACTTCCGTCGCAGCGCCAACCTTGATCAGCGCCACGCCGCCGGCAAGCTTCGCCACGCGTTCCTGAAGCTTCTCGCGGTCGTAGTCGCTCGTCGCGGCTTCGATCTGCGTGCGGATGTTCTTGACGCGGTTCTCGATGGCTTCGGCATCGCCGGCGCCGTCGATGATCGTGGTGTTCTCCTTGGAGACTTCAACCTTCTTCGCGGAGCCGAGCTGCTGGAGCGTCGCCTTGTCGAGCGTCAGGCCGACCGTGCTCGAAATGACCGTGCCGCCCGTGAGGATGGCGATGTCCTGGAGCATGGCCGTGCGGCGGTCGCCGAAGCCAGGCGCCTTAACGGCGCAGACCTTGAGCACGCCGCGGATGCTGTTCACAACGAGGGTGGCAAGCGCTTCGCCGTCGATGTCCTCAGCGATGATGAGGAGCGGACGGCCGGACTTGGCGACCTGCTCGAGGATCGGCAGAAGCTCGCGGATGTTCGAGATCTTCTTGTCGTGCAGGAGAATCAGCGGGTTGTCGAGGACAGCCGTCTGCTTCTCGGGCTGGTTGATGAAGTAGGGCGAGAGATAGCCGCGGTCGAACTGCATGCCTTCAACGACTTCGAGTTCGTTCTTGAGGCTCTTGCCGTCTTCAACCGTGATGACGCCTTCCTTGCCCACCTTGTCCATGGCTTCGGAAATGATCTCGCCGATCTCGTGGTCGGAGTTGGCGGAGATGGCGCCCACCTGGGCGATTTCCTTGTTCGTGGTCGTGGGCTTGCTGATCTTGCGGAGCTCTTCGATGGCAGCGGCGACAGCCTTGTCGATGCCGCGCTTCAGATCCATCGGGTTCATGCCGGCCGCGACGAACTTCATGCCTTCGTCAACGATCGCCTGAGCAAGCACCGTAGCGGTCGTCGTGCCGTCGCCGGCGTTGTCCGAGGTCTTGGAGGCGACTTCGCGAACCATCGCGGCGCCCATGTTCTCGAACTTGTCCTTCAGCTCAATTTCCTTGGCGACGGAGACGCCGTCCTTCGTGACCGTCGGGCCGCCGAAGGAGCGCTCGAGCACCACGTTGCGGCCCTTCGGGCCGAGCGTGACCTTTACGGCGTCGGCGAGAACATTGATGCCGCGGACCATCTTCGAGCGGGCATCGTCACCAAACAGAACCTGCTTAGCAGCCATTTTGTTTCCTTCAGTGTTCTTTCAAAAAATCTGCTTTAAAACGGGACTTCGCGATTACTCGAGCACGCCCATGATGTCTTCCTCGCGCATGACGAGGAAGTCTTCGCCGTCAACCTTGACGGTCTGGCCGGAGTACTTGCCGAAGAGGACGCGATCGCCGGGCTTGACGTCCGGAGCGATGAGGCGGCCGGCTTCGTCGCGCTTGCCGGGACCCACCGCGATCACTTCGCCCTGATCGGGCTTCTCGCCGGCGGTTTCCGGAATGACGATGCCGGAGGCGGTGGTCGTCACCGCTTCGAGGCGCTTGATGATGACGCGATCATGCAAAGGACGGATCTGCATCTCAGAAATCTCCATTCATTAGCTGATTCTTCCGAAGCGGGCGCCTGAGCCGAAGACTTTGTGAGCAAAGCGTTCGCGGCGCGCCGCCGGATAAAAACTTTCAGGGCGCCGGACCCTTGCGGGCCCCTTGCCGTTGCATACTCCCCATATGGGGACGGACCTAAAGATTTCAAGAGCGGACGGACGAAAAATTTTCGGCCGTCCTGATGGTCTCGTGCCTTTCCTTGAGTGAGTAAGGAAGCGAGGCGAAAGAGGTTTTGCAATGATGAATCATGGGATGCAGTTCAGGGTCTGGACTGCTGTTGCGGCGGCTGCGCTTGCGGCAGGCGGACTCGGCATGAGCGCAGGCAGCGCCTATGCGGCGGAGAAGCCGGCGCAGGCGAAGGCGGCGGCGCCGCAAGTGCCGGCTCAGATTGCTCGTGCGGCAAAGCGCTGGAAGGTGAATCTGAACGACGTCGTCATCTCCGTGCTGCCGCTCGATCAGGTGACGGTCGACCGGCAGACCGGACGCTCGAATGCAGCGTCGATTCGCAGCGCCTATGCGCTGCATGCGGACCGCAGCGATCGGCCGGCGTCAACGGCCAAGCTTGTGACGACGCTTGTCGCGCTCGAGGAGCTCGGTCCGAACTTCCATTGGTACACCGGCTTTTATACAAAGAGCTGGCCAGACGCCAAAGGGCGCCTCGGCGGAGATCTCTACATTCGGGGCGGCGGCGACCCGACGCTCGTCATTGAGGACTTCGCGCTGCAGCTCGACAAGCTGGCTCAGCTCGGCGTGAAGCATATTGAAGGCAACATTGTCGTCGATCGCTCCTACTTCAATATTCCCAAGGTTGATCCCGGCGCCTTCGACGGCAGAAGCTCGCGGCCCTACAACCTGCCGCCCGATGCGGCGCTGGTCAATTTCCGCAATGTGTCGCTCGAACTCATCCCAGATCGGGAAGCCGGCATTGCGCGCGTCGTCTCGCTGCCGCCGCTCGCGGGCGTGACGTATCCGAAAACGGTGAAGCTCTCTGGCGGCAGCTGCGGCGACTGGAAGACCAAGTTGGGGTTCAGGCTCCGCGCAAACAAGGACGGCACAAAGCGCGCCGTCTTCACCGGCAGCCTTCCCCGCGCATGCGGCGCCAAGAACTTCAACGTCATTGCCTTTGAGCCTGATGAATACTTCGAGCGGCTTTTCCGTGCGCTTTGGGAGAAGGACGGCCGTACCTGGAAGGGAAAGGTCGTTTCAGGGCGGATACCGGCGGATGCTGATCGTCGCTTCGTGAGGATGTCGCCTTCTCTGGCTGATGTCGTCATGCTCACGAACAAGTGGTCGAACAATACGATGGCCCGCCACATCTTCCTGTCGCTGGGGCACGTTCAGGTGCAGGCGGAGGAGAAGGCGGCGGCCAAATCTGCCGCCAAGGCCAAGAAGGGCGCAGAGGCGGCCGAGCAGTGGCGCGAATTTCCGCGCGGCTACACCCTTGCCGATGCGCGCAGCGTGGTCGCCGACTGGCTGAAGAAGCGCGGCATTGATTCCAAAGCCGTTCATATCGACAACGGCTCCGGCCTTTCTCGCGAGACCCGCATTACCGGGCGAGCGATGACGGAGATTCTGGCTGCGGGCTGGCAGGGGCCGGCATGGCCTGAGTACGCGGCGTCGCTGCCCATTACGGGGAAAGACGGCACGATGCTCAAGCGCAAGATCGCTGTCGGCTACGGGCGCATCAAGACGGGATTCCTCGTGGACGTGCGCGCTGTAGGCGGCTACGTTCTGGCCCGCAACGGCAAGCACTATGCGCTCTATGCGAGCGTGCACGGCTCGAAGAACATGCCGGGTGCAACGGCCTTTCTGGACAATGTGATCGACTGGGTGTGGAAGCTCGATTAAAGCGGGCGCAGAGAAGCCTTCAGCCGTCACTCAAGCGCGCCGGTGCGGCGCGCTTTTCTTTTTTGAGCATCTAAAAAATGGCGCTTCTGCCGCAAGGCAGAAGCGCCGCTTCAATCGTTCAAGCCAGCCGGCGGCTTATTTCTTCTTGAGCGCTTCCAGCACAACGCTCGGCGTCAGCAGCTCCGGCAGCACTTCAACTCGGCCGTCTGGGCGGTAGATCAGATAGAGCGGCACGCCGCTGCGTCCGAATCGCGCCAGCACGGCTGTGATGTCGTCGCTGCGGTTGGTCCAGTCGCCCATCAGCCGGACATAGCCCCCTTTATCAAAGGCGTCGACGACTTCGCTGCGGTCAAGTGCAGCGAGCTTGTTGGCCTGGCAGGTGACGCACCAAGCTGCCGTAAAGTCGACGAAGACGGGCTTGCCTGCAGCAAGCGCTTCGGCGACTGCCGATTCGCTCCAGGGCGCCCAGCCGTCGTCGTAGCCCTGCACCGCGGTGGCGCGCGAGAAGCCGCCCGAACCAGCCGCCGCAATCGCCGCAACGGCAACGAGCCCCATCGCGCCCATCAGCGTGCGGTTGCGGCCTCGGCCCCATTGTTCGCGGCCAATAAGCCAGAGGAAGACCGCGGCGGCCGCGACAGCAATGACGACCAGGAGCATGCCGTAGAAATTCACCTGCTTCGACAGCACCCAGCCGAGCCAGACGACGGCGCAGGCCATCGGGATGGCCATTACTTTGCGAAAGACCGTCATCCATGGTCCAGGCTTGGGAAGGCGTTTCGCCCAGGCTGGGAAGATGCAGAGCAGAAGCCACGGCAGAGCCATGCCGAGGCCGAGTGAGAGAAAGACGAAGATGGCTTCAGCGGCAGGCTGCGTGAGCGCGAAGCCGACGGCGGCTCCCATGAAGGGCGCCGTGCAGGGACTCGCTACTACCACGGCAAGAATGCCGGTCATGAAGGAATTGACAACGCCAGCGCGCGGTCCTTTTCGGACGGCGGCGGCATTCGCAATGCCGGAGCCTGCCGTGAATTCATAAAGGCCGAGAAGATTGAGCGTGATGGCGGCAAAGAGCAGAATCAGCACGCCGACGACCCACGGCTCCTGCAGCTGAAAGCCCCAGCCGAGCGCGCTGCCGGCGCCTCGCAGCGCCATGAGGACGCCCGAGAGGATGCCCATTGTGATGAGAACGCCGGCAGTAAAGGCAATGCCGTGCGGTAAGAGACGCTCGCCCTTTTGCGCGCCGCCCACGAGCTGCAGGAGCTTGAGCGATAGCACCGGGAAGACGCAGGGCATGAGGTTCAGAATGAGGCCGCCCGCCAGCGCGAAGGCGAGTGCCGTCCACGTTGAAAAGGAGAGACTGCCGCTTTCTGCAATAGCTTCAGCTGCGGCGCTCGGCTGCAGCGTAGGCGTGCCGACATCTCCAGCGGCAAGCGGGAAGGAGGCCTCTACGGCCCAGCCGCCTGCTTTCGGGCCGCCATCGGCGATGAGGAGGCCTGAGAGCGACGAAGGCGGCGCTTTCGTCCATTCTTTGGCGAACCGGCCGGCCGCTTCAAAATAGAGCGAGGCGCTTCCGTCTTCATGCTGTTCGAAAACGGCCGGCGCCGAATAGTTCATGACGTTCTGCGCTGCCGGAATGAAGTCGAGCGAACGCTTGACGAGTCCCTCCGAAGCGATGTCGAGCCGAATGCGGCGGCCGTCGGAGACGGCGGCGAAATTGTCCGATCCGACATGCTCCGGAATCGTTTTGAGCGCGGCGTCGATGGCCGAAGCGTCGGCCGACGGATTGGCAGAGACGCGCAGCGGCAGCCTGATGGAGGCGTCGGCCGAGCCTGGAACGCACATGTCTTTGCAGGCCAGGTACTCGACATGCACGCGGATGACGGCATGTCCGGAGGTGCCGGCCGAGCGCGGCACTTCTACGCGGAAGGGAAAGAGCGTTTCGCCGTCGTAGCCGAAGCTCGTGAGTCCGCCCGTCAGCGTGCGCTCCGGCAGGGGAAACAGGGGCGCTGTAGCGGAGAAGCCCTGCGGCAGCGTAAATGTAAATTCCGGCGGCAATCCCGCATCGCCCGGGTTCGTCCAATAGGTGTGCCAGCCCTTCTCATGACGGAAGACGACGGCCAGGCGGTTTTCCGCCTGCGGCGTCAGCGCGTCGGCTGCTGCGGCAAGGCTGACTTCGACGTGAGGCTTCTCTTTGGCGGCGCCGCTGGCATTGTCAAGCGCGGAGAGAAAGCCGCTGCCATCAGGCGCGGCAAGTGCGGGCGAACTAGCAGCAAGGCCGAGCGAAAGCCCAAGGGCTGCAAGCGTCAAGCGGGCGGCGCCTGCGGCATGTCGGATGGTGGTTCGTAGCATGGGGAGCGGTTTTGAAAGCATGAGAGCGGGCAGCTTTGCCTGGGTGCTTCTGCGCAAAGCGCCGGCCGGCGCGCAGGGGCTGCTTGACAAGCAGCGCCCCGGCGGCATCGGACCGGCGCTATGGTCTGCAGCAGGCTGACGCAGCCCTAGAGCCCGTGCGCAGCGATGCGCTGCGCACGGGTTTGACGAAAGCGCGTCAGGCTCGGGTGATTTCAGCGAACGTATCGCGCGCAGCCTGAATCGTTTCGCGGATGACCTCGTCCGTATGGGCGATCGAGACGAAGCCCGCTTCAAACGTCGACGGCGCGAAGTAGATGCCGCGGGAGAGCATCCCGTGGAAGAACTTCGTGAAGAGCGCCTGATCGGCCTTCATGACATCGCTGTAGCCCTTCGGAGGTTCGGGCAGGCAGTAGATGCCGAGCATGCCGCCGACGGAGTCGCCGCAGAATTCGATGCCGAATTCGCGGGCGGCGCTCGTGAGGCCGCTGACCAGCTTCTTCGCCGTGGCGCCGAGCTCGTCGTAGAAGCCCGGGCGCTGGATCTTCTTCAGCGTAGCGAGGCCGGCGGCAACGGCAACGGGGTTGCCCGAGAGCGTGCCCGCCTGATAGACCGGGCCGCACGGGGCGATCATCTGCATGATGTCCTTGCGGCCGCCGAAGGCCGCGACCGGCATGCCGCCGCCGATCACTTTGCCGAGCATCGTGATGTCCGGCGTGACGTGGAAGAGCGACTGCGCGCCGCCGAGCGCGACGCGGAAGCCCGTCATGACTTCGTCGACGATGAGGAGCGCGCCGTGCTCAGTGCAGAGGCGGCGCATCGTGTCGATGAACTCCTGCGTGCCGCGCACCATGTTCATGTTGCCGGCAAATGCCTCGACGATCACGCAGGCGATGTCGTCGCCGTGCGCCTTGAAGGCGTCTTCGAGCTGCTGGCAGTTGTTGTACTCCAGCACAAGCGTGTGCTCGGTGAGCGAGGCCGGAACGCCGGCCGAAGAGGGGTGGCCGAATGTGAGCATGCCTGAGCCGGCCTTCACGAGGAGCGAATCGGAATGCCCGTGATAGCAGCCCTCGAACTTGATGATCTTGTTGCGGCCCGTGAAGCCGCGGGCCAGACGGATGGCGGACATGCCCGCTTCCGTGCCGGAGCTGACGAGGCGCACCTCTTCGATCGAAGGAACGAGCTTCGTGATGAGTTCGGCGATTTCGGCCTCAGCTTCCGTCGCGGCGCCGAAGGAAAGGCCGCGGTCCACCGCCGCCTTCACGGCCTCAACCACGTCGGGATCGTTGTGGCCGAGGATCATCGGGCCCCAGGAGAGCACGTAGTCGATGAAGCGCTGGCCCTCGGCGTCCCACATGTAGGGGCCCTGGGCGCGCTCGATGAAACGCGGGGCGCCGCCTACGGAGCGGAAAGCGCGCACAGGCGAATTGACGCCGCCCGGGATGACTTTCTGGGCGCGCTCAAAGAGGGCTTGGTTCTTGTCCATGACGGAATTTCTCCAGCTGATTGCAGTCGAAAGGGCGTTCTGAGCCGAAGCGCAGGGCCTGCTGCGCCGGCTCGTCGCCCGATAAGGAATGCCGCCATTCTAAAGAGAGCGCTTGAAGCGAGGATTAACTTGGACGGCGCAGAAAAAGAAGCGGCCGTCCGCGAGCGTCAATCGCTCGGCGGCGGCCGCCGGCTAGGAAGCAGCGCTTCGCTCAGAAGGCAAAGCCGAGGTTCACCATGAAGTCGGTCGGCATCGGCGTCGTCAGGTAGCCGTCGTCGCGGCCGGGCGTAACGCCTTTGAAGCGCGAAATGTTCGTGTCGATCGAGGCCGTGAGATGGACGACGGGCGAGAAGGCCCAGGTGGCGCCCATCGTCAGCACGGGGTGCACGCTGTTGTCCGAGCCGGCCGAAGACGATGCATGGGAGAAGCCGAAGCCGCCGCCGGCATAGAGGCGGAAGTTTTTGGCAACATCGATGTTGTAGGCGATGGTGAGGGAGTAGGTCTCGATGTCGATCTTTTCGCGGCCCGCTTCTCCCGATTCGCCGCCCTTCATGTCGTGGCTCGATTTCTTGTACTTGAATTCCGTCTGCCAGCTGCGGCCGGAATAGTGGCGCAGGCCCACGTTCCAGACGGTGTCGTTCGTCATGAAGTTGGGCGTGAAGCCGTCTTCGGCGCCGTTGTCGACGTACTGCCAGCCCCAGCCGCCGAAGAGAAGGTTGGGCGTCTTCACCCAAGGGCTTTCGGGCGGCAGCGGCATCTTGCGGCTGCCGACGTCGTCAATGGCGATCGAGGTGAAGAAGAAAAAGACGTTCGTAAAGGGTATCCACGTGCCGTAGAACGAGACGGTGTCGGTGCCGACGCTGGCTACCGGAAGCGGCAGCGGGAGCGGCACCCACATGTAGTCGCCTCGCATTGTGAGGCCGGCGAGGTAGCCTGCGCCCACATGGAAGCCGCCGCCGATCGGCCAGCGCGAGAGCCAGGCGTAGCCTGCCATCGGCTCCATGCGGTAGTTGGAGTCGACGAAGCTTGTGAGAAAGAACATGCGCTCGTTGCCGCGCTCGTCGATCAGCTGCCGCGCGATGCCCATGCCGACGGGGTAGCCGTTCTGCTGCGGCTTGTTGTCCCAGGCCCATCTCGGATGATTGGTATAGACGGGCATGACCCAGAGCGTCTTTCCTTCATCCATGATCCGCTTGGCGCCTTCCTTCGTGTCGGACCAGAAAGGCTTCCAATCGCCGGGGCGCTCTTCAGCGGGACGCACGAGCCCGGCGGGCGTCGTGTCGACGATGGCGTTCCAAGCCTCGGCGATGCCCGCCGCGGCATCGGCTGGGAAGGCGCCGGCAAGCGCGCCGGCGGCAAGCGCCGTGCAGACGCCGGCAGCAAGGGAATGAAGTCGATGGGTCATGGCAGAAAGCAAATGAAGGGGACGGCTGGCAGAGCAAGCTGCCCGTTGGGGCGCGTCCTTCTTGGAGGCGCAGCGGCAAGCCGTTTGAGCGCCAGAGGGCGTCCGGCCCTGCTGGCGCAGCGGGCAGGAAGCCCGTATTGTCCCACAAGCGGCGGTCCCCGTTTGGGAAGCAGGTCGCTTTTCGGCGCTCCATTGGGCTTCATCGCTTGCTTCCTAGCAGCTCCTGCGGGTAAAGTAGCGCCCCTGCAGCGGGAGCTTCCGGGGCGGCCGTCGGCGGCAGCAATGCCGCGGGAGGAAAGTCCGGACTCCGCAGGGCACCGTAGCAGCTAACAGCTGCCCGCCGCGAGGCGCGGATTAGAGCAACAGAGACGAGCCGGCGTTGGGGTCGGGTGAAACGGGCAATCTCTACGGGGAGCAACACCAAATAGGCAGCCGCATGACCCGGCCCGGGCCTGGCTGCGGGTAGGTGGCTTGAGGCGGCGCGCGAGCGCCATCCTAGAAGAATGACCGCCATCGGCTTCAGGGCCGAAACAGAATCCGGCTTACAGGGAAGGTCCCGCTGCGCTTTCCCTTTCAAGATTCCGGCCTTCAGATCAGAGCGCCGGAATCGCCTATGCACAAAAGGCTTCGCTCAGCATCTGCGCGAAGCCTTTTGCTTGTCCAGCATCTGCTGAAGAGGGCGCCGGCGCCGCGTCCAGGGTCAGCGTCAGCGTGCGCTTTGCGGCATTCTCGTCGCCGCTCAAGTTTTTTCGCACTCTTTCAGTCTTTTACATGCGTTGCCGCGCCATGCTGTGGGAAAATGTGGGCTTTAGTGGGAGACGGGACTCGGTCGGATCAGAGGCGTTCCGCGCAAGCAAGCATGACGCAGCCGATTTTTCAGGGAACGACGCTGGCAAGCCTTGACGACAAAGGCCGGCTGGTCGTGCCGAAGCGCTTCAGAGACGCGCTTTTTTCGGCAGGCGGCCTGGTTGTCGCTGCGCGCCATCCGGACGGCTGCTTGGTGCTTTACCCGGCGGACGCTTGGGCGGCCAAGCGCGAGGCGCTTGCGGCGCTGCCGTACAGCGCTCGGGCCTTTGTGCGATTCGTGCTCGGAAGCGCCGCTGAAATCAAAGCCGATGCGGCCGGGCGCCTGCTGATTCCGGCAGGACTTCGCGCGCTGGCCGGCTTGGAGGGCGCCGTCGTGCTTGTCGGACTCGGCGGCCACTTCGAGCTCTGGGACCGCGGTCGCTTTGACGCCGCAGAGGAAAAGGCGCTCGAAGCCGGTCTTGATGCGGCGGACTTCAGCTTCTAGGCGGCAGAAGCTCGTCGGCATCCGGCTTGTCTTCTTTCCTGCTCATCCTGGCATTTCGAGAAAGGCATTGATTCATGACTGAAGCGTTCGTCCATCTGTCCGTCCTCGGCGCTGAAGCGCCTGCTGCGCTTGTGACCGACCCTGACGGACTTTATGTCGACGGCACGTTCGGACGCGGCGGCCACTCCCGCCGCATCTTGTCGATGCTTTCTCCCCAAGGCCGCCTCATCGCCTTCGACCGCGATCCTCAGGCCGTGGCGGCGGCTGCCGAGATTGTCGATCCGCGCTTCACGATCATCCACGCGCCCTTCTCATCCATGAAGCAGGCGCTGGCCGAGCGCGGCATTGAGGCCGCATCGGGCGTCTTTCTCGACATCGGCGTCTCCTCGCCGCAGATTGACGACGCGTCGCGAGGCTTTTCGTTCCGCTTTGAGGGGCCGCTGGACATGCGCATGGACACATCGGCCGGCATGACGGCGGCCGAGTGGCTGGCGTCGGCTTCTGAGGCCGAGATCCGGCGCGTGATTTCTCAGTACGGCGAAGAGCGCTTTGCTGGTCAGATCGCTCGCGAAATCGTGAGGACTCGGGACGTTGCGCCGCTTCGCACGACAACGGATCTGGCGCGGCTTTGCGAGCGGGTCGTGCCTCGGAACCGGCGCGATCTCGGACAGCATCCGGCGACTCGAACCTTTCAGGCCGTCCGCATTCAGGTGAACGGGGAGCTCGACGAGTTGCGCCGCGCGCTTGAGGCGGCAGGCAGCCTGCTGCTGCCCGGCGGGCGGCTGGCCGTGATTGCCTTCCATTCGCTTGAAGACCGCATCGTGAAGCGCTTCTTCGAGCATGCGTCGCATCCCGAGCGGGCGCTCGATCCGCGCCTGCCCATTCCGGCTGACCGGCTGCCGAAGCCGCTTTTCGCAGATGTCGAGCGCATCAGGCCGGGCGCGGCCGAGTGCGAAGCCAATCCGAGGGCCCGCTCGGCGGTGCTGCGCGCCGCGACGCGAACGGCGGCGCCCTGGACGGACGTCCCGGAGGATTAGCGCTATGCGTCGCATTTCCCGAATGGAGCTGTTTTGGGCGGCGCTCTTGGGGCTCGTGCTCTTTGCGAGCGCGCTCTGCCTGGTGGAGCTGCAGTACCGCACGCGCGTTCTCTTCGTCGAGCATGAGCATGAAGTGGATCTGATGCGCCGGCTTCTTGACGATCAGGCAGAGCTTCAGATGAAGGTTCGCCGCGCTGCGCTGCCGGGCGAAATCGCCGAAGGCGCTGCGGCGCTGGATCTGGTCGGCGCGACAGGCGACACGACGGTGACGCTGGTGGAGCAGCCTTCGGGGGCAATGGCGCTCTCCGAAGAGACGAAGGCGCGAATTGCCGCTGCGGATGCGGCTGAAGCCGAGCGGCGCGCAAAGGCCGAAGAGAAGGCTGCTCAGCGGGCGGCTCGAGCCGCTCGCGCCAAGAAGGCCGGTGCAGCCGGCCAGGGAGCGTAGTCGATGGCGGCGGATCCTCGTCTCAGCCGGCAGGCGGAGCCGGAAGACGCTGAGGGCGCCAAGAGCGCCGAGCAGCGCGCTTCCCTCGGCGGCATGCTTTTGGAGCGCTTGAGCGGCGCTTTTGAAGGCCTCTGGCAGGTTGCGCGCGAATTTCTGCGCCGCGACGCGTCGGCGCGAAAGGCCGAGCCTGTCCACACGGCGAGCCCTCTCATCGTCATTCCCATTCCGCGCTGGCGCACCTATGTGGCGCTTGGCGTCATCGTGGCGGCGCTTGTCGGACTGGCCGTCCGCGCGTTCTGGCTGCAGGTTGTGGCCACGGACTTTCTGCAGGGCCAAGGCGAAGCGAGATATGCCCGAACGCTCACGATTGCCGGCGTTCGCGGCGAGATTCTGGACCGCAACGGCGTCGTGCTCGCCTCGTCGCAGCCGGTCCGAAGCATCTGGGCCGATCCCGCCTTTACGAAGAAGGCGACGCGCAGCGAACTTGAGGCCGTCGCGAAGGCCATCGGCATGCCCTATGCGGATCTGCGCGCCAAGCTCAAGGCGAATGCAAAGAAGAATTTCGTCTATCTGGCTCGAAGCTGCGATGTGGCGACGGCCGAAGCGGTTCGCCTTCTGGGCGTGCCCGGCATCGGCATTACGCCCGAGGTGCTTCGCGAATATCCGGACGGGCCCGTCATGGCGCATGTGGTGGGCTATACCGGCTGGAACGACCGCGGCCAGGAAGGCGTCGAGCTCGCGAGCGACAAGGAGCTTGCCGGACTGCCGGGAGCGCGCCGCGTGATTCGGGACCGCCTGGGCCGCATCGTTGACGACGTCTGGGCCAAGGAGGCGGTAGCCGGCAAGGACGTCACGCTCTCGATCGACTCGCGCGTGCAGTTCATCGCCTATGAAGCGCTCGCCCGCCAGATGGAAAAGAGCGAGGCGCTCGCGGGCGCTGTCGTCGTCGCCGATGTGCAGACGGGCGAAATTCTGGCGCTGGCCAATGAGCCCACCTACGATCCGAACGACCGCTCGACGATGCTCTTCGAGCGCGTAAGAAACCGCGTGCTCACCGATCAGTTCGAGCCAGGCTCGACTATGAAGCCCTTTGCCATTGCCAAAGCGCTCGACATGGGGATCATCGATCCGCTCACGACGATTCAGACGGCGCCCGGCAAGCTCACGATCGGCGACCGAACGATCGGCGATACGCATGACTACGGCCTTCTGACGGTTTCGGAAATCGTCGCCAAGTCCTCCAATATCGGTACAGCCAAGATTGCGTTGGAGATGTCGCCGCAGACGCTGTGGGACATGTACACGGCGCTTGGATTCGGGAGGGCGCCCGACATCGGATTTCCGGGCGCAACGGCCGGCCGGCTTCGCCCGGCAAAGTCCTGGCGGCCGATCGAGCAGGCCACGATTTCCTATGGACACGGCGTCTCCGTCTCGCTCATGCAGCTTGTGCGCGCCTATACGGCGCTGGCGCGCGACGGGGATGTGATCGACCTCACGCTCTACAAGCGCGCGCCGGGCTTCATCCCGAAGTCCGAGCAGGTCTTCAAGCCGGAAACGGCGCGGCGCGTGCGCGCGATGATGATGAATACGGTTCGAAAGGGCGGCACGGCCAGCCGGGTCAAGGTGGCGGGCTACTCGGTGGCGGGCAAAACCGGTACGGCGAACAAGGTGAAGAACGGCAAGTACACCCGAGACACGGTGGCGTCGTTTGTCGGCATCGTCCCGGCGACGCAGCCCCGCTTCATCGTCGCTGTCATGGTCGACGAGCCGAAGAAGGGCAGCCGATACGGCTCAGCCGTGGCGGCGCCTATCTTCAGCGAAGTGGCAGCCGGGGCGCTCCGCACGCTCATGGTGACGCCGGACGAGGCGGCGGCGGGCGGCGGCGGCGCATTCCTTGCGTCGGTGAGGCAGTAGAGCCGCGGCGCGCCGATGCGCATTGAAACGAAGGACAATTCAAGATAGCTCTGGCGCTGCGCCGGTTCGGCCGGCTGAGCGCCAGAGAGTCTTCTTTGGACATAGGCTCTGCCGCGTTTTGCGGCAGAGAAGAAAAAGGATATCGAGACACCATCATGACGGACGCATCATCCACCGACCGCCTCTGCGAGACGCCGGCTACGGCCGAAATCGCGGCGTGGCTCAGGGACCTCGCGCATGAAGGCGCGCATCTTCGGCTCGACAGCCGGGACGTGCAGCCGGGCGACGTCTTCGTCGCCGTTCCGGGAGGCCGGGTTGACGGCCGTTCCTTCATTCGCGTCGCCGCGGCGAGAGGCGCCTCGGCCGTGCTTCTGGAGGCGCTGGGCCGCGAGCAGGCTGCCGAGCGCTATCCGGTGGCCGCGATGGCCGTGCCGAAGCTCAGGGATCGCCTGGGGGAAGTCGCTGCAGCCTTCTACGGCGATCCTTCGGCCGACATGACGGGCGTTGCCGTTACGGGCACGAACGGCAAGACGACGACGGCGTTCTGGACCTCGCAGCTTTTTACGGCGCTGGGGCTGCCGTGCGGAACGATCGGCACGGTCGGCTCGTTCTTCGGCGGCAAGTCCTTCGAAGGCCCGGAGCTCACGACGCCGGACGCCGTATCGCTGCAAGGGCTCTACGCCGATCTCAAGCGAGCCGGCGCCAAGGCTTTCGCTGTTGAAGCGAGCTCTGTCGGCCTCGAACAGGGGCGGCTTGCAAAGTCGCGCTTCGCAGTGGGCATTTTCACAAATCTCTCCCGCGATCATCTCGACTATCACAAGACGATGGAGGCCTACGAGTCGGCCAAGGGGATTCTCTTTGCATGGCCGGGCCTGAAGGCGGCGGTGCTTAATGCCGACGATCCGGTTTCGGCGCATTTTGCTGAGATCGCCAAGGCGCATGGCATTCCCGTCTGGGCGACGGGAACGAACGGCCGGGCGGCGGCGTTTGCCGCTCAGACAGGCGCGGCTCATACAGTGGAGGCCAACAGCATCCGCCACGGCGAAGCCGGCATGGCGTTCGAGCTTTCGGTTGACGGTCGGACGCTTTCCGTTTCGGTGCCTCAGATCGGCGTCTTCAACGTGTCGAATGCGCTGGGCGTCATCGCGGCGGCGCTTGCCTGCGGCTTTGCGCTCGACAAGATCGCAGAGGTGCTCCCGACGCTCAAGTCCCCGCCGGGCCGCATGGAGATGATCCGCGCGCCGGGAATGCCGCTCGGCATTGTCGACTTCAGCCATACGCCCGATGCGCTGGAGAAGGCGCTTGAGAGCCTGAGGCCTGCCGCCGACGCGCGCCGCGGCCGCCTCTGGTGCGTCTTCGGGTGCGGAGGTGATCGCGATCGCGGCAAGCGTCCGATCATGGGCGAGATTGCCGGCCAGCTTGCCGACCGCGTCGTCGTCACAAGCGACAACCCTCGTTCCGAAGATCCGGAGGCGATCATCAGCGAGGTAGCCGCCGGCTGCGCTGAAAAGGCCAAGCTCGCCTTGGAGGCCGACCGCCGTCAAGCCATCTACCGCGCCGTTGCTGAAGCGGCGCCGGAGGACATCGTGCTTGTTGCAGGCAAAGGACACGAAACGGAGCAGATCACGCGCGAAGGCGCGCACCACTTCAGCGATGCCGAAGTGCTCCGCGAAGCCTTCAACGAACGGCGCGAGCATGCATTGGAAGCCCGCGAAGCCGGCGCCCGCTGAAGAAAAGCGTGCGGCGCCAAGCCATTTATTACTGAAAAGAGGAAATGCGCGCCATGAGCGAAGCGATGGACCTCAAAAGCGAAAAAATCCCGCACGACGACCCGATGACGCTTGGCTGGATCGCCTGGGCTCTCGACGGACAGCTGGCGTCGGCGAATCTGCCGCCTGAAGCGGCGGCGAAGCGCTGGCGCGCCGTCGAAACCGACAGCCGCGCCCCGATGGCCGATGCGGTCTTCGTTGCGCTCAAGGGCGAGCGCTTTGACGGACGCGACTTCGCGGCCAAGGCCGCTCAGGCGGGCGCTGCCGCGCTGGTGCTCGAGCGCCCGATTGATGCAGAAGCGGCGGGAGCGGCCGTTCAGCTCGTGGTCTCCGATGCGCGTCTTGCCTACGGCGCCATTGCAAAGGCCTGGCGCGCGCGCCATTCGCTTCCGCTGACGGCCGTCGGCGGCAGCAACGGCAAGACCACGACGACGCAGATGCTGGCCGCCGTGCTTCGCGCCCGCTGGGGCGCCGAGCGCATGCTCGCCACAGAGGGCAACTTCAACAACGAAGTGGGCGTGCCGCGCACGCTGCTGCGGCTGCGCTTCGAACACCGCGCAGCGGTTGTCGAAGCCGGCATGAATCACAAGGGAGAGATGGCGCGCCTGGCGGACTGGATTCGGCCGACGATCGTGCTTCTCACCAATGCGCAGCGCGAGCATCAGGAATTCCTGTCGTCGGTCGAGGAGACGGCGCGCGAGAACGGCCTTCTCATCCCGGCGCTGCCGGAGAGCGGCATTGCGGTCTATCCGGCTGACGATCCCTGCGCGCCTGTCTGGGCCGCGCTGGCGCTCTCGCGCGGCGTGCGCTCGCTCACGTTTGCCATGGGGCCGGCGGCTGCGGGCCTCGCGGCCGATCTTCATGGCGAAGCGCTTTCGGACGGCGCGCTCCGCATCCGAGGCGCCGGTTTCGGCCGTCCGGTCGACTTTGCCGTGAAGCTTGCCATTCCGGGCGCGCACAATGCGCGCAATGCGCTGGCTGCGGCGGCGGCAGCGCTTGCGCAGGACATTTCGCCCGAAGCAATCCGCGAAGGGCTGGAAGCCTTCCGCGCGCTCCCCGGCCGAGGCGCGCGCTGGCGCTCGGCGACGGGCGTCACGGTGATTGACGACGCCTACAATGCGAACCCCGACAGCTGCGAGGCGTCCATCCGCATGCTCGCGCTCGAGCGCGGCAGGAAGATCCTGCTTCTCGGCGATATGGCCGAAATCGGAGCTGATGCGACGGAGCGCCATCGCGAAGCCGGCATGCTCGCCAAGGCGGCGGGCATCGACGTTCTCTGGACGGCGGGGCCGCTGGCCGCGCATGCGGCGGAAGGCTTCGGAGAAGGCGCTCGCGCCTTTGCAACGCGGGAAGCGCTTCTTGCGGCGCTCGCCGAGCTTGAGGTTCCTGCGGGCGCCGCGATTGACGTCAAGGCGAGCCATTCAGCGGGCTTTGCCGCCGTGGTCGAGGCGCTCAAGCGCCGGCTCGGGGCATAGAGCTAGCGGCGCGAGCGCTTCGCGCCGCGCAGCGGCGGTCGCTCCCTTTCACTCTTTACACGATTTACCCCTTCGAGCACAGGTGCTCCATGCTGCTTTCCCTTTTCCGCGCGCTCTCTGAGAGCTGGTCCGCGTTCGGCGTCTTCAACTACCTGACGCTTCGAGCGCTGATGGCCTGCCTGACAGCGCTTGTCATCGGCTTTGCCTTCGGCCCTTGGATGATCCGAGAGCTCAAAAAGCTTCACTTCGGCCAAGCCGTGCGCACGAACGGCCCCAAAACGCATCTGGTGAAGGACGGCACGCCCACGATGGGCGGCGTCCTCATTCTTTTCGCGATCGGCGTGTCGACGCTGCTCTGGGCGGATCTCTCGAACCGCTTCATCTGGGCAGTGCTTCTGGTGCTTGTAGGCTATGGATGCATCGGCTGGATCGATGACTACCGAAAAGTCGTGCATCACAACCCCAAAGGCATGAGCGCGCGGGAGAAGTTCAGCTGGCAGTCCGTCATTGCGCTTGGCGTCGCTTTTTATTTGGCAATTGCGCTTTCCGTTGTGCCGGGCGGCTCGCTCGGCGATGCGCTGGCTGCATGGTACGACGCGCGCTTCCCGCTCGACATGAGCCCGAATCTGCACTTGCTCATTCCGTGCTTCAAGGACATTGCGCTGCCCTTTGGGCTCATCGGCTTCATGATCTTCACCTACGTCGTGATCGTCGGCTCGTCCAATGCCGTGAATCTGACGGACGGCCTTGACGGCCTGGCCATCCTGCCGACGGTGCTCGTCGGCGGCGCCCTCGGCATCTTCTGCTATGCAGCCGGCCGTCCCGACTTCGCGAGCTACCTCTTCATTCCATACATTCCCGGGGCGGGCGAGCTCGCCGTCATGATGGGCGCGCTTGTCGGCGCCGGCTTGGCGTTCCTTTGGTTCAATGCGCATCCTGCGCAGGTCTTCATGGGCGACGTCGGCGCGCTGGCGCTCGGCGGCTGCCTCGGCACGGTCGCCGTCATTGCCCGGCAGGAGCTGGTGCTCGCCGTCATGGGCGGGATCTTCGTCGTCGAGACGCTCTCCGTCATGATCCAGACCACGTACTTCCGGTTGTCGCACGGCAAGCGAGTCTTCCTGATGGCGCCGATTCATCACCATTTCGAGCTGAAGGGCTGGCAGGAGACGCAGGTGGTGACCCGCTTCTGGATCATTACGTTCATCCTCGTCCTCATCGGGCTCGCAACGCTCAAAATTCGCTGATGCCGCCTTCGCGGCGCCGTCAGAAGGCCGTTGGGGCGAAGCATTGCAGAAAGATAGGCAGAGTTTTTCATCATGGCTCAGACAACTCAGCAAGAGAGCGCGCAGCGCGCGCTTGTAATCGGCCTCGGCGCTTCGGGGCTGGCCTCGATCGAGTACCTCCTGCAGCGCGGCTGGCGCGTTGAGGCAGCGGATACCCGCAGCGATCCGCCGGGAGCGGCCAAAGTGCGCGAAGCGCATCCCGAGGTGGCGCTTCATCTCGGCGGACTGCCAGCGGCGCTTGCAGACGGCAAGAGCCTTGTGGTGATGTCGCCGGGCATTTCGCCGCATTTCGGGGCCGCGGCGCCGCTCGTGGCGCGCGCCCGCAAGTCGGGCGTTGACGTGGCTGGCGAAATTGAGCTCTTTGCCCGAGAGCTGAAGCGCCTGCGCGAAGCATCGGGCTATGCGCCGAAGGTGATCGGCATTACGGGCACCAACGGCAAGACGACGACGACCTCGCTTACCGCGAAGATGTGCGCGGCGGCCGGCATGAAGACTGTGGCGGCCGGCAATATCGGCCCCAATGCCGTGACGGAGCTCCTCAAGGCCGAGGCGGCAGGCGCGCTGCCCGACTGCTGGGTGCTCGAGCTCTCGAGCTTCCAGCTCGATACGACATCGAGCCTCGTCTGCTGCGCGGCGGCGCTTCTGAACGTGACGGAAGACCACATCGACTGGCACGGCTCGATGGACGCCTATGCGGCCGCCAAGCGGCGCATCTTCAGCGCATCGACGGTGCGCGTGCTCAATCGCGAGGATCCGCGCTCCATGGCGGCGGCCGAAGGCGTCGATCCGGCATTTGTCCGCACCTTCGGCGCTTCGGCGCCGAAGAAGCCGGGCGAGCTGGGACTTGTCGAAGCCGACGGCCTGCTTTGGCTTGCCGGCGTGCCGCCGCAGGGCGACGCGTCGTCGCTCTTCCCAGAAGCGGCGCCGAATGAGCCCGTGCGCTTCATGCCGGAGCGCGCGCTCAAAATCCGCGGTCGTCACAATGCGATGAATGCGCTTGCGGCGACGGCGCTTGCCACGGCAGCCGGCGTGCCGCTTGCTGCGGCTCTTCGCGCTCTCGCGGTCTACGGCGGAGAGCCGCATCGCGTGGCTTTTGTGCGAACAGTCGACGGCGTCGACTTCATCGACGACAGCAAGGGCACGAATGTCGGCGCGGTGATGGCGGCCGTGTCGGGTTTTGCTGCGCAGGGCCGCCGCATTCTCATCGTGCTCGGCGGCGACGGCAAGGGACAGGACTTCACGCCCCTTGCGCAGACGCTTAAGGGGGCGGCCGCCGCTGCGGCGGTGATCGGCCAGGATGCAGACAAGATCCTTGAGGCGATTGCGCCCGATCGCGAAGCCGGTCTCGAAACGGGAAAATGCACGACGCTTGAAGAGGCCGTCGACTGGCTTTGGGCTCGGCACCATCCGGGCGACGTGCTTCTGCTCTCGCCCGCCTGCGCCTCGTGGGACATGTTCAAGAACTATGCCGAGCGCAGCGCCAAGTTCGTGGCGCATGCGGCGAAGATTGCGGCCGACGTCGAAGGGCCGTCAGCCGCTCTCGGCGGGATGGACGCATGAGCACGGCGGCGCGCGGCTGGGGCGGCCGGACGCTTGAGCGTCCGGTGGGGCTCAACTGGGAGGTGGTGGCGGCGGTGGCGTCGCTTTTGGCGCTGAGCATCGTCATGGTCTTTTCGGCCACCTCGACCTTTGCCGGACCGGGCCGGCTTGAATCGGCCGGCATGAGCTACCTCTTCAGGCACCTCACGAGCATCGGCGTCGCGCTCTGCGCGGCGGCAGCCGTCTACCGCGTGCCGATGTCGTTCTGGTTCCGCTTTTCGAACTGGGCGGGCTTCGGCGCCATTGCGCTTCTGGCGGTCGTCCTCGTGCCGGGGATCGGCCACTCCGTCAAAGGCGCGACGCGCTGGATAGGCGTCGGCGCGCTGAGCCTGCAGGTGTCGGAAGTCGTCAAGGTTGCCGTCCTCATCTTTGCGGCGGCCTTTACGGTGAAGAAGCAGGACTTCATGCATTCCTTCTCGAAGGGCTTCTTCCCGATGGCGATCGTCATGGTCTTCATCTCGGCCCTTCTCATGAAGGAGCCCGATCTCGGCGCGACGGTCGTGATCGCCTGCGAGATCATGGGCGTGCTCTTTCTCGGCGGCCTGTCGATGGCCATCTTCATTTCGGTTGCGGGAGTCGTCGCGCTCTTCGTCGCCTGGATGATCGTCGACACGCCGTGGCGCCTCGGGCGATTTTTCGCCTATCTCAATCCGTGGTCCGACGAATATGTTCTCGGACAGGCCTATCAGCTTTCGCACTCCCTCATTGCCTTCGGGCGAGGTGAGATCTTCGGCGTCGGGCTGGGCGGCAGCGTGGAAAAGCTCAACTATCTGCCGGAAGCGCACACGGACTTCATCATGGCCGTCATTGCCGAAGAGATGGGCTTCTGCGGTGTTATGCTTACGCTTTTCCTCTTTTATTGGCTCATCCGCAGGGCGTTTGAGATCGGCCGTCAGGCCGTGAAGCTCGAGCGGCCCTTTCAGGGGCTCGTCGCACAGGGCATCGGGCTCTGGTTCGGCGTGCAGGCCGTGATCAACGTAGGCGTGGCAAGCGGCGCGCTGCCGACGAAGGGGCTGACGTTGCCCTTCGTCAGCTACGGCGGTTCGGCGCTTCTCTCCTCGCTCGTTGCAGTGGGGCTGCTGCTGCGGGTGGACAAGGAAAACAAGATTCTGATGCGCGGAGGCCAAGTATGACGGCATCGACGCCCACCCCCGAAAAGAAGCATTTGGTCATTGCGGCCGCCGGCACAGGCGGCCATGTCATGCCCGGCTTGGCCGTGGCGGCAGTCATGAAGGCCCGCGGCTGGAAGATCTCCTGGATCGGCACGACGACCGGCATGGAAGGCGGGCTCGTCTCGAAGCGCGGCATCGACTTCCGGGGACTCAATTTTCAAGGCATGCGCGGCCGCGGCCTCGTGAAGCTCGTCGTCGGCGGCTTCAAGCTGCTCGGCGCCATCTGGCGCGCCCGCGCCTGGATGAAGGAGCTGCATCCCGATGCCGTCTTCTCCACGGGCGGGTATGTCGCCGTGCCCGTGGGCTACGCGGCGCAGACGCTGCGGCGCCCCATCATCCTTATGAACTGCGATGCGGATCTGCTCATGAGCACCAATACGCTCATGCCCTTCTGCGATGCGCTCGCCTGCGGCTTTGCCGGCGGCGCCCGCACCTTCGCGGGCGAGAAGGGCCGCACGACCGGCAATCCGGTGAGAGCCGAAATCGCTGCGCTGCCGCCGCCGGCCGAGCGCTTTGCCGGCCGCACCGGACCGATCCGCGTCTTCGTCTTCGGCGGCAGCCTCGGCGCCCAAGTGCTTAACGACGTCATCCCCGAGGCGCTCTCTAAAATCCCGGCGGACCGCCGCCCTCTGGTGCTCCATCAGACGGGGCGCAATCGCGACGACGCAGTGCGCGCCCGCTACAAGGCGCTGGGCGTCGACGCCAAGGTTGTTCCCTTCATCGACGACATGGCGAAGTGCTATCGGGAAAGCGATCTCGTGATCTGCCGCGCCGGCGCCACGAGCGCTTCTGAAATCTGCGCCGCCGGCGCTGCGGCGGTGCTGGTGCCCTTCATTGCAAAGACGACGAAGCATCAGCTCGGCAACGCCAAGTATCTTGCCGACCGCGGTGCGGCCATCCTGGTCGAGCAGAAGGACTTTACGGTCGAGAAGGCCGCGGAGCTGCTTGAAAAGACCGATCGCGCCGAGCTCCTTCGCATCGCAGAGGCGGCCCGCTCGATTGCGGCGCCCCGCGCCGCTGAAGCTGTGGCCGATTTGATTGAAGACGTCGTGCGGCGCCGTGCAGGCCTGCCACCGCTTCATGACGACAAGGCGCAGCAGCCGACAGCGGCTGACGCCGGCCGCTGACCGCTGCGTGCGGCCAGCCGCAGCCATTCAACCCTTCTTCCCCAATCTAGTCGGAGCTTTCCGAACTTCAAGCGCATTAGGAGAGAGGCGTGATCAAGTTTCTCGTCAATCACCTGCATTTCGTAGGCATCGGCGGCGCCGGCATGAGCGGCATCGCTGAAGTGCTCCTCAATCTGGGCTATGTGGTGAGCGGCTCGGATCTGCAGCACACGGCTGTGACCGACCGGCTGCAGCAGCTCGGCGCCCGCATTGCTTACGGGCACGACAAAAAGAACATCCGCGGCGCGGACGCCGTCGTGATTTCATCGGCCGTCAAGGCCGACAATCCTGAGGTGATCGCGGCGCGCGAGCTCGGCATTCCTGTCGTGCCTCGAGCGGTGATGCTCGCCGAGCTGATGAGGCTGCGGCGCGGTATCGCCATTGCGGGCGCGCACGGCAAGACCACGACGACCTCGCTCGTGACGGCCCTTCTTGCCGCCGGCGGCCTCGATCCGACCTTCGTCATCGGCGGCAAGCTCAACAGCGCCGGCGCGAATGCGCGCCTCGGCACGGGCGAGTTTCTGGTGGCCGAAGCCGACGAATCCGATGCGTCCTTTCTCAACCTCACGCCTGTCATCTCGGTCGTCACCAACATCGACGAAGACCATATGGACACTTATGGGCACGACTTTGAGCGGCTCAAAAGCGCTTTTGTGGACTTCCTCGAGCGGCTGCCCTTCTACGGCGTTGCAATTCTCTGCATGGACGACGAGAACGTGCGCTCGATTCGGCCGCGCGTGACGAAGCCTGTTGTGGGCTACGGGCTTTCGCCCGAGGCTGCCGTGCGGGCCATCGACGTGAAGGCCGTCGGCACGCGCATGAGCTATACAGTGCTGCGCCCCGACCATCCGCCGCTTCCGGTCGTGCTGAATCTGCCGGGCGTGCACAATGTGCGCAATTCGCTCGCGGCCATTGCCGTGGCGACGCTCGTCGGCGTGTCCGACGAGGCGATCAAGAAGGGCCTTGCCGAATTTACGGGCGTCGGCCGCCGCTTCGCGCAGTACGGCGACATTCCGATCAAAGCGGCTGACGGCTCGATCCGCGGCACATACACCCTCATCGACGACTACGGCCATCACCCGCATGAAATGGCGGCGACGCTGGCCGCCATCCGAGGCGCCTGGCCCAGCCGGCGCATCGTGGTTGCCTTCCAGCCGCACCGCTACACGCGCACCCGCGACTGCTTCGACATGTTTGTGAAAGTGCTCGAGGACGTCGACGGCCTGGTGCTCGCGAACGTCTACCCTGCCGGCGAGGCGCCGATCGAAGGCGCGGACAGCGAGCATCTGGCGGCCGCCATCGCGCGCGACGGCAAGTGCGAGCCGCTGGTGGTCGACGTTGAGGACGTTCCCGAGGCGCTTTCAAAGATCGTCGAGCCCGGCGACATTGTCGTCACGATGGGCGCGGGCTCGATTGGACGCGTAGCGCCGCAGCTTGCCGGCCGGCGCTGAAGCCGGCTTCAGAGAACACATCCGCCGCTGCGCCGAGACGCAGCGGCGCCAACCAGGCGCCGGCAGAGCATCGGCTTCGGGCGCCGACAGGAAAAGGAATTCATCATGGCTCAGAACGAGCAGGACCGCCGTCCGCAGCGCATTGTGGTCTTCATGGGCGGCATCTCCCACGAACGAGAAGTCTCTCTTATGTCCGGAAAGGGCGTCTGCGAAGCGCTCCGCTCGAAGGGCTTCGACGTGACGCCTTTCGATCCGGCGACGGATGCCGTGGAAATGCTTGAAGAGGGCAAGTTTGACGCAGCTTTCAATGCGCTGCACGGCAAGCTCGGCGAAGACGGTTCGATCCAGGGGCTCTGCAACTGCCTGGGTCTGCCCTATACAGGACCGGGCGTCGAAGCGTCGGCCGTCGCAATGGACAAGGAGCTCACGAAGATCGTCTGGCGCGCCGCCGGCGTGCCGGTGCCGGAAGGCGTGCGGCTGTCGAGCCGGCCGGAACGGCCGGCGGTCGAAGCGCTTGCCGCGCGCTTTGCAAAGACGGGCTTTGTCGTGAAGCCCGACCGCGACGGCAGCTCCATCGGCGTGACGAAGGTGCTGGCCGAAGACGCATCGGCCGATGCGCTGGAAGCGGCGCTGGAGCTCGCCTTCAGCCAGGGCGAAGGCGCTTTGGTCGAAGAGTACATTCACGGCCGCGAGTTCACGATCGCCCTCATTGACGGCAAGGCGCTGCCTGTCATTGAAATTCAGGCGCCGGAAGGCAGCTACGACTTTCAGAACAAGTACTACACCGACGTCACGAAGTACGTCTGCCCGGCAGAGCTGCCAGAGCAGGCATCGGCGGCGCTTCGCGCCGCCTGCGAGCTCGCCTATCGTGCGCTCGGCTGCCGCGGCTGGGCTCGGGTCGATGCGCTGATGCGTCCAGACGGCCGCTTTGCGCTTCTCGAAATCAATACGGCGCCCGGCATGACGCCGCATTCGCTCGTGCCGATGGCTGCCCGCGCCGTCGGCATGGACTATGCCTCGCTCTGCGAGGCGCTTCTGAAGCTCGCCTGCGTCGACTGATGCGAGCTAGAGCGGTACATCGTGTCTGAGGAGCGCAAACCTGAAGAACGTGCAGCGGACGCAGCCCCCGAAGGGGCTGCGGGGGGCTTCGTGCGCGCCTTGCTGCGGATTTTCCGCCGCCGGCAGCCTGCGGCGCCTGCGCCGGCAGAGCCTGCGCTCGCTCAGGTCTCAGCGGAGGAAGACGGCGCAGACAGCGCGCAGAAGATGCGCGCTCAGCCTGATGAGAATGGCCATATCGAGCCCACCATCGGCCGCTATGAGTCAGCCGCTGAGAGCGATGACGCTTGGGAAGGCGCGCCGCTGCCGAAGGATGCGCGGCTTTCCATTGACGGCGAGGGCAAAGGCGCCGCCGGCCTCCCGATGGCTTTGCCCGGCGCCAGTGCGGCGGAGGCGTCGGATGAAGGCGCAGCGCCCCTTTCCGAAGAGAGAAGCGCGCGCCGTCGGCGCTTTCCCTGGAAGGCGGCGGCCGAGACATGCGTCGTCTTCTTGGTGGCGGCAGGCGCCTGGTGGGGCGCCGACCGCATCGCCGCGCTGCCGTACTTCAACCTCGAGCGCCTCGAAATGAAGGGCGACACGGCCAAAGTGCCGCTGGCGCGGCTCAAGGATGCCGTTGAAGGCGCCGTCACCGGCAACTACTTTTCGGCGGATTTGGATCAGGTGCGCGCCGCTGCCGAGACGGTCCCCTGGGTGAAGCGCGCCTTTGTGCGCCGCCTGTGGCCGAACGGATTGGAAGTGACGGTCGATGTCTACCATGCGATGGCCGTCTACGAGGACGGCAGGCTGGTGAGCACGGAGGGCGTGCTCTTTTCTGCCAACCCGGAAGAGGGCGCGGAGGCAGTGGATCTGCCCAATTTCTACGGCGCGCCTTCGCAGGTGAACAACATCGCGCGCCACTACAAGATTTTCAGCGCTGCTGCTGCGGCGATTCCAGCCAAGATCACGGATGTGACGCTTTCGGACCGCGGCGCCTGGACGCTGGTGATGGCGAGCAGCGACATCCCGCCGACCAAAGTCGAGCTCGGCCGCGATGATGCCGATGAGGACTCGTCCTCTGAAGCGGCATCCGGCGGCGGAGCGGCCGAGGCGGCCTCATCAGCCTCTTCCGCGGCGTCTGCGCTTTTTGATGCCGCCGAGTCGCTTTTCAAGGGCGGGGAGCCGGCCAAGGCAGACGGCGGACAGGCGTTCGAGCCGCAGTGTCTGAGCGCGAAGCGCTTTGCTGCCGTCGTCGCTGCGTATCCTCTCGTGGAGTCGGTGCTCAAGGGACCGCCTTCATCGATTGATGCGCGCTATCGCCGAGGCTTTGCCGCGGGACTTGTCGACCGGAAGGCCGTTGCCGCCTGGCGCGAAGAAATGGCGGCCAAGCGGGCTGCGGCGCCGCCTGCTCCGGCGATTGCGCCGATGGTGGCCGACGAGCCGGCCGATGCGGCCGACGAGGCTGCCGAAGGAGATCGCTCCGGCATTGAGGACGGAGCCGGCGCTCAGGGCGCCGCGAAGTCTGCGCCGGCCGGCGAGGACAATTCAGCCGGTTCGGACGACTCCGACGATCAGGCCGATGCGGCAGCGATCGAAAGCGACGCATCCTGACGCGGCGCCATCGGATAATGTGAGGCCGCGGTCTGAGAGGCTGCGGCAGAACAAGAAAACAGGCGCGAACGGGCGCCGAGGCAGTTGGAAGCGGCATGGCAGGAAAGTCGAGCAAGACGAGCAAGCAGGAAGGGTTCTATGCGGCGCTGGACGCCGGATCTAGCAAGGTGCTCTGCGTGGTGGCGACGCCTGGAGCAGAGCCGGGTTCGTACCGCGTCATCGGCTTTGGCAACACGCCCTCCGAGGGCATCCGCAACGGCACGGTGATCGATGTGGCGGCGGCCGTTTCTGCGATCCGCAATGCGGTGCTTGAAGCGCAGTACACGGCGAATCTTCCCGGCATCAGCCGCATCTGGGCGGCCATCGGCGGGCAGACGCTCAAAAGCAGCAACTGCACGGGCGTCACGGTGCTGCGAGGCCGCGAGGTCACGCAGGACGACGTCGAGCAGGCGGAGCTCAATGCGCGGCAGCATGCCTTCCGCGAAGGCGGAGGCCGGGATCTGCTGAAGCTCATCCCGCAGGGCTTTGCCTGCGGCGACGTGGTGACGCCGAGAAGTCCCGTCGGACTCATCGGCCAGAAGCTTGAAGTGCACATGCATGCGGTCTACGGCTCCACGTCGAATGCGGAGAATCTCAAGCGCTGCATGCAGCGCGCGGGGCTCGAGCTGATCAACTACGAGCCGCATCCCTGGGCGTGCGCGCAGGGCGTGCTCTCCGAAACGGAGAAGACCTGCGGAGCTGCAGTGATTGACCTCGGCGCCGAAACGACTTCGCTCATCGTGATCGAAGAAGGCGCGGTGCGGCTGACGGATGTCCGGCCCTGGGGCGCGGAGCTCCTTACGAGAGACTTGGCGATCGTGCTCGGGCTCGATCTGGATGAAGCCGAAGAGCTCAAGCTCTCCGCAGGCAGCTGCGACTTGTCGAAGGTTGTGAAGGGAGAGCTCGTCGAAGTTCATGCGCCGGGCCGCAGGCCGCGTCCCGTGAAGCGCGAGCTTCTCGTCAAGACGCTTCGCTCGCGCATGCTGGAGCTCTTTCGCCTCTATCGGGAGCTCCTTGCAAAGTCCGGCGAGCTCGATCGCGTCAAGATCGTCGTGCTTTCGGGCGGCGGCGCGCAGCTTCGCGGCGCCGCCGAGCTCGCCGAGCAGGTTTTCGAGCGCAAAGTCCGCATCGGGCGCCCTCGGGGCATTGAAGGCGAAACGCCGCTGCTGCAGCGTCCGGATGCCGCTGTTGCGCTGGGTCTCATCCGCTGCGCGGATGAAGCCCGAACGCTCGGGCTGGATGCGGCGTATGCCGTGAAGCCCGTTCCCTCCTTCTTCGGACGGCTGAAGACGATTTTCGTCGGGGACTATTGAGCGTTCGCCTTTTTGTATTTGCGCCGCGCAGGCGGCCATCGGGGAAAAAGCTGCTCGAAAATCGGCCGAATGCCGGCTGTTTTGAGCGACTTTTGTTCAGTTTTGCAATCCGATGATGCAGAAGATGCCCTGCATGGCCGATAATTCCAAAGCTTTGCAGGCGCGCGAAGGCGCGGCCTGGGGCGCTGCTGCGCGCCCACCCTGTCCCGCTGCGGCTTAAGGAGAACTGGCGGCGCCGCCCGAAAGGCTGGCGCCCCGCAGCGAGGAAAGCATCCAAGATTCAACCCATCGCTAGAGGAAGAAGATGGCTTTCGAAGTCCTTCAGGAATTTGACCCGCTCAACACCGTGATCAAGGTGATCGGCGTGGGCGGCGGCGGCGGAAACGCCGTCGAACACATGATCACGCACGGCGCCAAGGGGATCGAGTTCATCTGCGCCAACACGGACCATCAGGCGCTCATGCGTTCGAAGGCGCACGTCAACATCCAGCTCGGCAGCACCGGCCTCGGCGCAGGCGCGCGTCCGGAAATCGGCGCCGCGGCGGCCGAAGAGAAGCGCGAGCAGGTGAAGGAAGCGATTGCCGGCGCGAATCTTCTCTTCATCACGGCCGGCATGGGCGGCGGCACGGGCACGGGCGCTGCGCCCGTCATCGCTGAAATCGCCAAGGAGATGGGCATTCTCACGGTGGCGGTGGTGACGAAGCCCTTCAGCTTTGAAGGCGCGCGCCGCATGCGCACGGCCGAAAAGGGCATTGAGAATCTCAAGGATAAAGTCGATTCCATGATCGTCATCCTCAATGAGAAGCTCGAAGAGGAATGCCCGCCCAACGCGACGATGAAGGAATGCTTCGAGACGTCGAACGAAGTCCTCTACAAGGCTTGCGTCGGCATTGCGGAAATCATCCACACGCCGGGCACGATCAACGTTGACTTTGAAGACCTGAAGACCGTGATGAGCGAGCGCGGCAGCGCCATCATCGGCCTCGCGACGGCTTCGGGCCCCGACCGCGCCCGCATTGCTGCCGAGAAGGCGATTGCCTGCCCGCTGCTCGAAGGCGCCAACCTGCAGGGCGCTCGCGGCATGCTCGTCTACTTCACGGGCAACGAATCCCTCACGCTGGCCGAAATCAAGGAAGCGATGGGCGTTCTCAACACGTTTGTCGAAAAGCAGGCCAATGTGATTTTCGGCTCCGCTCTTTCGGAAGAAATGGGAGACGAAGTCCGCGTGACGGTCGTTGCAACGGGCCTCGATCATCCGAACGGCGCCGCTGCGCCGGGCGCAGATCCGGCGCAGGCCTTCCGCCATATTCCGGACGTGCGCGCGAATCTTTCGAGCGCGACGTCGGCCGTGCCGCCGAGCCTCAATGCCAATGGCGGCAGCGGCTACAGCGTGCAGTCGTTTGCGGAGGCGGCAAGCGCCGCTTCGGCGCAGCCCGCCGCCGAGCCGCAGCAGCCTGCTCAGGCAGCACAGCCGCAGCCGGCTGCAGCGCCTTCGATCGAGCCGGCTTCGCAGCCGCAGGCTGCGACGGCGCAGCCCGCTGAGCGTCAGAGCCCTTCGATTCCGACCTTTACGATCCCCTCCTACCTCAAGCGCTGAGGCTTGGACGCAGCAGGCGTGCAGGATGATGCAGCCGGGCGCGGGCGCACCAAGTCACAGAGCGCCCTGACGCCATAAATGAGAGCGGCGCAGGCGGCAGACGCCTGCCTGCCGCCGCTCCTGCAGCATCCGTCCGCCTTTCCCCCACGCTTTCTGCGCCGCCCGCGCGCCATCATCCTTCGAGAGCTATGTTCAAGCAGCGCACGCTCGGCGAATCCGTCGCCGCTGTCGGCATCGGCCTGCACAGCGGCCGCAAGATCCGCCTTGTTCTCCATCCTGCCGAGCCCAATACCGGCATCGTCTTCCGCCGCGTGGACCTTTCTCCCCATGCGGACATTCCAGCGAATCCGCTCAACGTGAACGACACGCGCATGGCGACGACCGTGAATGTCGGCCGTGCGGCCGTGGCGACGATCGAGCATCTGATGAGCGCCTTCAACGGACTAGGGATCGACAACTGCCTCGTTGAAGTCAATGCGCCGGAGATTCCGATCATGGACGGCTCGGGCGCGAGCTTCGTCTATCTGCTGCACAGCGCCAAGATCGTCGAGCAGGAAGCGCCCCGCCGCTTCGTGCGGATTCTGAAGCCGGTGGAAGTGCATGACGGCGACAAATGGGCGCGTCTCGAGCCCCATGAGGGCTTTCGGCTGTCGTTCACCATCGACTTCGGCCATCCGGCGATCGATGCAACGGATCAGTACGCGGACGTCGATTTTTCCAAAGTCACCTACGAGCAGGCGGTGATGCGCGCGCGCACCTTCGGCTTCGTGCAGGACGTCGAGATGCTTCGCCGCATGGGCCTCGCGCAGGGCGGCTCGCTGGAGAACGCCATCGTCATGGACGAATTCCGCATTCTCAATCCGAGCGGGCTGCGCGAGGGCGACGAATTCGTCAAGCACAAGATCCTTGACGCCATGGGCGACCTCTACGTCCTCGGCGCGCCCCTCATTGCGCACTATCAGGCCATGAAGTCGGGGCACGGCCTCAATAATCAGCTTCTGCGCGCGCTGCTGGCAGATCCTTCCGCCTATGAGACCGTGACGTTCGATCACGCCAAGCAGTGTCCTGTCGACTTCTGGCCCAACCGCCGAGGCGAATCCGAAGACGACATGGCGGCGTGACGGTCCGCCTGCGGACGGCTGTCCTGCGAGCTGCCGCGGCGGATGAGCCCTTCAAGCGCGTCAGCCTGTGCGATAAGCGAGTCTGCTGCGCTGCTGAGCGATTGAGCGCGGCCTGCAGATGATGCGTCCGCCAAGGCGGCCGACAGCGATGCGCATTCCTTCTCCAAAGTGCCAAGCGCACCTTCGAGCGCACGGCGCCGCTCGATTCGGGCGAGCATGCGGCTTCGCGCTTCTGCCAATCGCCGGCCGTGCGGCGTCGAGCTGCAGTCGGCTTCGGGCGGAATGAGCTTTGGGTCCGGTGCGCGGGGCAATTCGTCATGCAGCGCCTGCAGCCGGGAGGCGAGGGCCTGAAGTTCGCGGGCCAGGCATTCCTGCGCGGCGCGGTCGGCCCCCTCAAGGGTCGGCGCAGCCTCTTCAGCGGCATTGTCCGCTGCATAGCCGTCTGAAGAGTCGGGCGAAGCGGCCTCTGGGCTGCTGCTTGCTGCGCAGTCCGGCGCCTGCGCCGGCAAGGAGCCGGCCTTGGCCTTCATTTCGCCTTCGGTTCCGGCATGAAGCCGCGAGGCCGTCTCGGCAAGCGCCTCTTCAAGCGCATCGACAGCGCCCGCAGCATCTTCGAGCAGCGCCGGATCGATCGGCGCGCCGGCATGCCGCGAGGCATCCGCAGCGGCCAGGAGCGACGAGGCGGCGGCGGCCAGGTCGTCAAGGCGGCGGTGTGCATCCCAGCGCGCCAGCAGTCTCAGGCGAAGCGCCATGCGCTCTGGATTTTGCGATGCGTCAAGCTCGTCCGGAATGAGCTTGGCATCGATGCTGGGCGGAATCAGCGAGAGAATCTGCCGGAAGCGCGCGAGCTCAGCGGCGAGCCGCTCCTGGCGCCGGCTGTCGGCAGCGGCGTCTTCTGCATGCGTCGTTTGCTCTCCGCCCTCCGGAGCTGTCCGACCAGACTGGACATTCCTGCCGCACGCTGCCGGCGCTCTCGGCTCGGATGCCGAGGCCGCGTGGCCGGCCGGCGCCTCTTCGGCTTCGGTTAGCCGCATTTCCATGACAGCGAGCTGATCCGAGAGCGTCTCCGCCTCTTCGGCGATCTGCTCGCCCTGCTGCGAAAGCGCTGCCGCTGCGCGGCCTGCTGCGGCAAAGCCGTCTCGAGTCTGACGTGCGGCAGGACTTTCCGCGTCGATCCGCGCCATCCGTGCGCGCAGAGCAGCCGCGCGCTGCTGCTGTTCGGACAAAAGACGGCGCAGCCCGTCGGCATCGTCGAGACGGCGGCGCACGGTGGTGTGCAGCGCCGATGCGGCATCAGCAAGCGGCATGAAGCGCTCGAGGCGCTGAGGACCGAGTGCGTCGTCGTCGCCTTCGAGCTGCTTGGCGGCTCGTCTGCGTACGCTTTCTGACTGCGCAAGCAGCGCGAGCAGCGCCTCGCGCGCTCGGGCGATGTGAGCCTCGGCGTCGGCGAGCTTGGCTTCCGGGGCGTCAGGTGCATCCGGGGCCGGCTGCGCTTCGGCGGGCTGAACCGGGCGCTCGGCGCTGCCGGGCTGCGATTCGCCGCCCTTCAGCTCAGCGGCCCGCAGCTTTTCCTCTTCGACTTTCTGCTGTTTCTGAGCGGCTTCTGCGGCATGGATCGCTTTCGCCGCATCGGCCATGCGCGCGAGCGCGGCTGTGATGCGCCCATGCAGGCTGACGAGCCCCTCTTCGAGCGCGGCAAGCTCGCGGGCGTCAAAGGCCGGCAGGCAGGACGCAGCGCTCGCCTCGTCCGCCTGGAGGCCGCCGGGTGCTGGATCGGCGGCGTCCGGCCGTTCAGGGTCGCTGCTGGGATGAACTGAGGCGCCGAAGTAGGCAGAAAGAATGCCGGCCGCTTCGTCCGTCTCTCGCTCGAGCGCTGCTGCGGCGGCGACAAGAGGCGTTTCAAGCTGTTCGCGAAGAGCGCGCTTGCTGAGCATTTTCTGCCTCAGGGCGGCAAGAATCGGGTTGGCGGCGGCATCCGCTTCGCTCGGGACAAGCGATTCGGCCGGCGCATTCGGCAGCGCCGGCTCGAGCGCCGCGGCGGCTTGAGCGCCCGCCTGGGCGCGATCAAGTTCGAGGCGGAAGCCTCGCAGGAGCGCTTCCGGACGCTCGGCTTCGTTGGGCGCGACGGCTTGCGCGAGCGAAAGGAGCGTCGCCTGCAGCGCCGGATCGGCCGTGCGGGCCGCTTCCTCGCGAAGGGCCCGCGCGCCTGTGACGGAGCGAAGCCGATGGGCGGGCTTCGGCGCAGCAGAGCGGGCCGGCAGTCCCTTCAGAGGCCGCACGCGGATCTCAAGATCGAAGATCGGGAGCCCTTTGGCGACGACGGCGCCGAGAAGCTTTGTCTTGAGATTGGCAAGCCGGTTGTGCTGCGCGGCATTGGCTGCATTCAAGACAAGGGTTGAGCCGTTCTCAATGCGGCACCGTCCGCCGGATGAAAAGTCGAGCGAAAGCCGGTACGCCTTGACGACGGGCATGATGGCTTCGCCCGCTCGGCGCGCAAGTTCATAGTCTGCCGCGAGAGGCCCCGAGCGCTTGCCGCTCGCGAGCGACTCCGCAAACGAGCGAAAGCGGAAGCGGCGGATTTTGAAGCCGGCGGGCAGCTTTCTTGGGGCGCAGGCGCGGCGGTTGGACGTAGGCATGGCGGAACGGTTCGGACCTGCCGGGGCAGGTCCGGCGGCAAAGTGTTGCAAACGAGAGCGGAAAGTTAAGGAAGCGCGGCGCGCTGCTATGAGATAATCCGCTAGTTTTCCGCTGCGGACTCGTTAGGAGACCAGGCGGATCGGCGCTTCAGCGCGCGGACGGGCGCTTTGCTCCTTGGGCGAGGCGGACGGCGTCCCCAGTCGGCCGGACTTCCTGCGGTTGAGTCTAACCCGGAGCCGTCGGCGGCTGGTTTGCGGCATTCGGCTTGAAGCGCCAACGCAGAATTCCTGAGCCGCCGGCAGCGCCGGCGCGTCCCGGAGGGCGCGCCTTTCCGATGCGAGCCGGTTCATAAAAGACAGAACGATGTTTGACGAACTTCTCACCAAAATCTTCGGCAGCCGCAATGACCGCCTGATCAAGCAGTATCGACGCAAAGTCGATGCGATCAACAAGCTCGAGCCTGCCATGCAGGCGCTTACCGACGAGCAGCTGAAGGCAAAGACGCAGGAGTTCCGCGACCGCATCGCAAAGGGCGCGAAGACGGACGACCTCCTTGAGGAGGCTTTTGCAGTGATGCGCGAGGCGTCCCGCCGCGTGCTCGGCATGCGCCACTTCGACGAGCAGCTCATCGGCGGCATGGTGCTGAACGACGGCAAGATTGCTGAAATGCGCACGGGCGAAGGCAAGACGCTCACGGCAACGCTGGCCGTGTACTTGAATGCGCTTGCCGGCAAGGGCGTGCACGTCGTCACGGTGAACGACTACCTGGCCAGCCGCGACGCCGACTGGATGGGCCGCGTCTACAACTGGCTCGGCCTTTCTGTGGGCAAGATCCTTTCGCAGCAGGACAACGAGTCGAAGAAGGCCGCCTACCAGGCCGACATCACCTACGGCACCAACAACGAGTTCGGCTTCGACTATCTGCGCGACAACATGGAGTACGACACGGCGAACCGCCGTCAGCGCGGACTCTACTACGCGATCGTCGACGAAGTGGACTCCATTCTCATCGACGAAGCGCGCACGCCGCTCATTATTTCGGGCCCGGCAGACGACAACACTGAGCTCTATGCAAAGGTCAACGAGATTCCGCCGCTGCTGAAGCGCCAGACCGAAGAGAAGGGGCCGGGCGACTTCTGGGTCGATGAGAAGGCGCATCAGGTCTACATCTCCGAAGAGGGCCACGAGCATCTGGAGAAGATCCTCGTCGAGCGCGGTCTCGTCGCGCCGGGCGAATCGCTCTATTCGCCCAAGAACATCATCCTGATGCACCACCTCATGGCGGCGCTGAAGGCGCACAACCTCTTCAAGCGCGATCAGCACTACGTTGTTCAGAACGGCGAGATCGTGATCGTCGACGAGTTCACGGGCCGACTCATGCCGGGCCGCCGCTGGAGCGAAGGCCTGCATCAGGCCGTCGAAGCCAAGGAGCACGTCAAGATCCGCCAGGAAAATCAGACGCTCGCATCGATCACGTTCCAGAACTACTTCCGCATGTACGAGAAGCTCTCGGGCATGACGGGCACGGCCGACACCGAAGCGTACGAATTCCAGGACATCTACGGCCTCGAGACCGTTGTGATTCCGACGCACAAGAAGATGATCCGCATCGACGAGCAGGACAAGGTCTTCCGCACCGTCGGCGAGAAGTATGCGGCGATCATCAAGGATGTGAAGGACTGCTACGCCCGCCGGCAGCCGGTTCTTCTCGGCACGACCTCGATCGAGAATTCCGAGCTGCTCTCGAAGATGCTCGACAAGGAAGGCATTCCGCACAACGTGCTCAACGCCAAGCAGCACGAGAAGGAAGCGCAGATTGTGCTCGAAGCGGGCCGTCCCGGCATGGTGACGATCGCGACGAATATGGCCGGCCGCGGCACGGACATCGTGCTTGGCGGCGGCGTCAACAAGCTGATTGACGACATCCGCGCCGACGATTCGCTGTCGCCCGAGCAGAAGGAAGAGAAGATCAAGCAGGTGAAGGCCGATTGGCAGGGGCTTCATGACGAGGTGGTGAAGGCTGGCGGCCTTCGCATCATCGGCTCCGAGCGCCACGAGTCGCGCCGCATTGACAATCAGCTGCGCGGCCGCTCCGGCCGTCAGGGCGACCCGGGTTCGTCCTGCTTCTATCTCTCGATGGAAGATTCGCTGCTGCGCATCTTCGGCGGCGACCGCATGCGCGCAATTGCCGATCGTCTGAAGCTCGAGCCGGGCGTCGCGATCGAATCGAAGATGCTCACTCGCATGATCGAGTCGGCGCAGCGCAAGGTGGAAGGCCGCAACTACGACATCCGCAAGCAGCTTCTCGAATTCGACGACGTTCAGAACGACCAGCGCCACGAGATCTACGGCCTGCGCAACGAAATTCTCGAGTCGAGCGACTGCTCGGAGCTCATCAAGAACCTGCGCGAGGGCTACTTCACGGACCTCTTCCGCAGCTATGTGCCGGCCGACACCGTTGAAGAGCAGTGGGACCTCAAGGGGCTGACTGAAAAGCTCAAGAACGACATGGGCATTGATCTGCCGCTGCAGCAGATTCTCGACAGCGACGACAAGCTGACGGACGAAGATCTGCTTCAGAAGCTCATCGACAAGCAGGCCGAGCTGTACGACGAGAAGGAAAAGCTCGTCGGCCACGATGCATTTGCCGCCTTCGGCCGCTCCGTGCTGCTGCAGGTGATCGACCAGCTCTGGCGTCAGCACATTGCCGCGCTCGATGCGCTTCGTCAGGGCATCTACCTGCGCGGCTATGCGCAGAAGCAGCCGAAGCAGGAGTACAAGCGCGAAGCGTTCAACATGTTCGAGCAGCTTCTCGACTCCATCCGCGAGACGACGGTTTCGGTGCTGATGCACGTGCAGATCCGCATGCGCGAAGAAGCGGAGGCCGCTGCGGATGCGGCGGTTGACCGCGGCCAGGCCACGGCGGATGCGGCGCGCATTGCCAATCAGCCTGAGCCAGAAGCGCAGGAAAGCGTAGCTGCGCCGTCAGCGGGCGCGGCCGACGGCCGAAGCGCCATTGACGAGCTCAATGCCGAGGAGCAGGAGCGGCTGCGCGCCGCCTTTGCGCACTGCGGCCGCAACGATCCCTGCCCGTGCGGCTCCGGCAAGAAGTTCAAGGACTGTCACGGCCGCCTGCAGTAAGGCGGCGTGCGGCGAAGACGCGCGCTTGGAAGCGCGCGCCTCGCCGGCTTTCAAAGGCTCGGACGCCGATTGGCTCGGTTCCGAGCCTTTTCTTTGGGCGCAGCGGGCGCTTGGGAGGAAAGACATCATGGCGCGCTTTTTGGAGCCGCTTCGCATTGCGGGACTCAGCTGGCTCACGGCGCCGGGGCTTGCCCTGGCGGCGCTCAGACCCGGCGCGGCGGCGGCCGGCCGCATCAGAACCGGCTCGGCATCGGACGGCGCGCCGAAGCGCCTGGCCGAGGCGCTTGCCAAGCGTCCGGCCGTGCTGAAGCTGCTCTTTACAACAGGCGAAGCGAATGCAGGGTCCGGCGTGCTGTCGACGAGCGCCGAGGACGCGTTTCTGCAAGCGGCGACGGCGCTGGCAGGCGCCGCGCCGGCGAATTTTCTGCATGCCGCAGCAGGGCCGCTCTTTGAGCTCTTCCCTGCGGGCGAGCGGCTCCGCGCGCTGACGTCGCTGCAGCGTCAGACCGGCGAAGAGACGCTGCCGGAGGGGGCGGCGCTCGCTTCATCGAGCTTCCCCTTTATGCTGCCGGAGGGCGACTTTCGCGTCGGCGCCGCCATTTTTGCGGGCGAAGCAGGCAGCCGGGTCTTTTTTGCCGCGGCGGAAATTGGGGCGGCGCAGCCTGTGCTGGAGGCCATGCTGCCGCGGCTGTGGCTGGCCGGTCCTGGAGCGCTGACGGCAGAGGCGATGCCGGGCGATGCGCTGATTGTGGCGGCGACGGGCGCTGCAGATGCTGCGCTGCTCAAAACAGAGGCCGACCTCAGAATGCCAGCGCTTGAGGCCGGCCTGCGAGCCGCGCTCACGCATGCGCTGCTGGTCATGAAGCCTTCCGCGGACCGAGCCTTCGGCGCAGGAGCGCTGCGCGTCGAGCTTTCCGGCGCTTCGGACGCTGCCGAAGCCGAAAGGGCGCTGGCGGCGCTCTGCGCTCGGCTCGCTCTCTGGCGCCTGCGGGGGAGCTGCCGCCTTGCGGCGCTTAGAGAGTCGATCTGGAGCGCGCTGGCGCTGCAGGCGGACATTGCGACGCTTGAGCGCACGCTTGTCGACATGCGAATCGGCGCCGCTTTCTTCTTCAAGGCAGGCGACCCGCAGCGCCTCGCCCAGGACGAAGAAGCGCAGGCGCTCGACGCCTGGGCGTCCGGTGCAAAGGCGCTGGAAGTGCGGCTTGGCCGAGGCCGCGCTGAAGCGGCGGGATGGTGCTGAGCGCAGAAGAAAGCTCGGCGGCTTTGACGCATTTCTCCTCACAGCGTCAAATGCCGCAGGCAACTCCTCTCTTTTTGCACGACCGAGCAAAGCGCTCGAAAAGCGTAAGATGAAATCTGTTGCGCCCAGAATTTGAGCTTGGGCGCGGAGAAGAATATGAACGATAAGATTGTTGAAGTCGCCGTGGCCGTGCTGATTCGAGAAGACGGCAAGATGCTGCTGTCGTCGCGCCCTGAAGGCAAGCCCTATGCGGGCTATTGGGAATTCCCGGGCGGCAAGATCGAAGCCGGCGAGACGGTGCATCAGGCGCTGGCGCGCGAGCTGGAGGAAGAGCTTGGCGTCAAGGTTGCGAGCTCTACGCCTTGGTTTGTGAAAGAGCACCGCTACGAGCATGCGCACGTGCGCCTTCATTTCCGCCGTTCGCATGACTTCACGGGGCAGCCTTCCGGCAAGGAGGGTCAGGACTTCGGCTTCTTCTCCGCCTCTGAGCGCACGCCGGGCCTCATGCTGCCCGTGGATCTCTCGATCGTGAATCGCGTCGAGCTGCCGGAAGTCTTCGCGGAAAGCAGCGATCTGCTGACGCTGTCGCGCGATGCGCTGCAGGCGACGGTCGTCCGCAACCGCAATATGCGCTGGGTGGGCGCCCGCGCAGAAACGATGGACGATGTGATGAAGGCCGTGGCCATGGACTTCGACTTTGCGATCGTGAGCCCGGAAAACTTCGAAAAGCTGCTGCAGTCCGGCGAACCGCGCCTGCCGATGTATGTCGACGGCGAGCCCGAAGCAAAGCTTGCCTACTGGCAGGCGAAAGGCGCGCACGGCGTGAAGCCTCAGATTTAGCGCCGGTGCATTGGAACTGGGCGGAACGCTCAGTCCTGCCGCGCCAAAGCAAAGGCCGCTCTGCTGGATGGCAGGCGGCCTTTTTGCTGAGCGGCGGCGCGGATTCAGCGGCGTCCTCGGCCGCGCTTTTCGTGCGCTTCCCGACCTTTTTCCGCTCTGGCCATAGCGGCTCGGGCTGCAGCGTCGAGATCCGCTTCTGAAAGGCTCATGGCCGACCCCGGCTCGCCTTCAATCAGATACTCGTCGTTGGCCCAGGCGCCAAGGTCGATGAGCTTGCAGCGCTCGGAGCAGAAGGGACGGTAAGGGTTTGAAGTCGAATATTCAATGAGCTTCCCGCAGGTGGGGCACTTCACTTTCATGGCGCAGAGCTGAATCAAAAAAGAATAAAGAAGCGGCGCGCAGGCGCCGCTCGATCAGAGTCAAGCGCACAGGCCGAGGCGGAAGGATACCCGCTCCTGCGCGGCATGAAGGCGCCGCCGTTCGTCGGGACGCGAGAAGCGAATCCAGAGCATGTATTTGTTTGCGCTCACTTCCGGAATGATCATTTCCGCTTCCGGCAGCCAGATTCTGGCCAGCGCATAGCTTTTGCCCGTCATCGAAAGCTGATACATGCCGCCGGAGGCCGTGCACCAAGATTCCTGCGTGGAAGAGCGCAGATGGCGCAGCACGAAGAAGACGGCGTGCTTGAGCGGCGTCAGCGTTTCGCCCCAAGCGCGGAGCTCGCTCTGGCGGGAGGCTGCCGGCTGCGAAAGCCAGTAATGAAGCATCGGCATGTCGAAGACGCAGGTGCCGCCGGGAATCGATTGGCGAGTGCGGACGAGCTGAAGCCATTCATTGTCGCGGATCGCTTGTCCTGAGCGGCCGATGACGCGGTTGATGTCGCGCATCGTCTGCATGCATTCGCCAAT
This sequence comes from uncultured Sutterella sp., assembly GCA_905202595.1. Classification (GTDB taxonomy): domain Bacteria; phylum Pseudomonadota; class Gammaproteobacteria; order Burkholderiales; family Burkholderiaceae_F; genus Sutterella. The sequence continues at coordinate 48,387 of CAJKSP010000006.1, forward strand.
GGATTCTTCGAGCGCCTGCTGATTGACTTCAGCATTGCCTCTGAGAGCGACGAGCGTTGCGCGGCTGTGCTCAAGCTCTCTCAGCAGCTCATTGCGAAGGTCGGAGCGAGCTGACGCATCGACGAGGTCGAAGAGCGCATTGATGGCTGCGTGGCTTGCAATGGGAGAAGCCTGCTCGCAGAACCAGTCGAAGCGTGCAAAAAGAGATTCGAGCCGCAAAAGCATGCGAACCTTTTCGTTGCAGGGGAACTCATAGAGGAGAAAGCCGGAAGAGTCCATGTCAGAGCGCAGCTGTGGGGGAAGATGGACGGCGGACTGCAGCTTGCGAAGAACGGCGCCGAGTGCAGCGGCGCCGTCAACGGCAGCAGAAGCGCCAGGCCGCTCCTTGGATGATAAAGCACGCAGGCGGTGCTAAAGGAGGCAGGTTTTATCCCCGTTCTTCTACATTGCTGCCGATGAAGCGCCGTCGTCCTGGCTGATCATCCAGCCCCAGCCTCGGCAGAGCCGCACGAGCGCCGCCTCAAGCGCCTTCGGACTCGCGCCGTTGAAGATGATGTCGTCTGCAGCGGCAATTCGTTCAGCGCGGGGAATCTGGGCGCGAATGATCGATTCAATGCGCTCGGCGGAGAGGCCTGAGCGTGCGGCGACGCGCTGAATCTGCATCTCGGCTGAAGCATCAATGACGAGAATGCGGCCGCAGCGCTCGCGCAGCGCCTGCCATTCAATGAGAAGGGGACAGTCGAAGACGCAGAAAGGGATGTTCCGGGCGTCAGCCTGCTGCTGCGCCGCGCTGAGCGCATCCAGGCAGCCTTCTCGAATGAGCGGCCGAAGAATGGCCTCAAGCTTCGCTTTGGCCTGCGGGTTGGTAAAGACGAGCTCCCTCATGCGCTGCCGGTCCATGGCGCCGGATGCCGCAATGAAGGTCGGACCAAAAGCCTGCCGTATGGCAGGAACGGCGGTGCCGCCCGCAGCCGTCAGCGAGCGGGAAATGGCGTCGGCATCGACGCCCGGCGCGCCGAAGCGTGCAAAAAGCGCCGCAGCAGTGCTTTTTCCTGAGCCGATGCCGCCAGTGAGGCCGAGAATCCAGGCCATGCGCGCCTCCTTGGGATGTGGCGTCTGACTGCAGACGCCAGCAACAAAAAAGGGCTGCCGCAAGCGGCAACCCTTTTTCTTGAAATCTGGTCGGGGTGAGAGGATTCGAACCTCCGACTCCTACGTCCCGAACGTAGTACTCTACCAGACTGAGCTACACCCCGATTTGCTCCACCGTCTCGCGTTATCGATCACGCTTAACTGTGAAGGACAACAAGTTTAGCAGACTTTCGCTGAAAATGGAAGAGGGAATTTTTGAAAGCGCTTGCTTTCCGCGTTCCAGCTCTTGTTCAGCTCGAGCCTTGCACCGGTCGAGAGCATTAGATGCTATCACAATGTGAGAGATTTTGTCAAAGTCTCCATTGCCTTGGTGAACGGCCTCATCAATGAGGGCGCGCTCTTCGGGAGCGGCGGTCTGGCGTGCATAGATGAGCGGCAGCGTCATCTTTCCCTCGCGCAGGTCGGCGCCCAAGTTCTTGCCGATGTCGGCGGCCACGCCCGTGTAGTCGAGGATGTCGTCGGCAATCTGGAACGCGTTGCCGAGCGCAAGCGCATAGTCGGCAACCGCTTCCTCGGCTTCGGGCGTGCAGTCGGCGATGGCGGCCGCCATGCGCGCAGCTGCTTCGAAGAGGCATGCGGTCTTGCGCTCGATCACTTTGAAGTAGCGCGCTTCGTCCACGAGCGGGTCGTGCGCGTTCACCATCTGGATCACTTCGCCTTCGGAGAGCGTGTTGGCTGCGTTGGCGAGCGCCTGCATGACGCGAAGGTTGCCCGCCTTCACCATCATCTGGAAGGAGCGCGTGTAGAGAAAGTCGCCGACCAGCACGGCTGCGCCGTTGCCCCAGCGGGCATTGGCCGTCGGACGGCCGCGGCGCATGTCGCTTTCATCGACGACGTCGTCGTGCATGAGCGTTGCCGTATGGAGCAGCTCGATCGTGGCGCCGAGATACTGGTGCAGCGTGCCTTCATAGCCGAGCGCGCGGCTGATGAGAATCAGAAGGGCCGGACGCAGGCGCTTGCCGCCTGCGCTCGTGATGTATTCGCTGATCTCGTGCATGCGGCTCACGTCGCTCGAGAGCTCCGCGCGGATGATGTCGTCTACCGCCTTCATGTCGGCGGCAATGGGCGCCAGAAGCTTGCGCACGAGCGCCTTGGGATCCGGCTGGTCCTGGACAGGCTGATTCTCGGCCATGATGGATTGCATTTTTATTTAGATGGGAAAAAGGAGGGTCGGCCCCGGCAGGCGTCGCATCGTCTGCTCTTCGGCCGCGCCTAAGTATATAAGCGCGGAAGCGGCCGCATTTCGGCGCGGCACCGCGTCGGCGCCGCTGCGCTCTTGGATGCGCGAACCGTCGGATAGCGCTCAGAAAATTTTCTGCCCTTTGCGCTTGACGGACTCGATGCGGCGCTTCATAATGCTTCACTTTCCACGCACCGGGCGCGCTCCCGGCGGCTTCCGGACTTTCTCCGGGCGCACGAAGCGCGCCGAGTACAAAAAGGTTCCGCACAAGCCTTTCAGCAGAAGCGGAACGGCGAGGTTTACATACATGTACGCTATCATCAAGACGGGCGGTAAGCAGTACCGCGTCAGCGTCGGCGACAAGGTCAAGGTTGAACTCCTTGGCGCAGAAGCCGGCACCCAGGTCACCATCACCGACGTTCTCGCGGTGAGCGACGACAACGGCCTCAAGGTCGGCAAGCCCCTCGTTGAAGGCGCTTCCGTCACGGCGACGGTCGTCCGCAACGGCCGCAGCGACAAGGTCCGCATCTTCAAGTTCCGCCGCCGCAAGCACTCCATGAAGTCGGGCGGCCATCGCCAGGGCTTCGCCGAGATCCAGATCGACGCGATCAACGCCTAATTTCCTCTTATCACCCAGTTTTTTGAAGAGCAAGCAAAATGGCACACAAGAAAGGCGGCGGCTCCACCCGCAACGGTCGTGATTCCCAGTCCAAGCGCCTCGGCGTCAAGGTGTTCGGCAATGCTGCCGTGAACGCCGGCGGCATCATCATCCGTCAGCGCGGCACGCAGTTCCACGCCGGCGACAATGTCGGCATGGGCAAGGACCACACGCTGTTCGCTCTCGTCGACGGCGTCGTGCGCTTTGAAGTGAAGGGCGCTTTCCATCGGCACTACGTGCACGTCGTGCCGGCCGCCCTCTAATCATCTTCAGGCGCGGCTGGTCTGAGCGGCTGGCTTTCAGCCGGCCCTCGACCGAGCAGCAGGAGCCCAGTGCGGATTGCATTCGCCTGGGCTCTTTTGCTGAGAAGCAGGCGCAAAGCCTGCGGCGGCGCTGCTGTGCAGCAGCGTCTCCAAAAAAGTTTCTTTTAACTGTCTCTGAAAGAGGTCCGACGTGAAGTTTGTCGATGAGGCCCGAATTGAAGTCCAGGGCGGCAAGGGCGGCAACGGCTCTGCGAGCTTCCGCCGCGAAAAGTTCATTCCGAAGGGCGGTCCGGACGGCGGCGACGGCGGCCGCGGCGGCTCGGTCTGGGCTGTTGCTGACCGCAACATCAATACGCTCGTGGACTATCAGTACACGAGAAAATTCTTCGCGCCTGCGGGCGAAAACGGCCGCGGCGCCGACTGCTACGGCGCTGCCGGCAAGGACATCGTGCTCCGCATGCCGGTGGGCACCATTGTTCGCGATGCCGATACGGGCGAGACGCTCGCGGATCTGAATGTGCACGGCGCCAAGGCGCTGCTGGCAGCCGGCGGCAAGGGCGGCCTGGGCAATCTCCACTTCAAGAGCGCCATCAACCGCGCGCCTCGGCAGTTCACGCCGGGCGAGCCCGGGCAGTACCGTTCGCTCGAGCTGGAGCTGAAGGTGCTGGCCGACGTCGGCCTGCTGGGGCTGCCCAATGCTGGGAAGTCGACGCTCATCACGGCCGTCTCGAATGCGCGCCCGAAGATTGCAGACTACCCCTTCACGACCCTTTATCCGCACCTCGGCGTGGTGCGCGTCGGCCCGGAGCAGAGCTTCGTCATTGCCGACGTGCCGGGCCTGATTGAGGGCGCGGCTGAGGGCGCCGGCCTGGGCCATCTCTTCCTGCGGCACCTCTCCCGCACGAAGGTTCTGCTGCATGTCATTGATGCCGCGCCGCTCGATGAAGAGGCCGACCCCATCGAGCAGGCCAAGGGCCTGGCGCAGGAGCTCGAGAAGTACGATCCGGCGCTGGCCGCGAAGCCCCGCTGGATTGTGCTCAACAAGATGGATCTTGTGCCCGAAGAGGAGCGCGAGGCGCTTGTGGCCAAATTCCAGGAAGCCTTCTCGCATCTGGGCGAGCCGGTCTATCCGATTTCGGCGGCAGCCCGGCAGGGCGTGGATGCGCTCGTGAAGGCGCTCGCGCAGAAGATCGACGAGGATCGCCGCGCAGAGATGGCGTTCCTTGACGATGAGCGCTTCCGCGAGGACGAAGAAGACAAGCCGTACGAGCCCTACAATCCGGCGGCGAACTGACCGCCGGCGCAAGGGAGCGGCTGGTGCAGAAAAGCGGCGCAGAGCTTTGTCGGCTTTGCGCCGCTTTCTCTTTGGCCTGCTGAGGCATTTCACTCAGCGCAGGTTGCGTTGGCGCAATCCCCGGCGAACGTTCGGGCGCGAAGCGCCCTCTGCGCAGGTAAGCTCAAAAGCAACGTCAACCTTAATCGGCAGCTTCGGCAAGAAGCCGCCTTTTTGAACCATGACATCTTTGCTTCAGAATGCGCACCGCATCGTCGTTAAGGTGGGAAGCGCCTTGGTCACGAACGACGGCCGCGGCCTGGATGAATCGGCCATCGAGCGCTGGGCGGCGCAGATTGCCTCGCTGAGGCGCATGGGCCGCGAAGTGATCCTCGTGAGCTCCGGCGCCATTGCCGAAGGCGTGCTGCGGCTCGGCTTCGAGAAGCGCCCGCAGCTCGTCTATGAGCTGCAGGCCTGTGCTGCCGTAGGCCAGATGGGCCTCGTGCAGGCCTATGAAACGCATTTCCGCTCGCACGGCATCGGCACGGCGCAGGTGCTTCTGACGCATCCGAATCTGGCAGACCGCGAGCAGTATCTCAATGCGCGCATGACGCTGCTCGAGCTGCTGCGCCTCGGCGTGGTTCCCGTCATCAACGAGAACGACACGATCGCCACCAACGAAATCAAGGTGGGCGACAACGACACGCTCGGCGCGTTGGTGACGAATCTTGTCGAGGCCGACTGCCTGGTGATCCTGACGGATCAGCGCGGTCTCTATACAGCTGATCCCCGCTCCAATCCGGCGGCGGAATTCGTCTCCGAGGCGGAGGCCGGCGATCCGGCGCTCGAAAAGATGGCCGGCGGCGCGGCAAGCTCGCTTTCCAAGGGCGGCATGATCACCAAGATTCTGGCCGCCAAGCGGGCAGCCCGCTCAGGCGCCGGCACGATCATTGCGTCGGGCCGCGAGCCTGACGTGCTTGTGCGCCTTGCCGCAGGCGAGGCGATCGGCACGCATCTGCGGCCTGCTGCATCGAAGCTCCATGCGAGGAAGCAGTGGCTTGCCGATCAGCTCCGCGCTGCCGGGCGGCTCCTCCTGGATGAAGGCGCCGCCGCCGCGCTGGTCAGCCGTCACACTTCCCTTCTTCCGGTCGGCGTCAAAGGCGTCGAGGGTGAATTCAAGAAGGGCGAGCTTGTGGCCTGCATTGCGCCGGACGGACGAGAAATCGCCCGAGGCCTCATCAACTATTCGAGTGCGGATGCGCGCCGCATCTGCGGCTGCCACACGCCGGAAATCGAAGCGCGACTCGGCATGGCGGACCGTCTGGAGATGATCCATCGCGACAATATGGTTGTGCTGTGAGGACCGAGAGCGCCGCGGCGTCCATGACGCTGCAGCGCAGGTAAAATCCGCATTCCCTTCGGCGTCTGCCGTCTGCTCGCGCTCAGCCTGAGCGATGGACGAGGCGCCTCGTTCTGCTTCAAGCAGTCAGAATTTTCATCAAAGCCGCAGCCGGCGCTTCTCTTAAGGAGAAGCGCCGGCTGCTCATTTTTCTCCGCCATGCTTCAGGACACTTCACAGCGGCCAGCCACAGGCTTTCGAGCCTGGATTCCAGTCATCGGCCTGGCCTTTGCCGCCTTCGTCTTCAATACCTCCGAGTTCCTTCCGGTCGGACTGCTGCCCGACATCGCGGAAGATCTCGGCGAAACCGTTTCCTTCACCGGTCTGGTCATTACGGGCTACGCCTGGGTGGTGGCGCTGATGTCGCTGCCGCTCACGCTGGCCACCGCCCGCTTTGAGCGCAAGAAGCTTCTGCTCGTGCTCATTGCGATCTTTGCGCTCTGCCACTTCGCCGTGATTCTGGCCGACTCCTTCGGCAAGCTGCTCGCCTGCCGCATCGGCGTCGCGCTCATGCACTCCGTCTTCTGGTCGATCATGACGCCGCTGGCGGCAAGAATGGCGCCGAGAGGCAAGCGCGCGCTGGGACTTGCGGCGGTGATGGGCGGCACGATCGTCGCCACGGTTCTCGGCATGCCGATCGGCACGAAGCTCGGTCAGATCTTCGGCTGGCAGGAGGCCTTCTTCATCATCGGCATCTTTGCCGCGATCCTCTTCGCCTTCATCTTCAAGGCGCTGCCGCTCTGCCCGTCCACGAAGGCGGGCAGCCTCAAGAGCCTGCCCGTCATTCTCAAGCGCCCGGCGCTTTGGGAGCTCTACATCATCACGGCCGTGACGATTCTCGGCCAGTTCACCTGCTACTCCTACATCACGCCGATTCTTTCGCACGTGGGCGGCATGGATGCGGGCTCGATCGTCGACATGCTCTTCGTCTTCGGCATTGCGGGCATCATCGGCACGATCATCAGCTCGCGCACGGTCGACCGGTGGCTTTCGATCTCGCTTCTCGCGCCGCTGGTTCTGATGGCGCTTTCGCTCTCGTTTGTCAATGCCGCTTCGTCGCACTTTTGGACTTTTGCGGTGCTTGCAATCGTTTGGGGCGCCGCGACGACAGCCGTGTCGATGGCCTTTCAGACCGTCGTGCTCTCAGCGGCGCCTGATGCGGCCGACATCGCGGCGTCGCTCTATTCGGGCATTTTCAACATCGGCATCGGGGGCGGCGCCTTCCTCGGCAGCCAGATTTCGAGCGCTTTCGGCTTCGCGCCCGTCGCTTATGCGGGTTCGGCGATTATTGCCGCTTCGGCCATTTTTGTGGCTGTCGTCTTGCTGAAGACCGGGCATGCCGTGCTTGGCTGGGAGAGCCTGCCCAAAGCCAAGAGCGCCGCAACGCCAAACGACTGAGTTCAGGCGGCGCCCGCGCCGTCGCTTCGGATTTCGCGCGGGCGCTCAAGACGCGGAAGATGCCGCAGTCTTAAAATAAATTCCTTTTTGCGGCGCGGCCGCCGCGAGCGGAAGCTTTGATCTTCCGCGAAAGCGGCGCTTCGCGCCTTTTACATTCAACCGGATTCATCTCAGAGGAAGCACGAACGCTATGCGAGCCCGCTCCTTTTTTATTTCGACGCTGAAGGAAGCGCCGGCCGATGCCGACGTCATCAGCCAGCAGTACATGATCCGCGCCGGCATGATCAAGAAGCTCGCGGCGGGCGTCTACACCTACATGCCGATGGGCCTGCGCGTCATCCGCAAGATCGAAGACATCATCCGCGACGAAATGAACCGCGCGGGTGCGATCGAGCTGCTGATGCCGATGGTGCAGCCTGCCGAGCTTTGGCAGGAGACGGGCCGCTGGCAGAAGTACGGCCCGGAGTTGCTGCGCTTCAAGGACCGTCATGAGCGCGACTTTGTTCTCGCGCCGACGTCTGAAGAAGTCGTCACCGACATCGCCCGTCAGGAAATCAAGAGCTGGCGTCAGATGCCCGTGAACTTCTATCACATCCAGACGAAGTTCCGCGACGAGCGCCGTCCCCGCTTCGGCGTGATGCGCGGCCGCGAGTTCACGATGAAGGACGGCTATTCCTTCGATCGCGACGAAGCCTCTGCCGGGGTCGCCTACGACAAGATGTACGACGCCTATCAGCGGATCTTCACGCGCTGCGGCCTGATGTTCCGTGCGGTTCGCGCCGACACGGGTGCGATCGGCGGCTCCCGCTCGCACGAATTCCAGGTGATCGCCAATGCGGGCGAAGACGTCATCGCCTACTGCCCGGATTCGGACTATGCGGCCAACATCGAGCTTGCGGCGGCTTCTTCAGTGCTGCCGGGCCGCGAGGCGCCCAAGGCCGAGATGAAGAAGATGGCGACGCCGGGCCGCGAAAAGTGCGAGCTCGTCGCCGACTATCTGGGCATTCCGCTGCTGTCCTGCATCAAGAGCGTCGTGCTTGCCGCCGACCGCACGAACGAGAAGGGCGAGCCGCTGCCCGCGAAGATCGTCCTCGTGCTCCTGCGCGCCGACCATGAGCTCAACGAAGTCAAGGCCGGCCGCATTCCGGAGCTTAAGGACGGCTTCCGCTTTGCAACGGACGAAGAAATTCTGCATGCCTTCGGCTCCAAGCCCGGCTACCTCGGGCCGGTCGGCCTCTCCGACGACGTGGCGGTTTATGCCGACCTGACAGCTGCCGACATGTCCGACTTCTGCTGCGGCGCCAACGAAGAGGGCTTCCATTTGACGGGCGTGAACTTCGGCCGCGATCTGCCCGAACCGGTGAAGATGGATCTGCGCAATGTCGTGGAAGGCGACCGTTCGCCGGACGGCAAGGGCGTGCTCAAGCTGCAGCGCGGCATTGAAGTCGGCCACGTCTTCTTCCTCGGCACGCGCTACTCCGAGCCGATGAAGGCCGTGTTCCTTGATGAGAACGGCCAGCCGAAGCCGTTCCAGATGGGCTGCTACGGCATCGGCGTCACCCGCGTTGCGGGCGCTGCGATCGAGCAGTGCCACGATGACAAGGGCATCATTTGGCCCGAAGCCATTGCGCCTTTTGAAGCCGTGATCTGCCCGATGGGCTACAAGAAGAGCGAAGCGGTGCGCGAAGCGGCCGACAAGCTCTACGCCGAGCTGCAGGCGGCGGGCGTCGACGTCATTCTCGACGACCGCGACATGCGCCCGGGCGTGATGTTCGCCGAGTGGGAGCTGATCGGCGTGCCGCACCGCATCGTGGTGGGCGACCGCGGCCTCAAGACGGGCGAGCTCGAATACGTCAGCCGCCGCAGCCTTGACGAGAAGGTGATGGTGCCTGTGGCTGAAGCGGCCGCTTTCGTGAAGTCGAAGATCGACGAAGCGAAGGCGCACGGCGCGCACTAAGCCAGCGCTGTCACGCCGTCCGAGCGCCGCGCGCTTCTTCCTGGAGGAAAGCGTGCGGCGCTTTTTTTCTGTCGGCGCCGTCCGTAAAAAGAAAGGCCTGAAGCGCTTTCAGCGCTTCAGGCCTTTGAGCAGAGTATCCCGCAGCGGCTAGTTGCCGTCGACGGGGTCGAAGGAGAGTTCAAGCTCCCGAGGCGGCTGGCGGTCGCGCGGCGCAGGCGGGAACGGATTGCAGAGGCGGATGGCGCGCTCGACGGCAAGGTCGTAGGCCGGCAGCCCCGACTTCTTCACCTGTATCGGATCGCCCACCCGCTCGCCCGTCGGCAGCAGCTGCACGCGGTAGACGGCTTGGTACTGGCCGCGCTTGATAGTTGCAGGCACGTCGAAGACGATCTTCGGCCGCACGCAGGCGATGACCTGCGAGGTATAGCGGGCGAGCGCCGTGCCCGAAAGGATGCGGCGGTAGTTCCTTGGATCGCCCTTCGTTGTGCCGGATCGGGTGGCGTTGGGATCGACGCTTGCGGCAATGCGGGCGAGCTCTTCCTGACGCATCGCCTGCGCGATGCGCTGGCGGCGCTCTGCTTCCGCCTTGCGGGCGGCTGCGGCCTTCTTTTCCTGTTCGATGCGTTCGGCTTCCTGACGCTTAAGCTCTTCGGCGACGCGCTGGGCTTCGGCCTGCGCTTCGGCGCGAGCCTTGGCTTCTGCTGCTTCAGCGGCCTGGCGTGCGCGCTCCGCCTCTTCGGCCTGACGCTTTTCTTCAGCGAGGCGCGCTTCTTCTGCCTTCTGCGCCTCCTCGGCTCGGCGGGCTTCCTCTTCAGCGCGGGCGGCTTCCTCAGCTTGACGCTTTTCTTCCGCTAGGCGCTCCGCCTCCTGACGCGCTTCTTCTGCGCGGCGGGCCTCTTCAGCCTTGCGCGCCTCTTCGGCCTTGCGGGCTTCTTCAGCAAGACGCTCCTGGGCGAGGCGCTCCTCTTCAAGGCGGCGCTCTTCTTCGAGCTGGCGCTGACGTTCAGCTTCAATGGCTTCCTCGCGGGCGCGCTGAATCTCTTCGGCGCGGGCGCGTTCCTGCGCGAGGCGTTCGCTTTCGGCGCGTCTCGCTTCTTCTTCCTCCTGCACCTGGCGGGCGACCTTTTCCGCCTCGATGCGGCGGGCTTCGGCTTCTTCTGCAGCTCGGCGGGCCTCTTCAGCCTTGGCGGCCTCTTCGGCCTGACGCTGCGCTTCGGCGCGCGCGGCGGCTTCTGCCTCAGCCTTGGCCTGAAGCTCTTCAGGCGTCGGGCCCGGCGGGGGCGGCGGCGGTTCAGGCGCCGACTCCTCAGGCTGAGGCTCCGGCTCCTGAGGCTCGGGTGCGGCTTCAGGCGTCTTTTCGGGCGGCGTCTCCGGCTGCTTTTCTGCAACGCCCTCTGGATTCATGCCGCCCGAAATGTCTTCAGGCGCCCAGAGCTCGGCGTAGACAGGCTGCTCGCTCGTGTTCCACTGCATCGCCGAGAAGAGTCCGACGACGAGGAGTGCGTGGACAGCCGCAGAAAGCGCTGCCGCGGGAACGGTGTCGCGGCGGTCTTCCCGCTCGTAGATCTGTTCAATGCCTTGATCGGCGTTTTTCTGCTTCATGACGAGGACTCGGCAGACGGAATCACTTGGCGGCGGCCGAGCGCTCGATGCGCAGCGACAGCCCCACGCGCTTCACATCTGCGCTTTGCAGCTGCTTCATGACGTTCACCACATCTTCGTAGCGCACGTCCTTGTCGGCGGCGATGACGACCGGCAGATCGGGATTGCCCGCCTGCGCCGTGCGCACGGCGCCCACAAGGCTCGGCATGTCGACTGCCTGCATGTCGCGGCCGTTGCGCATCGACATGCGGCCGTCCGGGTAGACGATCACTTCGATCAGCTGTTCGGGCGCTTTCGACGCCTTGTTGACCGAGGGCAGATTCACAACGCTCGGATTCACGAAAGGCGCCGCCACCATCAGAATCACGACGAGCACGAGCATCACGTCGATGTAGGGCACGACGTTGATTTCTGCCATGAGGCCGCGGCGCTGGACATTCTTTCTAAGAGCCATGAGCTAGCTCCTCGACTGACGCTCAAGGATGTTGAGGAATTCTTCGCTGAAGCCGTCCACGCGGCTCGAAATGCGGCCGACGCGGTTGTTGAAGTAGTTGTATGCGGCGACAGCCGGAATGGCGGCGAAGAGGCCGATGGCCGTGGCGATGAGCGCTTCGGCAATGCCCGGCGCTACGACGGCGAGGCTTGCGTTCTCGAGGTTGGCGAGGCCGGTGAAGGCGTTCATGATGCCCCAGACCGTGCCGAAGAGGCCGATGTAGGGCGACGTGGAGCCGATCGAGGCCAGCAGCGGCAGGCCGCTTTCAAGGTGATCCATTTCGCGGGAGAAGACGGCGCGCATCGCGCGCGAGACGCCGTTGATGGTGTCGCCGGAGCTCTTCTGCTGCTTGATGAACTCGTTCATGCCGGCGGCGAAAATGCGCTCTGCCATGCCCGACGACTCGCGGCCGCGGTTGGCGCTTTCAAGAAGCTTCGTGAGCTCCGTGCCGCTCCAGAAGCGGCTCTCGAAGTCGAGCGTCTGGCGCTGCGCGCGGGAGACGGCGAAGAACTTGCGGAAGATGACGGTCCAGCTGAGGAGCGAAAGGAAGATGAGGATCGAGAGAACGATCTTCACCACGATGCTGGCGTTGGCGATGAGCGTCAGCAGAGAGAGGTCGGCGGCGGTATTCATAGCGTTGCCTGTTGCGGTGCTTGAAATGGTGGCGTTCGAGAGATGGATGCTTGGCCGCTGGGCGGCGGCTGGTCTCGGATGAGTTTTTTGGGGGGGCTGCGGCGCACTGTCTGAGCGGGAGGCGTCATCAGGCGTCCAATCGCGTCAGCCTTCGTCGGCGCGGCCCGCCTGCTCGAAGGCTTTGACGGCCTCGTAGAGGTCGGGAGGCATCGGCGCCGGAGCCATGGTGCGCCGGCTCACAGCGCCCACGCGCACCTCGCCTTCGGTGAGAAGCTCGCCGCCGCGCCAGACGTTCTGCTCGAAGACGATCGAAGCGCGGCCGACGTGCGTTGCACGGGTGCGCACCTCGAGATCGTCGTCAAGCTGCGCGCCCTTGCGGTAGCGGATGGAGACGGAGGCGGCGACGAAGATGAGGCCGTCAGGGTCGCTCAGCGCCGCCTGCTGCGAGACGCCGAGCCTGCGCAGCAGATCGGAGCGTGCGCGCTCCATGTACTTCAGATAGTTGCTGTGATAGACGATTCCGCCCGCATCGGTGTCTTCCCAATAGACGCGGACCGGAAACCTGGCCGGTGATTCAATCATGAGCTGATACGAAAGTGATGGCGCGCCGAACGGGCGCCTGGCGCGCATTCCCGTAGTATAGGTGGAACGGGCGAACGCCCCTTTGGCAAGGTGGAACGAAGGTGGATTCTAGGCGGTTTCGAAATGTTTCTGAGAAGCAGGCAGGCGGGCGGCCGCTGCGCCTGCTTCTGGCGCTCTCTGGCGGCGCGCTTCTGCTCTGCGGCGCGCTCGGGCTGGCGCTGCCGCCGGTCACCAACAGTCCTCGTCCGCTCGCCGAGTACGGCGAGCGCACGCTCTTTTCCGCCTTCAGCGGCACGAGTCCCAAAACGCTCGATCCGCAGCGATCCTATTCGACGGATGAGGCAGTCTTCGTCGCTTCGATCTGCGAGCCGCCTTATCAGTACGCCTATCTCGAGCGCCCCTATCGGCTGGAGCCCCGCGCAGCCGAGGCGGTGTCGCCGCCGGCGTATTTCGACCGCAGCGGACGCGAGCTGCCGTCCGATGCCGATCCGGCCGACATCGCCGAATCCCGCTACACGATCCGCCTCAAGGCCGATCTGCGCTATGCGCCGCATCCGGCCTTTGCCAAGGATGCAGAAGGCAAGCCGCTCTATTTCCATTTGGATGAAAAGACGGCCCAGCAGGTGCACAGTCCGCTCGACCTTCCTGAGCGAGCGAGCCGCGCCGCGACGGCGGCGGACTTTGCCAACGGCATCCGCCGCATCGCGAGCCCTCAGGTTGTCAGCCCCATCTTCGGGACGATGTCGCACTGGATCATCGGACTAGACGAGTACGGGCGCAGGATGGCCGAGCGCTGGCGCGAGAGGACCGCGGCGGGCACGCCGCCCGACGCCTATCTCGACCTCTGGGCGGAGCCGCTTCCGGGCGTCGTCGTGAAGGACGAGCGCACGCTCGTCATCCGCATCAAAGGCAAGTATCCGCAGTTCGCCTACTGGCTTGCGACGAGCTTCTTCTCGCCGGTGCCGGTGGAAGCGGAGAAGTTCTATGCGCAGCCTGCGCTGCGGGCGAACAACGTGTCGCTCGACACCTGGCCTGTCGGCACGGGCGCCTTTCAGATGTCGGTCTTTGAAGAGAACCGCCGTCATGAGATGACGAGGAATCCGCTCTTCCGCGAGGCCCGCTATCCCTGCCGCGGGGAGCCGGGCGATGCGCAGAAGGGGCTGCTCGCCGACTGCGGCAAGCCGCTTCCCTTCGTCGACCGCGTCGTCTTCGATGCCGAGAAGGAGTCGGTGCCGCTGCAGACGAAGTTCCTGCAGGGCTATTACGACAGCCCCTACATTTCGAGCGTCGACACCGGACTCGGCTATCTGGTCGCCATGGAGGACGATCCGGAAAAGGCAGCGCTTTACAAGGAAAAGGCGCTGCAGTTCCCGCGCACGCTGCAGGCCGGGCTCTGGTATTTGGGCTTCAACTGGCTCGATCCCGTGATCGGCGGCGGCCGGACGCCGGAGGAGGCGCGCCGCGCGCGGCTGCTCCGGCAGGCGATTTCCATTGCGCTCGACTGGGAGGAAAGCATCGCCATCTTCCAGAAGAACCAGGGCATGCCGGCGCAGGGACCGATTCCGCCGGGGCTTTTCGGCTGGCGGGACGACGGCCCGACGGGCTTCAATCCCGTCGTCTATGACCGCGCGCCCGATGGACGGCGCGTGCGCAAGTCTCTCGACGAGGCGAAGCGCCTCATGGCCGAAGCGGGCTACCCGGGCGGACGCGACGCAAAGACCGGCAAGCCCCTCATTCTCAATTTCGACTATCAGAATGCCGCTCAGGGCAGCAAGGCTTATCTCGAGTGGTATCAGCGCCAGTTCGCCAAGCTCGGCATTCAGCTCGAAATTCGCGCGACGGACTACAACCGTTTTCAGGAAAAGATGGCCAAGGGCGCCGAGCAGATCTTCTTCTGGGGGTGGAGCGCCGACTATCCCGACGCTGAGAACTTCCTCTTCCTGTACTACGGACCGAACGGCAAAGTGAAGCATGGAGGAGAAAACGCCGGCAACTACGAGAGCGCCGCCTACGATCGCGCCTTTGCCGCCATGCGCTACCTCGACGACGGCCCGCAAAAGCAGAAGCTCGTTGACGAAATGGTTTCGATTCTGCAGCAGGACGCGCCTGCAGCCTTCGGCTACTACCCGCCCGGCGCAGCGGCCTTTCAGTCCTGGGTCGGCAATGCCAAGCCCTCGGCCATGGTGAGAAACACGCTTGAATACATCAAGGTCGATCCGCAGAAGCGCCTGGCGCTCATTCAGGAATGGAACCGCCCGGTGCTCTGGCCGCTCGCGCTGATGGCTCTAGGCGCGGCGGCGCTTCTCTGGGGCGCCGTCGAGCTGCGGCGCGCCCGGCTTTCCTTGAGGCTGCGTCCGCGGCCCAAGGCCGACTGAGGAGAAGGACGGAATGCTTCGCTATCTCATTCGACGCATCGCCTACGGCGTGCTGATTCTGCTCGGCGTGAACCTTCTCACCTTCGTGCTCTTCTTTGCCGTCAATACGCCGGACGACATGGCGCGTCTCAACTTGGGCGGCAAGCGCGTGACGGCCGAGGCCATTGAGGCGTGGAAGACGGCGCACGGGCTGGACAAGCCGCTCTTCTGGAACGGCGGCGCAGAGGGCGCGGCCAAGCTGACGGACACGGTCTTCATGGATAAGAGCCTGCCGCTGCTCGTCTTCGACTTCGGCCGCAGCGACGCCGGACGCGACATCGGACACGAAATCTCCACCCGCATGTGGCCGTCGCTGCTGCTGGCGGCGCCGACTTTCCTTCTCGGCGTGATTGCGATGGTGAGTCTTTCACTGCTGCTCGTGCTCTTTCGCGCGACAAAGGCCGAGAGCGTCGCCATCGGGCTCTGCGTCGTGCTGATGTCGATCTCGAGCCTCTTCTACATCATCGTCGGACAGTGGCTCTTCGCGAAGGTGATGCGCCTCGTGCCGGTTTCGGGCTGGGCGGACGGTCCGCAGTGCCTCGTCTTTCTGCTGCTCCCCATTGCAATCGGACTCCTTTCCCGCGCAGGCAGCGACACGCTGCTCTATCGGGCGATGTTTCTCGAGGAGACGGAAAAAGACTACGTGCGCACGGCGCGCTCGAAGGGAATTTCCGATCTGCGGGTGCTCTTCGGGCATGTGCTCCGGAATGCATCGCTGCCCATCATCACGTCGACGGTGGCCGTGATTCCGATGCTCTTCATGGGGTCTCTCATCATGGAGAGCTTCTTCGGAATCCCCGGCCTCGGGAGCTATACGATCGATGCGCTCAATGCGCAGGACTTCTCCATTGTGCGCACGATGGTCTTCCTCGGAACCGTCGCGTATATTGCGGGGCTCATCGCGACGGACTTCGTCTATGCCGTCGCCGATCCGAGAATCCGCTTGGAGTGAGGCCGATCGAGGGCGCTTGTCAGCGCGCCGGCCCCGCACCCATCAACGCTATTTTTCTTGCCGATGCAGTTCGTCTTTCTGCCGACCGACGCCGTTCTCTGGGCGATCGTCCTCTGTCTTGCCTTTGCTTGGCGCCATGTGCGCCGCACGCCGGCGCTGCGCGCGCGATGGGCGCGCGTGTTTGAGAACGGCGCTGCCGGCGCTTCTGCGATGGTCCTCGTCTTCTTCATCGCCATTGCGGCGCTTGACTCTGTGCATTGGCGCGCCGCGCTGCCGCCGGCGCCGGGCGCGACGACTGAAGCTTATTCGCCCGTGGTGACGTCGGGACTCGATGCGCTCGTCTCGTCGATCGGCGCGGCAGGGCGCGAGCGAAGCTACTCGGCGCCCTTTGCCGTGAAGGCGTTCGACAAGACGACGGAGATCGTCGACGGCAAGGCCGTTCGCCTTCATGCGCCGCTCGAGCATGCCGGCAAGAGCGTTTCGCCCTACGGCACCCCGGCGACGGCCGTCGTGAAGAAGACGCTCATTGCCGCGATTGCAGGCGGCGTATTCGCCGTCTTCGCCTGGATCCTGACGGGGGCGCTGCTGGCGCGGCGGCGGGGCCTTTCCTTTCAGGACGGCATGGCGGCGCTTGCGAATCGCGACGGACGCTTTCCGTGGCGCTCGGCCATGGGCGCCGGCACCGTGCTGTGGCTGCTGGTCGTCTGGGTTGCGCTCGTCTGGCCCGACTGGCACATCTTCGGGACGGACGCCGTCGGCAACGACGTGCTGTATGAGGCGCTCAAGAGCGTGAGGACGGCCATTGTCATCGGCACGCTTGCAACGCTGGCGACGCTGCCCTTTGCGCTGCTGCTCGGCATTGCCGCCGGCTATTTCCGCGGCTGGGTCGACGACGTCATTCAGTACGTCTATACGACGATCTCGTCGATACCGAGCGTGCTCCTCATCGCCGCTTCCGTTCTCATGGTGACGGTCTTTTTGGACAAGCATCCGGACTACTACCAGACGAGCCTCGAGCGGGCAGACCTGAAGCTCTTTCTGCTCGCCGTCATCATCGGCATGACGGGGTGGTCGACGCTCGCGCGGCTGCTGCGCGCCGAAACGATGAAGATCTCCACGCTCGACTACGTTCGCGCCGCGAAGGCGCTCGGCGTGTCGAGCTTTCAGATCATGCGCCGGCATGTGCTGCCGAACGTGCTTCACATCGTTCTGATCGTGACGGTGCTCGACTTTTCCGGCATCGTGCTCTACGAGGCCGTGCTCTCCTACGTCGGCGTGGGCGTCGATCCGGCGATGCACTCCTTCGGCACGCTCATCAATGCGGCGAGAAGCGAGCTCTCGCGCTCGCCCATGGTGTGGTGGAATCTGGCGGCGAGCTTCTGCTTTCTGCTCGCGATCGTGCTGCCGGCAAATCTCTTTGCGGCGGCAGTGCGCGATGCCTTTGATCCGAGAGCGGCGGCGGCCGGTGCAGTGAAGCGGCTTTTCGGACGCGTGCCGCCGGCGGCGCCAGAAGAGTGCGAAGCGGCAGAGGACGAATCCGAAGGGCGGGCCGGCGCGGAAGTGCTGCAGGCGCCGAAGGCCGGCTCAGAGCCTGCGGCCGAGCGTTCCGACGGGCCTTCTCCGCGGCGCGGCCGCGGGAGCCGAGGCGGCCAGTCCGCCAAGAGGCGGCGGAGCGCCCGCTAGCGCGAAGCGGCTGAAGCGCAATCACTCACAAGAAGGAGGCGAAGGACAGACATGACTGCAGCGCAGCACCAGCAGGGCGCAGAAGCGGCCCCGCTTCTCGAGGTGCGCGGCCTCTCGATCGAGATCGCCGCGCCTGAAGGGCTTCTTCATCCGGTGAACAACGTCTCCTTTTCGCTTCGCGAGGGAGAGGCTTTGGCGCTGGTCGGCGAATCCGGCTGCGGCAAGAGCCTGACGGCCATGGCTGTCATGCGGCTGCTGCCGCGTGCAGCGCGCGTCTCGGCGGGCGAAATTTGGCTTGCGGGCCGAGAGCTTCTGTCCATGACCGAAGAGGAGATGCGCGCCGTGCGCGGCGCCGGCGCCGCTGTGGTCTTTCAGGAGCCGGCGACGAGCTTCAATCCCGTCATGACGGTGGGCGCGCAGGTGGTGGAGATGATCCGCGCGCACCGCTCGGCGTCCGAGAAGGAAGCGGCCGAAGAGGCGCGCTACTGGTTCGGGCGCGCCGGCATTCCGGATCCGGCGCGCTGCTTTGCCGCCTATCCGCACGAGCTTTCGGGCGGCCTCAAGCAGCGCGCCATGATTGCCATGGCGCTTTCTGCGCATCCGAAGGTCATCATCGCCGATGAGCCGACGACGGCGCTGGACGCCGTCGTGCAGGCGCAGATCCTGCAGCTTCTGCAGCGGCTTCGCGAAGAGGAGCGGCTGACGCTGCTTCTCATTACGCACGATCTGTCGCTGCTGCCGCAGACGGTCGACCGCATTGCGCTCATGTACGCAGGCTCGATTGCGGAAGAGGCGCAGGTGGAGGCGTTCTTCCGTTCGCCCCGCCATCCGTATGCGCGCGCGCTGCTTGCGGCCGTGCCGACGAAGGCTTCCCGAGGCCGGTCGTCTCTGCAGGCCATTGAGGGGCTGGTGCCGAAGCTCTCGAGCAAGCCCCGCGCCTGCGCCTTTGCGCCGCGCTGCCGCCTCGCGAAGCCGATCTGCTTCAAGCGCCGGCCGCCCGAACGTCTGGTCGGAAGCGGCGAGCCGCCGCACCGCGTCTTCTGCTTTTACGCGGACGAGCCGCAGCCGTTCTGCGAGGCTGAGCGCCGCGCGGCGGAGCCGCCCAAAGCGGGCGAAGCGCAGGCGCCGGCGCTCTCCATAGAGGGCCTCTCCGTCATGCTGCCGCCGTCGGGCGTCTGGCGCCGCCGGCCGGGCCGAACGCTGGTCAACGGCGTGACGCTTTCCGTTGCGCGGGGCGAAACGCTTGCGCTCGTCGGCGGTTCCGGCTGCGGAAAGACCACGACGGCCATGGCGGCGCTGGGTCTGCTGCCGGCAGGCCTGCGCGCCGTCGGCGCCATTCGGGCGGCGGGTTCTTCCTTTGCAGCCGGCGGCGCGCGTTCGGACGCCTTCCGCAAAGCCGTGCAGGTCATCTTTCAGGATCCCTTCTCGTCGCTCGATCCCCGCATGACGGTGAGGGAAGTTTTAGGCGAAGCGCTTGCAGCGCTGATGCCGGAGCTCGACGCTGCGGCGCGCGAAGCGCGCTCGCTCGCGCTTCTGAAGGAGACGGGGCTGCCGCCCGAGGCGATGGGCCGCTATCCGCATGAGTTTTCCGGAGGCCAGCGGCAGCGCATCGCCATAGCGCGTGCGCTCGCAGGCGAGCCTCAGGTCATCATCTGCGATGAGCCCACTTCGGCGCTGGATGTGTCCGTGCAGGCGCAGGTGCTCAATCTGCTCAAGCGCCTGCAGCGCGAGCGGGGTCTCTCGTACCTGCTGATCACGCACAACTTCGGCGTCGTTGCCTTTGCGGCGGACCGCATCGCCGTGATGGATGCGGGCTGTGTGGCGGAGGTCGGCTCTGCCGAAGAGATCCTCGAGCGGCCGAAGTCGCCGGCGGCGCAGGCGCTTCTCGCGAGCGTGCCGGCGCTGCCCGACGAAGCGCTGAGGGCGCTTCAGTCGGCAAAGAGCGAATCTGCGGCGGGATAGGCGGCAGCTGACGGCACCGGGGGCTGCAGGCCGAAGTGCGTCCACGAAAGCGGCGCCGCGACGCGGCCGCGCGGCGTGCGCTGCAGAAAGCCCTGCTGAATGAGGTAGGGCTCGACGACGTCTTCGAGCGTGTCGCGGTCTTCTCCGATGGCGGCGGCGAGGTTGTCGATGCCGACGGGGCCGCCGGAGAACTTTTCAATGATCGTGAGCAGGAACTTGCGGTCGATCTGATCAAGCCCCACGGGGTCGACGCCGAGAAGCGTCAGCGCGCCTTCTGCGACTTCGGCCGTGATGACGCCGTCGTGCTTCACTTCGGCGTAGTCGCGCACGCGGCGCAGCAGCCGGTTGGCGACGCGCGGCGTGCCGCGGCTGCGGCGCGCAATCTCCTGGGCGCCGCCGTCGTCGATGGCGACGCTGAGAAGGCGCGCCGAGCGGCGCACGATCGTCGCGAGCTCGGCGGGCGTATAGAACTGGAGCTGATTGACGATGCCGAAGCGCGCGCGAAGCGGGTTCGTGAGCGAGCCCGCGCGCGTCGTCGCGCCGATGAGCGTGAAGGGCGGCAGGTCGAGCTTGATCGAGCGCGCAGCCGGCCCTTCGCCGATCATGATGTCGATCTGGTAGTCCTCGAGCGCCGGATAGAGGATTTCCTCCACGACGGGCGAGAGGCGGTGGATCTCGTCGATGAAGAGGACGTCGTTCTTCGAGAGGTTCGTCAGAATGGCGGCGAGGTCGCCGGGGCGCTCGAGCACCGGGCCGGAGGTCTGGCGCAGATTCACGCCCATTTCGGCCGCGACGATGTGCGCGAGCGTCGTCTTCCCGAGGCCCGGCGGCCCGAAGAGGAGCAGATGGTCGAGCGGCTCGCCGCGGCGCTTGGCCGCCTCAATGAAGATTTGAAGCTGCTCGCGGACGGCCTTCTGGCCGACATAGTCGGCGAGCCGCGTCGGCCGCAGGGCGCGGTCGACGTTTTCTTCATTGGGACTTTGCGAGGCGCCGGCGATGAGGCGGGGCTCGCCGGCGGCATCTTCGGACTGGACGCTCATGAGACGAAACGAAAGCGGAGAGAGGGATCAGACGAAGAAAAAAGACTTCGCGCCAAGCATAGCGAAAGCCGCGGCGGGCCGTGCGGAGCTTCAGCGCGAGAGCGTCTTGAGCGCGAGCCGGATGCCCTCCGAAACAGCGATGCCGGCAGGGAGCTTCTTCACGGCGGCAAGCGCCTCCCGCTCGGAGTAGCCGAGCGCGGCGAGCGCGCTCACGATGTCGGCTCGGGCGCCGGCATCGGCGGCCTGGCCGTCGCCGTCCGCCGATGCGGCGAGCTCCGCCCCGGCGAGCTTGCCCTTCAGCTCGAGAACGAGTCTTTCGGCGATCTTCTTCCCGATGCCGGGGATGCGCGTGAGGAGTCCTGCTTCGCCCGATTCCACGGCGCCGGCGAGCTGCTCGACGGAAAGCCCGGAGAGCACGGCGAGCGCAATTCTCGGGCCGACGCCCGAAATGCGGATGAGCGCGCGGAAGGCAAGCCGCTCCGCTGCCGTCGAGAACCCGTAGAGCAGCATGGCGTCCTCGCGCACGACGAAGTGCGTGAGGAGCGTCACTTCAGCGCCTTCCGGCGGCAGATTGCAAAAGGTCGACATCGGCACGTCGATTTCGTAGCCGACGCCGCCGACGTCGACGAGGATCTGCGGGGGCTGCTTCTCGATGAGCTTGCCGTGAATGCGGCCGATCATGGCTGGTGTGTCCTGAAAGTAGAAGAGAAGGGCGCGTTCGGGAGGCGGCTACTTGCCGGCCTTCTCCGCGAGGCGGGTCCACGCGGCGCGCGAGCCTCGCGAGGAGGCGCCGTGGCGCGCCGTGGCATAGGCGCGCACTGTGGCGCCCTGCCGCTCGAGCGCGCGGAGCTTGAGCGCATTCGCGCAGCAGATGGCGCAGGCGAGCGCATCGGCGGCGTCCGGGCGGGGCGTGTCGGCGAGCGAGAGAAGCCGCACCACCATGGTCTGCACCATCTCCTTGTCGGCGGTGCCGGTGCCCGTGACGGCCTGCTTGATTTCGCTCGGCGTGAATTCTTCAACGGCGAGCCCCGCCAGGTCGGCCGCGGCGATGGCGGCGCCCCGCGCCTGCCCGAGCCGGAGCGTGCTCTGCGGATTGGCGTTCACAAAGACGCGCTCAATGGCGCAGAGCGTCGGCGCATGTTCGGCCGCCGCCGCCGAGACGCGGCGGGCGATGTCGCCTAAGCGCTTCGAGAGCTCGCCCTTCGGAATGTCGAAGACGCCGCAGGCGATGAAGCGCTCGCGGGGGCCTTCGATTTCAATCACGCCCCAGCCCGTGTGGTTGAGGCCGGGGTCGAGTCCGAGGATGCGGACGGGACGCTGGGGCTGCGGCATGGCGGGTTCGCCGGACCGCTCAGCGCGGCATGCCGGGGAAGCCTCCGCCGAAGCCGGGGAAGCCGCCCTTGAAGCCGGGAATGCCGCCGAGCATGCGCATCATGCGCGAGAGGCCGCCCTTCTTCATGCGCTTCATCATGTCCTGCATCTGCTCGAACTGCTTGAGGAGGCGGTTCACTTCCTGGACGGGAACGCCGGCGCCGGCGGCAATGCGCTTCTTGCGGCTCGCCTTGATGAGCTCGGGCTTGCGGCGCTCCTGCGGCGTCATCGAATCGATGATGCCGAGCGTGCGGCGCAGGTTCTTCTGCACGTCTTCGTCGCTCACCTTGCTCGCGGCCTGCTGGAACTGCGCCGGGAGCTTGTCGAGGATGGAGGAGAAGCTTCCCATGCCGCTCATCTGCGCGAGCTGGGCGCGGAAGTCGTTGAGGTCGAAGCGGTCGCCGGACTGGAGCTTTTTGGCGAGCTTCTGCGCTTCGGCGATGTCGATCGACTTCGTCACGTCCTTCACAAGGCCGACGATGTCGCCCATGCCGAGAATGCGCGAGGCCATGGCTTCGGGGTCGAAGGGCTCGAGGCCGCCGAGCTTTTCCGAGGTGCCGATGAACTTGATGGGCTTGCCGGTGACGTAGCGCACGGAGAGCGCCGCGCCGCCGCGGCTGTCGCCGTCGGCTTTCGTGAGCACCACGCCCGTGAGGGGGAGCCGTTCGTTGAAGGCCTTCGCCGTGTTGACGGCGTCCTGGCCGAGCATGGCGTCGATGACGAAGAGCGTTTCGGCCGGCTTGAGGAAGTGCTCGAGCTCGGCGACTTCATTCATCATCGCTTCGTCGATAGCGAGGCGGCCTGCCGTGTCGACGATGAGGATGTCGTAGAAGCGTCGGCGCGCTTCGGAGACTGCCGCCGCAGCGATGTCGAGGGGCTTCTCGCCCGTTTCGCTCGGGAACCAGGCGGCGCCGGCCTGCGCCGTGACGGCTTTGAGCTGCTCGATGGCGGCCGGGCGGTAGACGTCGCAGGAAACGGTGAGGACCTTCTTCTTCTGGTCGATGAAGTGCTTGGCGAGCTTGCCTGCGGTCGTCGTCTTGCCCGCGCCCTGCAGGCCTGCAAGCAGGATGATGGCCGGCGGCTGCACGCGCAGATTGACTTCGCGCTCTTCAGGGGGCAGGTCGCCGCCGATGATGGCCGTGAGCTCGCGCTGCACGACGCCCACGAGCGCCTGGCCGGGGTTGAGGTTGCCGACGACCTCTTCGCCCATGGCCTTTTCCTTGATGCGCGCGAGCACTTCGCGCACCACCGGGAGGGCGACGTCCGCTTCAAGAAGCGCGAGGCGCACCTCGCGGAGCATGTCCTTCGTATTGGATTCGGTGAGGCGGGCCTGGCCGCGCATCGTCTTGACGATCTTAGAGAGGCGCTGGCTGAGTGAGTCGAGCATATGGGCGTGAAAACGGGAGAGGAAAAGGAATCAGCCGGCCCTTCGGGGCGGCGCCTGCGGTCTCTGCGCGCCGGCTGGGCGCGCAAGGGCGATCAGCGTCCGGTAAGGGGCGGGGGCTATAAAATGAATTCTGCCGATCTGACGGACGTCCCGCGCCCCAGGCGCAAGGCGCCTCTCAGGCGCATCAGACGGTGCCTTCGGCAGGCGACTTATTCTAGAGGGATCGGAATCGAACTGCGGACTTTCCCTCTGAGGCGCTTCGACGGCCGCCCGTCCTGACGGCCGTTCGAACGGCGCCGGACGGCGCAGGAAACTGCGCCGCGCTTCGCAGAACAAGTACAACAAGCCATTCAGTCATGACATCGCTCACCATCTGCGCCGGCCTCGCCGCGCTTCTCTATCTTGCCGCCGGCATCGGAATCGTCGCCAGCATGAAGGGCGAAGGCGCGAAGGCGTCGAGTCTTCTGCGCTGGCCCGCGATCCTCGGCCTTCTGCTTCACGGCTACGCCATCGAAGGCGAGCTCTTTCAGCCGGGCTCCGTGCATTTCGGATTCGGATTCTGCGTCTCGGCGATGATGCTCTTCGCCGTGCTCGTGCTCCTCATTGAATCCTGGGTGCACCGGCTGCACGGCCAGTTCGGCATCATCCTTATCGCAGCGGCCTTCGGCGCCGTCTCTCCGATTCTCTTCCCGGCCGAGCCGATCATCGCGGCTGCCGAATGGACGACGCTCTTCCGCTGGCATCTGCTCTTCGCCGTGGCGGCCTACAGCTTCATGACGATCGCCGTCGTGCACGCCGTGCTGATGGGGCTGCAGAACCGCTATCTCAGAACGACGATCGAACAGCCGAAGTTCCTTGATACGATGCCGGGGCTTGTCGTGATGGAGCGCATCTTCTTCCGCATCGTCGCCGTGGGCTTCGCCTGCATGACGATGGTGCTCATCCTCGGCGCTCTGGCCACGAACGAGACGTACGGCGTCTACTTCCACTTCGACCACAAGACGGTCATGACGTGGATCGCCTGGGTGCTCTTCGGCATTCTGCTCTGCGGCCGCCGCTTTGCCGGCTGGCGCGCCAAGACGGCGCTGCGCTGGTTCTGGGCGGGCATTGCGGTCTTCGTGATCGCCTATCTCGGCTACAGCCTCATTCTTTCCTTCAAGTAGCGGACGGCTTCGGAGTTCAGCGCACCTATGGGACGCATCCTTTTCTTTGTCGGGCTCTTTCTCGTGATCGGCATCGCCTGGGCGATTTCGAGGCGGCGCAACAGCCTATCGAACGAAGAGCGGGTCGAGCTTGAGGCGCTGCGCCGCGAGCGCGAAGAGCGCATTCAGAAGACGGAGCGGCTGGGCGAGCCGATGGAAAAATGCAGCTACTGCGGCATCTATTTCCCGAAGCGCGAAGCCGTTCGCCGCGGCGCCAAAGTCTATTGTTCGGCCAAGTGCCGCGACGCAGACGCCAAGCGCGCCTAGCGCTCAGCAGCGGCTGTCTGCCTCATGAGCCGCCGTCAGGGCAAAGGAGCCTGCGGCGGCTTTTCTGTCAGCTTTTAGGAGAGCGGCATGAGCATGGAGAAGGATGCCGGCTGGCTTGCCGGCATTGAGCATCGGGCGTCGCCCCACTTTGACGAGCGTCCGGCGGGCGCGGCCGTCGATCTGGCTGTGGTGCATTTCATTTCGCTGCCCCACGGGGTCTTCGGCGGCAGCGACATCGACGCGCTCTTCATGGGAGAGATCGACGCGGAGAAGCCCGGCTACGAGAGCCTTCGAGGGCTGCGCGTATCGTCGCACTTCTTCATCGACCGGCACGGCCGCATCGCGCAGTATGTGGACATCTTCAAGCGCGCCTGGCATGCGGGGCTGTCGAACTTTCGGGGCCGCGACGCCTGCAACGACTTCTCCGTCGGCATCGAGCTCGAGGGCACGGAGGCCGTGCCTTTTGAAGCGGCGCAGTACGACGCGCTCGGCGGACTGCTCAAGCGCCTTGCGGCGCTGCTGCCGCTGCGATTCGTCACCGGCCATGAATTCATCGCGCCGGGCAGAAAAATCGATCCGGGCCCACAGTTCGACTGGAAGCGGCTGGATGCGATGCTGCCGCCGGGCGTCGAGCGCGCGACGAGCGAGGCCGACTGCAGCCGCGAGATGATCGCGAAGCGCAAGGCGCTGCTCGAAGCGGCCGCGCAGAAGGCTCGCTAGTCCGCCGGCAGGCGCCCCGGCGCCTGAACGCTTTCGTTACGTTGGCGATAGCGCTTCAGGCGGCTGTTCGCGGTTATCAAAAGGGCCGTAAAACCTCTTCCTTGAGGAGGATATAAGGTCCATCGTGCGAAGCCCGATTGAATTTCTTCGAATCGAGTTCAAGCGAATAAGATG